>NZ_JBHSPB010000024.1:0-97205 GCF_042656465.1 Streptomyces gamaensis
CCGTCGGCGACGGGTGAGCCTCCAGGGCGGTCCTGACGGACTGCAGGATCCCGGAGCCGTCCTCGGTGATGCTGGAGTACGGCACCGGGACGGACCCTTGTCCGTAGGTCATGGCTGTGCCAGGGAAGGCGGGCATGAGTCGGTTCTCCTTCGGGGCCGCGCAGGGGACGCGCGGCGCAGCACGGGGGTTGAACCGGACGGACCCCGCACGAAAGGGGTGAGGGTGCCTGGTCCATCGGCTGGAGACCGGGAAACCGCTCGACGCCCTCGTCTTCCCGTCGGGTGAGGTGTGACGCACCGCGGAGCGGGAATCAGACGAGAAGAAGTTCGAATACAGCGTCAAGCGGCCGGAGTTGGAGCTTCCCGGTTCCGCTCACCAGTATCCGGCAGGACCCATAGGCTCAGCCCTGTTCAGGACTTGAAGAGCTGCTTCTTTCAAGTGGGGGATGCAACCATGCCTGCTGTTGAGCCGGTTGACGCGTACCAGAGGCGTAAGGCCGAGCTCGGCGCGGCCATCAAGGAGCGCCGGGAGGCCAAGCGGTGGACGCAGGCGATGCTCGGCAAGGCCATCGCGGTCGACCACACATACATCGCGCACTTCGAGAAGGGCCGTCACGTCCCCCGCCGTGACACCGCCCGCCGTATCGACAAGGCCCTGGAAGCCGGAGGGGTCATCTTCAAGCTCCGCGACGAGCTCGACGACAACCCCGACTCCCCACGCTGGCAGCGGTTCCTGCGCTCTCAGTCGCGCGCGAGCGCGATCTGCCATGTCACCAATATCGTGCCCGCGGTTCTGGAGACGCCGGAGCACACCCGGGCCGCTCTTGAGCACGGCCTGCAGTTCTACGGCGGCTCACTGGAAGACAAGATCACCTACCGGGCCGAGCTCCGCCGGACTCTCCGGTCACCCGACCCGCCGCACTTTGGATGCATTCTCTGGGAATCCGCTCTCCAGGTAGTCACCGGCAGCTCACAGGTGATGCGCGAACAGCTTCTGCACCTGATCGACCGTTCCCACGAGGCGCACGTCGATTTGAGAATCCTGCGCTTCGCGGACAGCGCTGGCCTGGTGGACACAGGGACAGTGGTGGTGTGGACCCGGTCGAACGGCACCAAACAAGCATGGCGTGACGAAGCCGGGAGCCCCGGGGTGTTCATCAGCGACAAGAGACGAGTCTCGAACTTGGCTCTTTTCTATGATCAACTGCGTTTCCATGCTCTTGGCCAGGAAGAGTCAAGAGCCTTTATCCGCAAGACTGTTGAGGATTTGTACCCGTGTCGACCAAACACCCTGACTTGTCCATAGCATCCTGGCGGTCCAGCACCCACAGCGGCAACGGCGGCCAGTGTCTTCAGGTCCCTGTCGAGAAGATCCCCGGCCTCATGCCGGTCCGGGACTCGAAGTGCCCGGACAGGGCGAGGCTGGCCTTCCCCGACGCGGCCTGGAGCTGCTTCGTGACCGCCGTCGCCGTACCGGACGGCCCCCCGTCCCCCTGACCACGACCATCAGTGGCCGGCGAAGGCGATGAGACACCACCTTCCTTCGCCGGCTTCCGGCGCGCTCACGCCGGACGACAGTCCGGACGCCAAGTCGGTGCGCAGGCACCTGGAGTGCGAGCGGCAGGCGGAGTCGGTCCGGCATCTGGTCCGTACGTGCCCTCGCCAGTGGAGACGGAGGCGTACCCCAGGATCAGCCTGGGCTGGGCCTTCCGCTGTGCTGGGGGCAACCTTCGCGTCATTGGCGATGCCGGGGTCATGCGGCGCCGGCTGGAGGTCACTTGCCGACCGCGTCCGGCGGGCTTGTCGGTGTCTTCTGCTGGATTACGACCACTCGATGGGCGGCTCGGGCGTAGTCGGCCGGAGTGGCACCGGGGCTGTGTGCCTCGCTGACGGCCGCGAGGAGGGCCAGGTACAACGAGTCGGTGTCGACCGGGTCTTCCAGCAGCTCGAAGGCGGCCGACCGGAGGCGGGCGATGCTGGCGCGGGTCTTCTTGCCGGCCTGGCCGCCCAGGTCGTGCTCGACGATCAGCTGCGCGTGCGTGTCCCCTACCTCGACGACGCGCATGCGCCTGTCCCGGGGCTTCATATCCGGCGCCAGGTCGCGGTACAGCTGTCCCTCCACGACGGTGGTCATGTCCTGTTCTCCTTCTCCGACGTGCGGTGGCGGTTCGGCGGCGTCGTTTGCCGAGCCTGTGGCTGCGCCCACGAGGGCTGCCCCGGCCCGGCGGCCCTTGTCCGGCGCCCGCGGGCCGGCTGCCGGCAGGCCCGCGATGCCCCGTCAGGCCGAACGCAGCGGGACGACCCGACGCTCGCCGGTGGCCTTCTCCCCCAGCCGGTAGACGGAGATGTTGCCGACCCGGTCCACCTCTTCGAGCCACCCGGCCTCGACGAGGTCCTTGCGTACCCGGGAGAACAGTGTCGGCGTCCAGCCGAGTTCTCCGGCAAGGCGGGTGGCCGTCTGCTTCACCGCCCCGCTGGGCAGCTTGGGCGCCACCGCGTACAGCTGGAGCAGGAGCCGCTGGTTCGGCTTGAGCCCCCTGGATTCACGCAGCACCGTCAGCGCCGTCTGGTCACCGCTGTCACTCATTCTGGATCCCCCTTCACAGGCCGGGTCGCGTATCGAGGCCGGGGATGTCCGGCGGGTTGTAGGCGCGGATGGTGCTGCGCTGCCCGAGAGCTTCCTCCTGGCTGGCGAAGTACGAGCTGACTTTGTAGAACTTCTGGCGGCCAAACTCCTCGGCGACGAAGAGCAGCCGGCGCCTGACCAGCTTGCGTTCGATCCGGCCGAGGGCATCGGGGCTGGTGCCGAGCCGCTTGGCGATCTGCCCCGTGGTCTGCATGACCGGCTGGTTGGGTCCCGGGCTCGCGCCGACGAACCACATCAGGACCCGGAACTCACGGTCGGTCAGCTCGGCCGCGGCCGCCAGGGCTTCGAGCCGGGCGTTGTCGATGGTGCTGTAGCCGGCGACGTAGCCGAAGCGCGCCCGCTTGCGGGGTTCGTCGCCGTCGCGGTGGCTCGGCTGCTGCGCAGGGCGTGCCATATCTCTCCGGTCGTCCGTCGTGCGGCATGTCCCATGAGTACATGCGAACCGTATCGGAAGCGGGATCCCTGAACCTCCGCGACATGTACTTCTAGGACATGCTTGCCGCTCCTGCAGTCCGGATATCCGGACTGCAGGAGCCGGATATGACGACTCCTCGAACCCCATATCCGATCCCAGGAACCGGATCCGATCACCCGAAGCCGCAGGTCATAGCCGGGTTCTGGCCGGTCCTCTCTTCGTGTCGCACACGAGGCGGGAGAACCGGCCGCCACCGCTTGGAGTCCGTCACGGCCCGGTACCCGAACCGGCGTGTCATCCGCCGCCACCACGGCAGCCCCTCGATCCCCCCTTCGGAACCCCGGCCACAGAACGGGCGGAACAGCGGCGCCCGGCTGCGGTCACGCAGGTGCGGGAGGTAGGCAGCCGGGCGGCCGGCCACGGCCGAACGGCGGCACCCCCACCGGCACCAGCCACGCCTCCCCGGTCTTCTCCTCGTCACGGCAGCAATGGGGGCACATCAGCTACCGATCCCGCCCTCGTACGGCGCCGCACCCGCCCACCGGCCCGCACGCGAAGCAGCATCAGCCACCGGTCCCGCCGACCACCGGCCCCGGCCCGCCCAGACCGCGCGAGCCGCAGCGCCCGGGCAGGGCGGTCACTCGGCCGCGAGATCGGCGTCGGTTGGCGGAGCCGGGTTGTGTCGTTCGACATGCCTGCCGGTGCACGGACTCGGAGCTTCGGCGGCCGGCACTCCGCCGTGCCCGGCATCCCGACGCTCGTCGTACCCCGCGCAGCTCTAGTGGTGCCCAGTCGCTGGTCCTGGAAGGGGCTTGCCCCAGATCTCGGCGACGGTCTAGTCATGGGCGAGCGCCCAACGTCTCCGACATCCACAGATTGTTATGGACCCTTATGTCGCAAGACGCCGGGAGATCAGGGAGCGGACCTCGGTTCTGGCCACCTCTTTTTTGCTTGACATGAAGGCCGATAGGAATCTCCTGCGGGCCGCAAAACGCAGCCTTCGAAGCCCTACACGTGGAGGTCTCCATGGCTCTCAGCCTCAGGTCGACGCGCTCCTGCGGTGCTGGACTGCCGTTCCCTGGCGTCCGTCCCCTGGTCGTCATCATTGTGCTGATCCTCTGTCTCAGGGACGGCGTCCGGCCGATCACCGAGCTCCTCTGCGCGCTGGCAACCCTCGTCGCGCTTCTCGCGGTTCAGACCCCGCGGCTCTCGAACACTGCTGGACCCGCCCAGTGAGTAAACGCAAGAACGAGCCTCAACGATGCAAGCGCTGCCGCGAAGAACGGGTCATGCAGTGCTCACACTGCGGCCGCGCGGCGCAGGTCTTCTGCCCGGAGTGTGACGACTTGCCAGCTGAGCTGAAACTGGCCGAGCAGCGGAAGGAGGAGCAAAGGAAGAAGCGTCGCGAGATGCGCAAGAAGATTGACCCGACAGCCGTGGACGAGGTCCTGGCAGCTCCGGACGGACAGCCGTGGTTCACCACCGAACAGGTGGCCGCCCAGTTGAGGATCAAGCCCAACTCCGTCTCGACAGTGAAGGACTTCCCCCAGCCGGACCGCTGGCGCGGCCGCAACTACTGGACTCAGGAGGCCCTCGACCAGTGGTGGAAAGAAAACCGGACCGTTGAGATCATCCCGCTCGACAGACAAGAGGATGCAGAAGTGAAACCTGCTGATGGCGTTCCGCCCCGAGGCCCCGACGGACGCTTCCTCCCACGAAGCGGTCAGCCCCAGGAAGGCACGGCATGAAGCACCTCCAGGAACTGAGCGAGCGCGAGTACTTCGCCTCCGTCCGGCAACGGCCCGGCATGTTCGTCGGGAAGACGTCCTTCGCTGTGCTGGCAGCCTTCCTCACCGGATATGACCAGCATGCGGTCCGTCACGGCAGTCCCGGACTTGCCGGCTGGCGCGAATGGCTGGTCACCCGCCGCGGCCAGGACTGCAACCACGCATGGGCTGGGCAAGTCCTCCACATCGCCCTGCCGAACGGGTGGGACAACATGTGGGACCTGCCGCCCGCAGACGAAAGACACACGATCGACGTGATGTTCCAGCTCCTCGACGCGTTCCTCGCCGAACGCGAAGTCGCATAGAACACCCGGCTGCCCAGGCTGAGCAAGACACCCAACAGCTGGACCTTGCTCAGCCTGGGCGCGCTCGGCATGGAGGCACCCTGACTGGGCACCGAGGACCGGCCGCTGACCGTGAGCAGCACAAGAGCGATAGCGGCCGAAGGCTGACCCTCCACCGCCGCGCTCAGTGCTCACCGGGCGCGGATTCCAACGTTCCCGCAGGAATCGGTGCTCACGGATTCGCGGAACCTGCAGCAGCGTTCACCGCATTCACCACCCGCTTCGCCGGGATACGCCCCGGAGCGAACACCCCAGCGGCCGGCTGAACGCACCACGGCACGCCTCTGCCTGCGGCGCTGCCGCGCTCCAGCACATGCCACCCGACACCGGCGATCCGGCTCTGCACCGGCTCGGGCACAGCAGGAGCAGCGGCGCTCAGAGGACCGGCCCACCCTGTGGCTGCGGGTGGGGACGGACCTGGGGCGCGCCCCGGACAATCGGCGCCTATGCATCGGGGGACTGGCCGAGTACCCGGAGAGGTGTGAGCGGGCGTCGCCCCTCTGACCGCGAACCAGGCCCACATCGCCGTGTACGTGCGCGAGTTGGCCTCGCGGCCGAGCCACTGGGGCGCGAATGTGGTCTCGGTCGATCGGGATCGGGCCTGGCCAACGCCACCGTCCAGCAGCGCCTGGTGGTCCGGGTGCACCCGGGACCGGACAGTTCCTCCGTCCGCCGAGCGCGACGTCGCCGTGCCGGCACGGCGACTCCGGGGCCTGTGGTCATCCGGCCCAGTCCTTGAGGGTGGCGGCTATCTGGCGTACGTCGGCTGTACCGGCCAGGGTCTGTTCGACGAGGTCTGCGGTTTCCTTGCTGGATACGGTGACGGTCAGGCCGCAGGCGCGCAGGAAGCCGGAGGCGACGGACAGGGCGAAGATCTCGTTCGAGTGTTCAAGGGCCGGGATGCGCAGGAGGCTCTGGAAGAGGGCGGCGGCCCGGTGGTGGGGCTCGGTGTAGACCGGTACTCCCATGACCTCGTCGGCGTGGCGGGCCACCGCCGCCCCGGTCGAGCCCCAGTCCGAAATCTGTGGGTCTGCAGGGAGCCGCTGCTGGGCGATTTCGAGGAGCCAGGCGCGGTCGATCGTCAGCTGCACGGCAGAGCGGTCCCCGTCACGCGGCGCGGTCGGCAGCGGCCGCCGGCCCGAAACGGGCGGCGAACTCGTCGGCGTGCTGGTCGATGCAGTCCTGCGCGCCCTCCAGGAAGCGGGCGCGCGTCAGGTTGTCCTCCAGGACTGTGCCGGCGTATGCCTCCGGGTCGATGTGCTTGTCCGCGGCCGCGCGCTGGAGATCGGCGTAGGCCTCGTCGCTCAGATGGACCTCGATTTTCCGCATGATGACACGGTAACGAGGAGCAGCCCGGCCGGGAACGGAATGAGCCGTCTACGCGTGCGGGGGCCGCAGGCGGTGCGCCTGGCTACCCGGCCGGCCGGCCGCCTGCACCGTACGCAGAACTGAACGGGCGGGTTTCGTCGTTGCTCGGGAGCCGATCTGGGTCAGCGCGGGCTGGAGCGCGGAAGGGGAACGCCGCACTGCGTAGAGGTCCCTGCTGAGCACGCCGACGCGGAACGCGTCCCATGCCTCGGCGGTGAAGCGGAGGGGGTGGAGGCGGGTGTCCTTGGAGTCGCGGACGGCGAGGCCGCCGCCGGGGAGATCGGTGATCTCGACGCAGTTGCCCTCGCCTCCGCTGTGGGAGGACTTGCGCCAGGTGGCGGCGGAGAGGTCGTGCGCGTACAGCTCCGCCTTGGGTCCGTTCACTTTGGGCTGCCTTCTTCAACGCGTGTGATCAGTGCCAGGGAGTCGTCCACCGGGAGTGCTGCGGCGACGATCCGTTCGAAGGAGCCGGAGAAGATGCGGACGTCTTCGACGCCTTCGACGTAGGAGTTGCCCCTGAGGTTCTCCACGGTCACCAGGTCCGGCATGGGGCCGGGGAAGTTCACGACGGTGAATCCCCCGACCACCCCGGGGTGCGGGGTGGCGTCCAGGGGCATGACCTGGAGCGTGACGTTGGGCAGCTCCGCCACGTCGAGGAGCCGCCGGAGCTGTTCGCGCATGGTGGCCGGCCGCACGGCGAATCGCTGGTGCAGTACGGCTTCCGCGATCACGGCCCACACCTGGAGCGGTCCTTGTGGGCGTGTGAGGACGGCCTGCCGTGCCATGCGGACCTCGGCGAGCGCGGCGACCTCCTCGGGGGTGCGGGTGACGGCGGAGGCCGCGATCATCTCGCGGGCGTACGAGGCGCATTGCAGCAGGCCGGGGACGAGGGTGGGCGACCATTCGCAGACCCGCTCGGCGTCGGACTCCAGCGACAGGTAGTCCGCGTAGGAGGGCGACATGATGCCGCTGTAGGTCTGCCACCAGCCCTTCTTGCCCGCGTCCTTCGCGAGGTTCTCCAGCGCGGTGAACACCTCGGGGCTGGTCACGCCGTACGCCTTGAGGAGGTCGGTGACCTCGGCGGGGCGGATGCCGGCGGCCGCGTTCTCGACCTTGGACATCTTCGGTGCCTTCCAGCCCATGGCCGCTGCCGCGCCGTCGAGGGTCAGGCCGGCGTCGTTGCGGAGCTTGCGCAGTGCGGAGCCGAGACGGCGGCGCCGGATCGTCGGTACCACGGGGCTGTTGGGCATATGCGCAGTGTTTCACCACCGCCGGGAGAGCGGGAGCCCCCTCTTCAGATCACCCGAACGAGTTAGGTGGAAATCTTGCCCCCTCGGGGGGATTGGGTCCATCCTCTACGGAAAGGCCGCCAGGGCAGCCAACTGGCTTTCCTGGTACGGCACTTGAATCGATCTTGCGCGGGCGGAAGCCTGTGCGGACGGAGGGGCCATGGCCACCATGGCGGACGAGAGAGCTCCGGCTGTCCCAGGCTTCTACCTCACCCGGAGGCCCGGCGGATTCGCGGTTCACATGCACTCCAGCGCCGAACACCTGCGCCGCGTACGGCGTATGACCGGTACGGCGCTGCGGGAGGCCGGAGTGGCCCATGAGGTCGCCGAGGACGCGCAGTTGGTGGCGAGTGAGCTGATCGGCAACGCGGTGGCCCGCTGCGGCCCCTTCGTGCCCCTGGTCGTGGAGGTCGCAGCCGAGCCCGTCGCGGTCTCGGTCAAGGTCCACGACCCGGACAGCGGACACCTGCCCCGCCGGGCCCAGGTGCGGCTGGACGACCCGTCGGCCGAGTCCGGGCGGGGGCTGCCCCTGCTGGACCAGCTGGCACCGGGCTGGCACACCGTCATCACGCCGGTCGGCAAGCAGATCCGCTGCCGCGTGCCGTACGGGAGAGGTGGAGACCATGGCTGACGAGACCGGCGGCCGGCTGCCGTTCAGCGTGCGCTTCGACGCGGCCTCACGTGAGGTCGTGGTGATGATGACCTTCGGGAATCCGCCCCGGCAGACGATGCGGCGCAAGGCGTTCTCCTCTCTGGAGGCGGTGGCCGTCGCGGTCGCCGAGCACCACCACGAAGCCTTCCTCCAGGCGACGCTGGCCGGCGAACTGGCCTCCGCCGCGATCGCCCACCTCGGCGCGGACCCCGGCCGTCTGGAGGAAGCCGTGCGCGCGCTGTCCGATCCGGCCAGCACCGTGCCGCTGGGCGCGATCCTCCACGGCGAGAAGCAGCCGTGACCAAGCCCCTGCCCCGCCGGTGACTCTCCTTCGCGGGTCCGGCCGGGCAGGCCGCACCACCCTGTACCACCGCCAGGCCAGCCGGCCGGGCGGCCACCGTGGCGGACAGTGAGGTCCGGCACCGGCAAGGAGAGGGGAACCGTCATGAGCGAGAAGTCCGGTGACGAGCGGGAGACGGCGAGGCCCGCGTACGAGGCGCCGAAGGTGACACCGGTGGGCACGTTCGCCGCCGACACCCTCGGGGACGTCAGCGTCGGCCAGAGCGACGACTCCGACGCGGGCCAGTACTACACGCCGTCCGTCGCTCCGTCTCACAGCTCGTGACCGAGGCGGCCGGTGCGCACAGGCCGCCGTGGTTCTGTGTCCTGCCCGATCACGACGCTGCCGGGCCCATGGCTCTGCGGCTCGCCGAGCAGGACGCGGCCCGCACTCTCCGGCACAGCTCCGGCCGGCCGTGGCTGATCGCGTTCGGGTGGGGGCAGAGGCTGCGGACGGTCGCGGCCGGTCCGCTGAAGGTGGTGCTGATCGGATTCTGCCCGGTCAGCACCGCCCGCCTTCGGGACCTGACCGCCAAGGCCGCCGAGACCGGCGACAACGAGGAGCTGTCCGCGCTGCCCGGCAGCTACTACTTGCTCACCTCCCGCCGGCACGCCCGTACCGCTCGCGGAGACGTCGCGGGCCTCAACCGGCTCTACTACGCGCACGTCGACGGCACTGTGGTGCTGTGCAGCAGCTCGCGCCGCCTGGCCCGGGAAGCGGGTGCCGGGGTGGACGAGCGATGGGTGGCCCTGCGCATGCTCGCCCCCCACGCGCCCGCGCCGCTGCTTTTCAGCCGCAGCCCCTACCAGGGCATCAGGCCCGTCCCTCCGGGCTGCAAGGCCACGCTGACCCCGACGGGCAAACTGGACATCACCCGCTACTGGACTCCACCCGTTGCCGAACTACCCCTGAACCTGGGGGCGGAGCGGTTACGGGACGTACTGGCCAGGGCAGTCGCCATCCGGGTGGCGTCGTCACCGGTGGCGAGCGTCCAGCTGTCGGGCGGGCTGGACTCGGCGGCACTCGCCGCCCTGGCCGCCCGGGCGCGCCCCGCTTCCACGACACTGCTGGTCACCGTCGGCTCCAGGGCAGCGGACAACCCCGACGAGCGATGGGCCCGCCGCGCGGCCGGCCTGCTGGAGGGGACGGACCACCTGGTCCTCGGCCCCGGCGGCTATCCGCAGATCTTCCAGGACCTCAAGGACGCCCAGTTCGCGCTCGACGAGCCCGCCCCGTTCGCGTCCTCGGCGGCCCGCTTGCGCCACACCCTGCGCGTGCTCGCCGGGCGTGGTAGCGGTGCGCACCTCAACGGCCAGGGCGGGGACGAGACGTTGGTGGCACCGTTGTCCTACCTGTTCCCGGCGGCCCGCCGCAGCCCGTACCGCGCCTGGTGGCACCTGCTCGGCCATGCGGCCCTCAACCGCACCAGCAGCCTCCGGCTCGCCCAGGCCGCGGCAGCGGCGTCCACGGCCACCTACCGGCAGTGGCTGCGCCGCGCAGCTGACCGGCTGACCACTGCGGCCGGCCCAGCCGCCGCCCTGGCGGGGTGGGAGGCGACGCCGCAGCTCCCGCCCTGGACCACACGGGAGGTGACCGGCAGTCTGCGGCGAGAGCTGCTGGCAGCCGCGGAAAGTGCTGAACCGGTGTCGCAGGACGTCACCGTGCACGGGGCCGTGATGCGGATCCGGTCGGTCGCACGCCGCGCGAGTCTGTACCGCGACGTCATGGACACGGCCGGCATCTCCGGGCACTTCCCCTACCTGGACCGCGCCGTCATCGAAACGGCGCTGGCGACACGACCGGAGGACAGAACCGATCCGTGGACACCAAAGCCCTTGCTCACAGCGGCGGTTGCCCCGCTGGGGCCGCCGGGCCTGCTGATCCGGCGGGACAAGGGCCACTACAACCACGACATCCACGCCGGTCTCGCCGCCCACCATCACGAGGTCATCGGGCTGTTCCACGGCTCGGCCCTCGGCAAAGCCGGACTGATCGACGAGACGGCGGTCCGCCGGGGCATCGCCGAGGCCGCTGCCCACCGCGTCCCGCCCGCGTTCATCACCGAGACGGTCGCCCTGGAGCTGTGGCTCCGCGCCGCCCGTCCCTGACCGGAGGAGTCGCCTCATGCCCTTCCACCTGCGGCACGGTGTCCAGCAGGTCAACGCCGACGGCTCGCCGATGCTGTTCAACACCCGCACCGGCCACTACTTCACGCTCAACGCCTCCGCCGCCACCGCCCTCGCTCTCCTCATCCGCCACGGTGAAGAAGAGGCCGCGACTGCCCTCACCGCCGCCTACGGCACCACCAGGGACCGGGCGGCACACGACGTACGCGCGATGATCGCCGGCCTGACCGGCCTGCGGCTGCTGGAGCGGCGATGAGCACGGTCGTCGCCCTGCCCGAACGCGTCCGTCTCAGCACACGCGAACAGGCCGCAGGCCACCTCGCGGTCGGCGCGGCCCATCTGATCACCGCAGTGCTCGCCACCCGCCCGGCCCGGTTGAAGACCGCACTGGCCCTCTTCGCACACCGGGCCACGCCCGCGACCACGGCCCAGGCCGCCCGCGCCCGGACGGTGGTGTGCACGGTCAGCCCCCGCTGCGGCAGCGGCTACGGCTGCCTGCCCCGCTCCATCGCCACCGCTCTGCTGTGCCGCCTGGCCGGCACCTGGCCCGAGTGGAAGAGCGGCGTACGGTTCCCGCCGCTCACCTCCCACGCCTGGGTCGAGGCCGACGGCGCGCCCGTCGGCGAAGACCCGCACACGATCAGCACGTTCACCGCGACCCTGACCGTCCCTCCCGGAGGAGCCCCGTGACCGACCAGACCACCACCGGCCCGTCCCTGGCCACCCGCATGGCCGCCTACGCCGCCCGGTTGCGCGAGCGCGGCGCGATCCGCACCAGCGACGTGCAGCGGGCCTTCGCCACCGTCCCCCGGCACCTGTTCCTGCCCGGCGGCTACTACACCAGCGGCCGTTACGTCCCCGTCCCCGACGCCCCCGGCCCGGAACTCCTGGCGCACATCTACTCCGACACCGCCCTGATGACCCACGTCCCCGCAAGCCAGGACGCCGCCGGCCGGTACAGCTCCACCTCCCAGCCCCGCGTCATCGCGGCCATGCTCGAAGCCCTCCACCTCGCCCCCGGCATGAGGGTCCTGGAGGTCGGAGCCGGCACCGGCTACAACGCGAGCCTGATCGCCGCCATCACCGGCACCGAAGTCGTCACCATCGACGTCTCCCCCGTCATCGTCACCGAGGCCGCCCGCGCCGCTAAGCGGGCCGGTCAGAAGAACGTCACCGCGCTGCCCGCCGACGGCTACCTCGGCCACCCCGCCAAAGGCCCCTACGACCGGATCGTGGTCACCTGCGGCGTCACCGGCATCTCCCCCCACTGGCTCGACCAGCTCACCGAAGACGGGCTGATCGTCGCCCCCGTCGCGCACGGCGGCTTCCACCCCACCCTCGCCGTCACCCGCGACGGCTCCCAACTCGTCGGCCGTGGCGTGGCGTCCAGTGACTTCATGTCCGCCGCAGGCCCCCTCTACGTATGGCCGGCCGGACAGACCCCCGCCCTGACACAGCCACTGGAGCCCCGGCCACTGACCACCCGGGAGAACGCCGGCCCCGCCCTGGAGCCGGAGGCGTACTACGACCTGTGGTTCCGCCTCGGCACCCGGACCGGCCGCACCACCCGCGCCCGCATCCAGGGCCTCGACCCCGCCCAGGGCATGGCCTGCCTCCACACCCCCCGCCGAGGCGCCGCCTGGATCCAGCGCACCGGCCACCTCCACCACACCGGCGACCAAGCCATCGCCGACGACCTCCAAACCCTCGTGGACAACTGGGTGGAACTCGGCCGACCAGGCATCACCGACCACTACACGGTCCTCGAACGGGCACGGGAAGACGTGCCGCTCCACTACCCCGCCGGCTGGCGGCTGCACGAGGACTACCGCCGAGACTGACCGGGCTGCCTCTGTCAGCGAACGGGGCTGGCCAATGCCGCTGAGACGGCATCCGAGCGAATCTGTGACAACGGGTAGAACTCCCAGCCGGCCCCGCACCAGGGCAGCCCCCGGACGAGGGCCGGGTTGTGCCGTTCGACAAGCCTGTCCGCGCACGGACTCGGAGCCTCGGCAACGCCCGGAACACTCATACACCCCCGGTCATCGCCGTCGGCCGGGGGCCGCTGTCGTGCGGGGCTGCAGCGCATACTCGCTGCCCTGCCGGGAGGGTGATGCGGCACCAGGGGGGCGCACCGGCGGCACGGTTGTCTCGCGAGCGGCCTGTTCCGCGCGGTGCTGGTGCGGGGCGTGCTCGGCGATCTGCTGCCGCAGCTGCTGTTCCGCGCGCAGTGCGTCGGCGTCGGCGTGCAGGGCCTCGGCGCGGGCGCGCAGTCGTGCGGCCTCGTGCCGGGCGTGGCGGAGGTCTTCGGCGTGTCGGGTGTCGATCTGCCGGGCGAGGTCGGGCAGGTGGGCGCGCAGGGCCGCCAGACGTTCCTGGAGTTCCTGGGGGTCGCGGGGCGGGGTGGTGCCGGTGGTGTGGAGGGCGGTGGCGTAGGGGGAGCCGGTGAGGGTGCGCCATGCCTGGTGCTGTGCAGCCTGGGCGGCGTGCTGGGCGCGCTGCTGCTCGGCCTGGGCGGCTGCCATCTGCCCGGCGGTGGAGGCGAGGAGGCGCTGCTGTGCGGCGCGGGAGGTGCCGGCCGCGCGCAGGGCGATCCGGCCGCGTGCGACCGCTTCCCGGGCGTGGTCGTGGTCCCGGCGGGCTGTCGCCCATCGTCCGGCCGCCCCGGCGCTGTTCACGGTTTCCCGCTGGGCGAGGGCGGCGAGGCGGTCGGCTTCGTCGAGGACGGCGGCGGCTTCACGGGCCGTGCGTGCACCGGGAGAGGGTGCCGCATCCGGCTCGGCGGTGTCTTCTAGGAGGCGGGTGCGTTCGGCGGCGAGGACGGCGGCTGCGGCGGCGTGCTGCACCTCGTCGAGCCGGGCCCGCAGGTGGGTGTCGGGCAGCGTGCCGTGCGGGCGGGTTGTGGTGTCGTTCCAGGCCGGGAAGTGCGGTGCGGGCGGGGCGGTGAGGGGGGCGGGGGCGGGGGCGGGGCGGAGCTGGTCGCTGGCCATGCCCGGGGGGCGGTCCTGCTTGAGGAGGGCGGCGTAGGCGTGGACGGCGCGGTCGAGGAGCTCGGCGTGGGTGCGGGGCTCGCCCAGTTCGGCGCGGGTCTGTTCGTCCTCCAGGGCGGCGGCGGGCAGCCACAGGTGGTTCTCGCTGCGGCCGCGGGTGATGGCCGGGTAGAGGCTGAAGGAGTTGGCGCCCAGCCCGTACACCAGGCTCATATCGGCGGTCAGTCCCTGGGACGCGGCGATCGTCATGGCGTAGCCGAGGGACAGGGCGCCGTGGCTGATCTGGGCGGGGGTCAGCCAGGCCCGCTCGTAGCAGTGGCGGGTGCCGTCGGGTGCGGTGCGCCGCCAGGTGATCTCGACGCGGTGGGCGGGGTCGATGCGGGTGACGACGGCGCGGTAGCCGTTGAGGACGTCCAGGCCGCCGCCGTGGCGGGAGCGGTAGTCGTTGCGGCGCACGCGCACCAGGTCGCCGACCGCGAGGGTCAGGCTCTGGCGGTGCGGGAGGGCGTAGGTGTGGGCGGGGCCGAGTTCACCGGCGGCGCGGCGCAGGGCCTGCGCGCCCTGGTTGAGGGCATCGGTGTCGTCGTTGCGGGCGGCGAGCACCACCAGGTGCGCGAGCATGTCGTGCAGATCGGGCCACCGGCGGCGGGCCTGGTTCCAGGTGGCCAGGAGGCCGGCGCGGGCGTCGTCGGCGGTGTCGGCGGCGTGCACACGGCCGTAGCCGGCGAGCATGCGCAGCGCCTTCTCGCGGCCGGCCGCACCGTCGCGCCAGACCTCGAGCGCGGCGCGTTCGCCGGCGTCCTTCTGGCGGCGGTTGGTGGTGAGCGTCTCGCCGCCGACGATGCGGTGGATCTCGGCGAACCCGCCGCCGGGGCCGATGGCCTGCAGCTGCTGCGGGTCGCCGATGCCGATGACCTTCGTGCCGGTACGGGCGGCCGCGTCGAGCAGGACGGCCATGGCACGGTCGTCGGCCATGGCCGCCTCGTCGACCACGAGCACGTCCAGGCCCTGCAGGCCGGGGCCGGTCTGGATGCGGTACAGGAGGGAGGCGAGGGTGCGGGAGGGGATGCCGGAGCCTTCGGCGAGGTTCTGGGCGGCGACCGCGGCCAGGCAGACGCCGGCGTAGGTGGTTCCGGTGGCGTCCCAGCCGATGCGGCAGGCTTCCATCAGCGTGGTCTTGCCCGAGCCGGCCACCCCGATGACCGCGTCGACACCGTGCCCGGCGGTCAGCAGCCGCATCACCACCCGGCGCTGCTCCGCGGCGAGTTCGAAGCCGTTGGCGACCTGGAAGACCGACACGGCGGCCGCGGCGGCCTCGCCGGCCAGGCGGACCGTGCCGTCACGGAAGCGGGCCCGGGCCTGGGCGACGACGGTCTGCTCGGCGGCGAGGATGTCGCAGGTGGTGTAGCGGGCGGTGTTCGACATCACCGCCGGACCGCGTGACGGCAAAGCGACCGCGTACCCGTTCACGGCCAGGACACGGTCGGCGAGCGCTTCGAGATCGCCGTCGCCGAGCCCGTGCGGGCAGGCGTTGGCGACGGCGGCCAGCAGCTGCGCGCGGGAGAAGGTCTTCTCGTGCGCGGTCAGTCCCGTGTCGGGGGAGAACACCTCCGCGGCGATGCGCCCGGGCGGCGGGACACGGGGCCCGCTGGGACCGTCGTGGGAGAGCCCGTTGCCCGGGCCGGGCGGGCCCGGGGCAGCGGCCGCGACCATCGCGTCGACGTCGATGCCCAAGGCCTCCGCCTGCTGCCGCCAGTTCGCCCGCAGGTCGACGGTGCCGATGTCGTGCTTGGCCCGGCGGGTCTCGGCCGAGACCCGTATTTTCTCGTCGCGGCCGGCGTCCGCGCCGGCCGCGGCATCGACCTGCGCGGCACGCCGGGAAAAGTGCGCACGCACCGAGACGGGGATGCCCACGACGTTCCACGCCCGCGTGGTCTCATCCCGCTCGTACCGCACGCCGTAGCGCTCACCGGCCAGGGCCCGCACGCGGGCCTTGAACAGGGCGTCGAAAGCCCGGGCATGACGGTGCAGATCCATCCCGCCGTTGGCTATCGCGCGCCACTGCCCGTCCTCGCAGCGGGCGAGGTTGGCGATGATGATGTGGACGTGCAGGTGCGGGTCGCCCGGCGTCTCGTCGTCGACCGGCCGGGCCGACTGGTGCTCCACCGTCCATCCCATCAGCCCGCCGGTGGCGATGCGGTGGAGCTCGCCGTCCTCACTCGCCAACCCGTAGCCGATCCACTTCTCCAGCTGGGAGAACGCCTCGCGCTTGGCCTGGTGGACGAGTTGCCGGAACCCCTGCTCGTCGCGCTCGGCGAGCATCGCCCACAGCACCGAGTCACCCTTGGTCATGTCCGTGTCGAGGTCGTACGCGCGCACCCGGACGCTGACCCGCTCGTCCTGGTGAGCGCGCGCTCCGGCGAGTTCGGCGGCGTCGTAGACATCGGCGAGATCGAGGCCGGCGGCACGCGCGATGCGGTGCAGCGTGTCGACCAGGAGCCGGTGACGCTCGCCTTCCCTGGTCACCATCCGTACGAGCGTGGCCCACTTCGCCGCCTGCTTGGGTTTGCCGCGGAAGAGCTCCAGCGGATCGTCGACCCCGGCGGCCGCGGCGGCGGCTTCGACCGCCTCGACCAGCCGCGCGCCGGTCAGCCGGGAGCGCGGGTGCGCCCGCAGCTCCGCGCGCACCAGGCGCTCACCGGTGACCGGGTGGATGCCCCTCGTCAGAGCCCGGGCCGCGTCCTTGCCGGCCTCGTCCAGCACCGTTCCGGGGGTGAGGCCGACTTCCGCAAGGCCTTCGCCGATCCACACCAGGGCGCCGGTCTCGGCCCCCTTCATGCGGTAGTCGACCTGCGGACCTGCCGCCTGCGCGGCCTGCTGGGAGACGCTCTCGGCGGTGCCCTGGACGTAGCAACCGGAATGCTCAGAAAGGCGGTACTCAACCTGCTCGTCGTCCACGATCGCCGTGACCCAGGCCACCTGACACCCCCTTCCCCCAGTACTCTTCAGCGGCGAAACCGCGTACGTCCCCACAGGGGACGTACCTTTGTCCCTCCGCCCCCAAACCATCCGGCCACCAACCACACCCACCAACACGGCTGTTTGTTGTCGGACGACATCTGGATGTCAGTGGCTGGCGACATGGACTGTCAGTGGTCGGCGACATGACTGTTGTCAGGAAGGGCTGACGTCGTCGGCGTCGATGGCACGGAGGCTGTACTGCACGTCATCGGCGAAGACGGCTTGGCCGTCGGCGGTGGCGATGAGGTACCCGGCGTCGACGAGTCCGGCGACGGCATGAGCCCAAGCCGCGTCCTCCCCGAAGGTCACGGAGCCGTCGTGCCATGCCTGGTAGAGGACGGCGGCGTCGATGTCACTGAGGACGTCGCGCTGGAGGGGCCGGCGGTGGGTGCCGTCGGGGTTGCGCCAGGTCTCGCTGTGGTTGCCGGGGTGGAGCGCGTTCATCTGGTCGTCGGTGAGGACGTCCGTGCGCGGGCCGAGGGTGAAGTGCGCGGGGGCGACCCGGCGCAAGGCGTACGGGCCGCCGAGGCTGGGTTGGGCCCAGGCGTGGTCGAGGGCTTCGATGGTGCGGTCGATGTCCCAGTGCAGGCACTCGGCGAGGTAGTCGACGTTGAGCGGGCGGCCGGCGTGAGCGAGGGCATTCAGGACGGCGGTGGCGTCAGCATCGGTGGAGGGGTCGGGGGGCTGCTGGACATGGTGGTGTCGGGGGAGGCAGTAGACCTCTTCGGCGAACGGGGTGAGGTCGGCGGGGTGGAGGTCAAGGTGTCGGGCGAGTTCGAGGACGACGTGCAGGGGCTGGTTGGGCAGGGCGTCGAGTCGGATGTCGTTCTCGTGGACGCCGAGGAGGTCGGCGAGTTCCCAGCTGGTCATGCCAGCGCTGTGGAGGCGGCGGCGGATTTCGGTGCCCCAGCCGCGGGGCTGGCGGTTGCGGGGCGGTGCCTGGTACCAGCGGTTCACAGGCCGCCGCCCTGGTCGTCGAGGACGGTGGCGGTGAGGTGGCGTGCGGTCATCCAGTCGGTGTGGGGGGTGGGACCGGTGCCGATCTGCTGGTCCTCGCGGCAGGCGCCGCGGTGGAGCCAGTGGGGGTGGATGCCGATGCGGCGGCAGGTGCGCAGGATGAGTTCGGTCAGGGTGCGTTCGGTGGCGGCGAGTGAGGGGTCCTTGTAGTTGACGAAGAGGTGGCCGCGGGTGCCGGAGCCTTCGGCGCGGCGGTGGGCGAGCTGGGCGGCGAGGATCTCGGCGGCGTACGGGGGCAGGGGTGTCTTGCCGGTGGTGTGTCCGTAGCTGGGGCACTCGTCTTCCTCTCGGCGGTCGATCTCGGCGGCCCAGTCCGTGCGGAGGTAGGCGGCGTTGTCGCTGAAGGTCGGCAGGTACAGGTAGTGGCCGTCCTCGTCGACGTTGCGGCACAGCACGTGGGCGAACCGGTCGGGGGCGGCCGACAGGAGCAGGGACAGGACGGTGGCGGCGGCCGCGTCGGTGGCGACGGTGGCGCGCAGGGCCCGGCAGACGGTGGGGGTGAGCCAGGTCGGCAGGTGGCCTGCGGGGGCCGGGCCGAGACCGGCTGGCTGCCAGCGCAGCAGGACGCCGCGGCTGAGGAGGGAAGCCTGGATGGCGCGTAGGCGGATGAGGGCGAGGTGCGGGCTGGCGGCGGGGCCGAGGCGTTCGTCGCGGAGATAGGCGTTGAGGGCGCGGGCGAAGGTTCCGGAGCGGGGGGCGGCGAGGTCGTGGGGGTGACGCCGGACGAATTGGTCGGTGCGCTGAGCTTCGGAGCGGTAGACGTGGTTGAGCTGGTCGAAGGTGTCGGCGGCGAGGCGGCGGCGGCAGGCGGCGAGGAAGAGGGGGAAGTCCGCGTCGGGCAGGGCGGGCCAGTCGTCGTCGGGGGCAGGGTCGTCGTCGGGGTTGGGCGGCAGGCTGGTGGCCGGGTCGGGCAGGGGCAGCAGCCGGTAGAAGTCGTCGAGGTGGATGGCGCGCAGGGGCCGGCGGGGTCCGGTGGTGGGAAGCCGTCCGCGGCGGCCGTGGAGGCGGGAGTTGCCCAGACTTTCGAGGGCGTTGCCCATGGTGGTGGCGTCGCGGGGTGAGGACCAGATCAGCCACAGGGTGGCGTCGACGGTGTCGGCGAGCTCGGCGAGACGGACGGCCTCCCTCTCGGAGAGGCGGTGGCCGCGCTCGACGACGATGTGCGCGGTGCGGGCGGCGGTCAGCCAGGCGGCGGCGGCCACCCATGCGCTGCCGATGGTCATGCGCTGGGTGCGGGCGGCGGCCGGGTTCTTGCCCGCGGCGGTCAGGACGTCCCACACCAGGTCGGAGGCAGACCGTACGGGGGTGGGGCGGACGACGATGCACTGGGCGGATTCCAGGGCGGCCAGGCGCCGGGTCAAGGTCACCTCGTCGAAGGCGTCGGTGACCAGGTAGACGGTGCGCCAGGGCCGGGCGGGCAGGGAGAGCGGGTCGGTGCCGGGGAGGGCCTCAGTCACGCAGGCCGCCACCGAGGAGGGCGTACGTGTTGTGCACGGTGGCCTCGTTGACGGTCGTCAGGTTCTGCTCGGCGCACAGAGAGGCGGCGGTGTGGGTGAACACGGCCCAGTCGCGCATGGTGCCGTGTCCGTAGGAGGCGTCGACGTCCAGGAGCAGGGCAGCGTCCGCGTCGGCGTAGATCGGGTGGTAGCGGCGCATCAGGGCGGGGACCTTGGCCGGGGCCAGGGAGGAGAACGGGAGCCGGCGGAAGACGCGGGAGCGGAGCATCGGCTCCTTGGACAGGACTTCCCAGCAGCCGTCGCCGCCGACGTAGAGCAGGGCGAAGCGGGTGCGGGGGTGATCGTGGAGGTGGCGCAGGAGCTCGATGCAGTCGCCGTTCAGGCGCTGGGCCTCGTCCACGACGATCAGGCGCATCGGGGTGGCGAGGAGTCCGGTCAGCTTGGTGGTGAGGTCGAAGCGGTTGCGGGAGGAGGGTGTCTCGGTGCCGGTGAGTTCGCGCAGCAGCTGGTCGGCAACCATGCGCATGGTCGGCCGGGAGGGGAAGGTCAGGACGCATACCTGCGGCCGCTGGACGGCGGGCAGGGCGTCGAGGGCTTCGAGGGCGGCTTCGACGGCGAAGGTCTTGCCGGTGCCGGCCGGTCCGTGGACGACGCCGGTGGCGGCGTTGGTGACCAGGTCGCGGACGATGCGGGCGGTCATCTGGAAGTGGCCGGTGGGCAGGGCGTTCGCCCCGTCCAGGCCGACGAAGTGGCGCGGCATCAGGCCTCCGGGGCGGCGGTGGGGTCGGTCAGTCCGAGCAGGCTGGTGCTGGCCTTCGCCGCCAGTGCCCGGTCGCGGTCGTACTGGGTGAGGGCACAGCCGTCGGAGGCGGCGACCAGCCGGGACTCCGCCGGTGGCGTCCCGTCACCGGTCATCGGCGCGAGCTCGCGCCGGGCGCGGCGCGTGGCCCGGCGTCGTTCGCGGCCCAGGCGATCGGCCTCGGCGCGGGCGTGGGCGCGGAAGGCGTCGGTCTGCTCGGGGGTGAGCTGCCCGGTCGGGTACGCGGTGCATAGGTGCTTGGTGCCGATGTAGACCTCGATGCTCCGGTCGTCGTGCGGCATGTACCGGATCTGGACCCGCTGGCCGCCGCGCCCGTACAGCTCGGGGGCGACGTAGGTCAGGGAGCGGAAGCTGATGCCGTCCTTCTGGATCGTGCGGTCGGCGGCGGCGAGCATCAAATGGCGCAGTTGGTCGGCGCCGATGCGCCGCAGCGGGGCGACGTCGTCCGTCCATGCCTGGAGCGGGATGCGCCCCGCCAGCATGCGGTGGGGGCGTTCGGTGTTGTACCAGCGGGCCCAGGCGGCGAATCGGTCCACGAACCGCTCGATGCGCATCGGCCCGTCGCTGTGGCCCTCGGCGGCTTGCTTGGCGGCGACGGAGTCCTTCACCGGCCCGTACAGCTTCCCGCTCGCGTCGCGGGGCCCGCCGGTGAAGCCGGGGAGCTGGGAGATCAGCGTCTGCTCGATGGTCAAATTCAGGCGCTCCACCTTGCCTTTGCGGTGCGGCTGGAACGGCGGGAGCCGGTGCATGACCACCGCAAGGGTGCCCAGGGCCGCCTCGACGTCGTCGGCCGCGAACTCCAGGCCCCGGTCGATGCGTACGCGCTCGGGGACGGCGCCGAACGGCGAGACCTCCGGCTCGTGCAGCATCGCCATGCGCATCGCGGTGAAAACCGTCCCCGACGTCGGGGTGACGGCGATGGCCCACCCGAGCAGGGCCCGGGTGCCGTCGTCGACGACCGTGGTCAGCCACGGGGAGATCGCCTTGCCCTTCGGCGGGAGGACCACCAGTGGCAGCTGCTTGTGGTCCATCTCCCAGCACCGGCCGCGCAGTGCGTCCGGGCGCCGCAGGTGCACCGCGGCCGCCTGCCGGCCGGACTCGCCGGCCCTCCACGCCGCCTGCTCGGCTGGGGTCAGCTCCTGGCCGAACGCCCGCTGCAACGTCCGCAGCGTCACTGACCGGGCGCCGGCCCAGCCCTCGGCCAGAAACAGGGGCACGGGCGCACCGGCCGTCGTGCCGTCCCCGTCGAGCACGGCCTGGCGGGCGCGGTGCAGGGCGGCGATGTTGCCGCGGTAGTACGCGAATGCCTCGCGGTCGGTCTCGCTGAGCGCGTAACGCGGCCTTGGCTGCCGCACGGGACGGGCGGCCGGCGGTAACAGCCACCGCCACACGGTCCGCTCGCTGACCCCGGCGCTCTGCGCGACAGTGCGCACATGCCCGGCCGTCAGCACCCCGTCGGTCCGCAGCTGCTCCAGCCGGGCCACCGCTGTCCGCCGTACCTCCGCCGCGATCTTCGCCACGGATCGAAGTGTCAGTGGGATGTCGCCGCCCGGACACCCCCGCGGCACCGCCTCCGCCCGAACTGCCGAACCCACCCTGAACCGGTTGCGCCCGGCATACCGCAGCGGCTAGAGCAAGCGGGGTGTCCGCCGCCCGAGACGGCACCCGGCGACACGGCGGCCGGCCACCCGCGACCGACGGCGACATGCCCGCCGTCGCGCTACGGCGCCGCGGCACAGGCGAATCCGTCACCTCGATCGCCCGGCACCTCGACGTCGACCGCTCCACCCTCTACCGCACCCTCGCCGCGTACGACGAAACCGCCGTGACCACCGCCGGAATTCGACGCCTGGCGCACAAGAAAGTGACCGTCCAGCAGACTCCCGCCACTGACAAAAATGGTGTCGCCGAGCACTGACAAACTCACGTCGCCCGACATGAGCTGTGTCAGTAGGTAGACGGAATCTCGCTGGCGTTGACGACACGGAGGCCGTACCGGACGTCGTCGGCCAGGATGGCGCTGCCGTCCTCGATGAGGGTCAGCAGTCCGGTGTCGATCAGCCCGGCGATGGCGGCGCCCCACTCCGCTGACTCGCGGTCGTCCGGGGAGACGCACCCGTCGTAGAACGCACGGAACAGGATCTTGGCGTCCAGGTCGCTGAGGACGTCGCGTCGCAGGGGCCTGTGCGGGCCGTGCCAGCGGTCGTCGTGCTTGGCGGGGTGGAGCCAGTTCATCTGCTGGTCGGTGAGCACGTCCGCGCGCGGGGTGAGGGCGAAGTGGTGGGGGGCCGCGCGGCGCAGAGCGTACGGGCCGCCGAGATCGGGGTGCGTCCAGGCGCGTTCGAGAGCGTCGGCGGTGCGGTCGTAGGCCCAGCCGAGGGATTCGGCTAGGTAGTCGGCGGTGAGCGGGCGGCCGGCGTGGGCGAGGGCGTTGAGGACGGCGGTCGCGTCAGTGGCGGGGCCGGGTTTCCCGGGTGGGTTCTGAGTGTCGCGGTAGCGGGGCAGTTGGTAGACGTCCTCGGCGTACGGCGTGAGGTCGGCGGGGTGGAGGTCCAGGCGGCGGGCCAGTTCGAGGACGACGTTCAGGGGCTGGTTGGGCAGAGCGTCCATGGTGACGTCGTGCTCGTGGACGCCGAGGAGATCGGCGAGCTGCCACGCGGACATGCCCGCGTTGCGCAGACAGCGGCGGAGCCCCTCACCCCAACCGCGGGGCTTGTAGCGCGGGGGCCGGTGGAAGCGGTCGGTCACCGGTCGGGGCCTTCGCCGGAGAGGATCACCACATCCATGCGGCGGGCAGTCATCCAGTCGAGCAGCGCGGCCGGGCCGCCGCCGATCCCGGACACGTCGCAGAAACCGCGGTGGAGCCAGAACGGATTCGCTCCCACGCGGCGGCAGGCCCGCAGGATCACCTCGGTCAGCGACCGGTCGGAGGCGTCAAGGGCGGGGTCCCTGGGATCGACGAAGAAGCGGCCGCGGCTGCCGGAGCCGTCCGCGCGGCGGCGGGCGAGGTGAGCGGCGACCAGCTCGGCGGCGTACGACGGCAGGAGTGTCTTGCCGGTGGTGTGATCGTAGCTGGGGCACTCGGCCTCGTCGTGCCGGTCGAGGTCCCGCGCCCAGCCGGCGCGCATGCAGAGGGCGTGCTCGTCAACGTTGCGACACAGCAGATGGGAGAAGCGGTCAGGGGCGGCGGCCAGGCGCACCGACAGCACGGTGGCAGCGGCCGCGTGGGGGGGGGCGACGGTGGCGCGCAGGGCCCGGCAGATGTCGACCGGCCAGCCCGAAGCTGCCGCTCCACCAGCAGCACGTCCGAGTCCACCACCAGCACCGCCACCTCCGCCTGACCTGCAGCAATCAGCCGGAACCTCTCCAGACGGGCCAGCGTTCATGTCCGGACCACCCGGTCAGCGGCCTCACCCTGAAGCCGATACCACCCCGCCGCCGTGCCCGTCGTGCGCAGCAGCGATGATGCCCCGTGGCAACCAACCTTGAACTCTTCGCGGACTACTTCCAGATCCACGTCCTGCACGACGAGTCCGAGGGCGACCTCAGTGACGTATGGACCGAACAGACCGTTTCCGACGGGCTTGGCGTCACCAAGGACGCCCTGGCCATCGGCACCGCCGTCAACGTCAACGTGGCAGTCAGCGTCGATGTCCTCGCGGAACAGCCCGTCGACGACAGCGACGACTTCGACCACGTGGTCGAGGCAAGCCTCAATCTGACGTCCGGACGTCTCGTCGTGCTGGGCTGTACCGACCACTTCCCCGATGCGGCACGATTCGAGATGCCCCGCGGGTGGACCCGCATCCGGGCCTCTCGGAGGAACCTGGCCGCTGCCGTGCACGCGGACATCGATTCAGACCAGACCCCCGAAACCACCGAGCAGGTGCGACTGCAAGCCTGGCCGGCCCCGTACTCCGAGCCGAACATCACCAAACGATGGACCCACTCAGCCGCGTAATTCTCCTCTGGCACTCGTCTGGCACTCGTCCTTCGTGTTCACCATGTCGTCGCACACGAAGGACTTCCCCGCCTCCGGACACCGCACCCCAACGTCTCCACCACGAGTGTCGTCAAGCCCTTCGTTCCTGTTCTGCAGAACGTCGCTCAACACCCCACACACCACCGACCACTTGTCCACGGACATGTTCGTGTCGCCCCGCACACGGTATGTGCCAGAAGGCAGACGGGCGGGCGGAGCGCCGAGTACACGCACACCGCACCACACGTCCTCGGCAAGAACAGCGGCACCGCCCGGCATTCCCGGTCTGCACCGGCCCCGGGCACTCGCCCACAACCGGCCCCAGCTCGTAGCCAGTTCAACTCCAGCCCCATTCAGCTCCACCAACGACCCGCCAAAACAGGAGAACCCTGCTGTCCCCCACCCGACCGCACCGCACCCGCTCAGCGGACGCAGACGACTCCCGTCACCCGCGCACACGGAAGGGGCTCCTGCAGGAACACGGAGCCGCCCGCGCCCCGCCTCGGGACCGGACCGACGTGGCCCGCCGACAGGTGTCACCCGTCCGCGCGGGCCGGGGATACCCGGCCGGCAGGGACGCACGTCCAACGGCCGGGCCGGGTGGGAGGGTTGAAGGGACTACGATGCGCGGCTATGGCGACCCAGGACGAGATCATGCAGCGCATCGACCAGATACACGCGGCCCGCCAGGAAGCGATCCGGCCCCTCGCCGCCGTCATCGCCGAACGGCAACGGCTCCTGACAGCCCTCGCCGACCTCACAGAGCCCTACCGCCAGTCCTACACCACAGCACTCACAGCCGGATGGACCGAAGGAGAACTCCTCCTCATCGGCGCCGAGAAACCCACCAAACACCCCAGAAACAAAAACACCCGGGGCCGCAACACCGGCCGCACCACCGGCCGACGACACCCCCACACCCCGCCAGCCGACACCAACACCCCATCCCAACCAGCCACACCAGCGGCGTCAACGGAACCGACAGGGACTACGCGGCCGGCCAGCCCCGCAGCATCCACGCAGAACAGCACACCGCAGACCACCGCAGACACCGCATGAGAAAGGATGCCGGCCACCGGACGGTCACCGCGCGGCGGCCGGCCAGCAACACCACAAACACGGGGCCCCCGCCCACAGAGTGACCGGACGACACGGCCCGACCCGCACCGCAGGGCCCGTGCCCGCCCACGGGAGCACCACCGCGAACCCGACCGCGGTGACGCGCTCTGCCGGTACGGGCCGGCTCTCGCGAGACCCGCCGCATTCGGCAGCAGGTGGCAGTACGCTCCGGGCGCCGACGGGAATCCGACGGCCTGCCGGCCCTGGGTCCGCCGCGGCGCTCATGCTGCGCCGAGGTCGACCACAGCGCGGAGCCCTGCGAAGGCTGCGGGGCCGAGTGGTTCAGCGAACTCCGCTTCCCGCCCGGCGGCCAGCACGTGACCGACGCTCGGGGTGTCACCACCCGCGGGGAAGTACTCGCCCTGGTACGACAGGCGCGGCTGCATCTTCGTCGGCCCCGCCACCGCAGCCGCCCTCGTCAGCCGGCTCCGGACATGACCGCCTGAACAAGTCCTAGACTCTGCCCGTGTCCGACTGCCGAGATCCTTTCAGTGTCTGCTACCCCGCTCTTCTGCCGTGGGCGCAGCCTTCCCGGCAGGACGATCTGCCCCGTGCTGTGCGGGCCGCCGTGGAACGCTCGCTGGTGGTGCTGTGGGGCCACATAGACCCGCAGAAACCGGCGACTGACGCTGACGTACAAGCGATCGTCGCCGCCCGTGACGCGTACGTCCAGGGCTGGTTCGACGCCGTGATCCGCCCTGCTGCCCACTACCCCACGAACAACAACCGGGGATGGCCGTCCTCACTGGGAGCGTGGCTGGATGCTTCCCAGAGCCACGGCCGGGGCAGAGCCTTCCGTCGCACCATCGCCGAGAACCTCGACTTCTTCGCCAGCTTCCCCTTCCGGGAGACACTGGAACTGGTCGAACACGCCGAGCAGACCGTCCGAAGGACGACGGGAACTCCCCGGCAGCGGGCTGCCGATGCCACCGCCGGAGCCCTGCAGTGGGCGTGGGCCCGTCACACCGACAGACTCGGCTGGGACGACGCCGAGTGGTATCAGTACGTGCAGGTGAACGAGCTGATCGGCTGGACAACAGCGGCACTGCAACTCCCCGGGGCAAGGCCGTCCCGGGCCGCCGGCCGGGTGGAAGAGATCGCTGGACAGAAATGGCACGACTGGTCACCGCGGACATCGGATGAACTACCGGCACCATTCATTGCCCAGGCGGCACAAGCCGTGGCCGACTGCGTGAACACAAGCACGGCCCCGCCGACACCCACGACTCCGGAGAAGAAGACCAGCAGCCAGCCGAGACCCGAACCGGCGTCGACTGCCCGAGGGGTTGCCGACAGCGGGAGGGGGATGGGGACGGGAACGGCACCTGGTGACGGTTCCGTCGGTGGGTTGTCCGTTGCCGGGGCGGGGCAGAGTTGATTCCTGATGACCGGTCCGAGCGACTGTGTCTCGTTCGGACCGGCCTGCTCTCACTACCGTCGGCAGAAATGCGCCGGTCAGGTGTGGGTTGCTCCTTCCTCGACTGCACCGCCGAGGAAGGAGGCCCACTCATGGGGGCGGAACCCAGGGCGGGGCCGCCGGGGTTCTTGGAGTCCCTGACGGCGACGATGCCGCCGGTCTCGGCGATTTCGACGCACGCTCCGTTGCCGGAGCTGTGGCTGCTCTTGCGCCAGCGGGCGCCGTTGGGTCGGCCTCGCGGGCAGGCCGGCCGTGGTGGGTGTTCATGTCTGGTGCATCTCCCTTGCGATGTCCTCCAGGACGGCGGGGGTCTCCTGCGGATCGGGTCCCGCGGCTCGTACGAGGTCGAAGGTCTGGATGAACTTGCGGACATCACGTTCCTTCTCCAGGTACACGTTTCCGGCGATCGAATCGACGTATGCGATGGTGGGCGCCTTGGTGCCGAACTCCATGAGCGCGGATGTCAGGCCGGGGTGAGGGTGCGAATCATGGCGGTCATGACCGGTGCGTCGTCGAACGGCTTCGTCTGGCCGATGGCCGTGTAGCCCCAGGTCTCGTACAGTGCCTGGACTTTGGGGTGGGCGCTGTCGACGAGGAGGGTGGCGCGTTCCTCGGGCCGGCCGGTGATGAGCTCGTCGTGGAGGCGGGTGGAGGTACCGGTCTTGCGCCATGGGGGGCCGACCATGACCTCGGAGACGGCGAACGTGCGGCTGCCGGTCTCGTGGGTGAACTCGGGGGTGAGTCCGGCGACTTTCGACCACCACGCGGAGCCGGCGGGGAGCGGGGCGCCGTAGGCGAACCCCACGGCCTGGTCGTTGTCGTAGCCGATGGTGCAGAGCCATCCCGGCCGCTGCGACCAGCGGTCGACGAACCAGGCGAACCGCTCCGGGCTGTCGAACTCGCCGCGGTCCTCTGCCCCCGCGTAACAGTCCTCGTGGACGTCGAGGAGCAACTGGCGGAGTTCGGTGGCGTGGGTGTGGTCGTAGCGGCGCAGGAGCACGGTCAACGGCTCGTCCCTTCAGGCGGTGGCGGTGCGGGGGCGGTCCGCCCAGGTCCGGGCGGCGGTGGAGCGGGGTGCGGTGGTGTTGAGGGTGGTGGTGAACTCGCGCAGCAGGTGGGAGGTGCGGCCGGTGGTGGCGGCCGGCATGGCGATGACCTTCAGCGCGGTGTCCACGGCCTCCTTGGCATCGCCCTGGGCCAGCTGCTCGGCGGCGGTGTACGCGAGGTACAGCGCGCGGTTGCGGTGCTGGTCGGGGCGGAGCGCGCTGACGCACCGGTAGAAGCGCGCTTCGGCGTCGGCGTGGCTGCCGGCCAGGCCGAGGGTGATGCCGGTCAGTCCGTCCAGCTCGCCCTCGGTGTAGAACTCGATCCAGTTGGGGCGGTGGATGTCGTCGGGGGCCTTGGCCAGGGCGGTCTCGGCGAAGCCGGTGCTGCGGCGGGCGGCCTGGTGGTCGCCGAGGCGGGCGTGGGCCAGGGCGGCGCGGGCGTGAGCGAGGGAGGCGAGGAGGCTGTCGCGGCGGGCGGCGCCTGTTGCCCGGCTGGCCTGGGCTGCGGCAAGTGACTGGCTGTACGCGCCGGTCTGGTTCGAGAGCATGCTCATGAACACCCAGATGCGGAACTGGGCGCCGCTGTCGCGGGCCAGTCCGGCGAGGGTCATGGCGCGTTCGAGGTGCTGCTGGGCGCGTTCGGGGGTGCGGGCGTCGAGGCAGGACCAGGCGGCCAGGCCCATGCAGTCGGCGGCGGCGGAGTACAGGCGCTGGCGGACCTGCTCCGTGGCAGACTTTTGCTGCAGGTCGAGGGCTTTCCTGGCACCGGCCAGGGCCGCGGCCTCCATGGCCTGGTGGCCTCCGCGCTGGTCGTCGAGCACGGTGAGTCCGGCGACGTGCTGGTGCAGGCGGCGGACATCGCTGGCGCCGACGGCCGGTCGGGTGGCGAGCAGGGGGACGGCGACCGCCGCGGCGGTGCCGGTGGACGCGGTGACGAATACGCGGCGGAGCACGGCATCTTCCTCCGGGCGTGCGGACGGGTGAGCGAACCCTAGGTCGGCGACGGGCCGGCCGCTGACCCGGGTGAGGGCGACGCGCTGAATGGCCCGGGGCCACTGGATTTCGCCCGAGCGCCATTTGCGAATGGTCCCTTCCGTCAGCTTTCCCACCCTGCCGGTGACGGCACCGATCTCGGCGTTAAGGGCCCTGGCCAGAGCGGGAGAACTCAAGTCCAGTTCTTCCATCCACGCGATGAGTTGGGTGTTGCGCTGCCGTGCGGGTCGGGTGCTCACGGGGCCCACGGTAGGCCTGGGGGTGCCTCCAGGCCGGTCACGGGAGGGTCAAGTCGATAGGGGGTGCGCGAGGAGAAATCCGCGATCCGATAGGGGCACTTGGGCGGCTGCGGCGGTTGCCTACTGCGTACAACTCCCCCGCAGGGGGCCGCCGGTGGAGTCTGGGCCCGGCGGCCCGCTGCCCTCCTTCTGATCCGGAGAGCTGGGCAGATGACCACTACCGCCCCTGCAGCCACGACGGCCGGCCACTATGTCGCCCGCGCGGACGGACCCGAGGGCCAGGCGCCGCTCGATGTGGAGCAGATCCGGCAGACGATCGACGATGCGCTGCGCCCGGTCGTCGAGGGCACCCGCGTGGAGCCCGACGAGGCCACCGGCACCATGACGGCGCTGGCCGGGCACGTTGCGCTGCTGCTGCCGATCGCCGAGGCCAGATACCGCGTCCTGCGGCCGGACGGTGCACCCTACAAGGGGGTACTCGCCGCCGACTTCGACTCCCTGCAGCGCCGTCTCGGCTACGAACGGCCCTCGCCCCAGGACTACCCGCTGAACGCTGTGGTGTGGATGTCCGACCTGGCCCGCCACTGCCGGACGCTCCTCGACCTTGCCGTCGACGACGCGCAGCAGACGGCCGAGAACCCGCACGCCGGGGTGGACAGATGAGCAGCGGGATGGCCGAACTCCCGGTGCGGGACGCGCTCGCAGTGCGCCCACGTCGCACACCGACCGGTACGGCACTCGGCCTCCGGTCGCGCTGAACCCCGGAGGCGGGGGGCGCCTCCCCCCCCGTAGCCACCGGGGCTCCATCTGACGGGCCTCGAAGCCCAGTCATCTCTCAACCGCCCGACGAAGGGATTCCCAATGACGTACGACAGCGGCACCTACGGAGAGCGCACTGCCGACGAGTACGACGCCCTGTACAGCGACTTCGTGCCGCCGGCCGCGCAGATCCGGTTACTGGCCGAACTGGCGGGCACCACGCCCGCCGTGGAGATCGGCTCCGGCACCGGACGCGTCACCCTGCCGCTGGCCGAGCGTGTTCCAGTCTTTGCGGTCGACGCGTCCGAGGAAATGACCCGTCAGCTCGCGAAGAAAGCCGGTGATCTGCCTGTCACCCCGATCACGGCTGATGCCGCCCACTACGTGGCCGGCAGGCGTGTGGATCTGGTGTTCGCCTGCTTCAACACGTTCTTCCTGCTGGCCTCCGAGCAGGTCCAGCGGGCGTTCCTGCGCAACGCGGGGCGCATGCTCACCGACGGCGGCACGCTGCTGATCGAGACGTTCGTCCCGCGGCCCGGCCAGCGCCTGCCGGACGGGCCCCATCCGGGGGTGTTTCCCAGGCAGCGCAGCGTTGTCTCGCTCAAGCGGCGGACCGTCGACACCGTGGTGTTCTTCGCTGCCGAGCATCACGACGCCGAGCAGGAGTTCCACTACAGCGAGGTCGTCTTGCGCGACGGGGAGCCGGTGCGTGTGCTGCCCGGCCAGATGCGCTACTGGCAGCCCGAGCAAATCGACGTTCTCGCCGGTGAGGCGGGGCTGTTGCTGCGGGAGCGGTGGGAGGACTGGGACCGCAGCCGGTACGACGCGGCCACGAGTGCCAAGCACATCTCCCTCTACCGGCTCGCCGGACAAGGCCAGTAGTAGATGCGACGGCCGCCACGCCCTTGGGCGAAGGGTGCGGCGGCCGTCGCATGTCGTCAGGCAGGGGTACTGTGCCGGTGGGCGGCTTGAGCTGCGAGATCGCGGCAGAAGACGCCGAAGTCCAGGCCGGCCTCCGACAGTGCCATGGGGTAGGTGCTGGTCTCGGTCATCCCGGGGGCGACGTTCGTCTCCAGGACGAAGACCTCCCCGGCCCCGGTGACGATCGCGTCCGTGCGCGAGAGGTCCAGCAGCCCCAGCGCGGTGTGGGCGGCGACCGCGACCCGGGCAGCCTCCTGCGCCACCTGGTCCGGGAGACGGGCCGGGCAGTGGAACTCCACCTTGCCCGGGGTGTAGCGGGCGGTGTAGTCGTACAGACCGTCCGCGACGATCTCGACCACGGGCAGCGCGCGCGGCCCGTCGCCGGGATCGGCCACCCCCACCGCGATCTCCGTGCCCGTCACGCGCCGCTCGATCAGCGCCTCGTCGTGGTAACCGAAGCACGCCATGAGGGCCTGCGGCAGCTGCTCGGCCAACTCCACGCGGCTCACCCCGAACGCCGAGCCGCCGGCGCGGGGCTTGACGAACAACTCGGGTCCCAGCCGGTCGACGATACGGGCCGTCAGCTCCGCGGCGCCCAGGTCGTGGAACGCCTCCTTCGGCAGCGTCACCGACTCCGGCGTGAGCAGGCCCGCCCGCTGAAGGACCGCCTTGGCGGTGGTCTTGTCGAACGCCGTGCGGCAGGCGTGCGGCCGGGCGCCGACGTAGGGCACCCCGGCCAGCTCCAGGACCTCCTTTATGGCCCCGTCCTCTCCGGCGATGCCGTGCAGCACGGGCCAGACCACGCCCGGCGGGTCCTGCGCCAGCGCGGGCAGCAGGTCCTTGTCGACGTCGCGGAGTTCCACCTCGACCCCGGTCCGGCGCAGGGCGTCGGTCACCCGCGCCCCGGAGCGCAGCGACACCTCGCGTTCCGGTGACAGCCCCCCGGCGATGACGACGACGCGGTTCAGATCGCTCATGCTCACTCGTTCCATTTGGCGGTCAGGGGGCATCTAGGACTGGTCCGGGCCGGGTGTCTGCGGCCCCGGGCTGTGCGGGTGCGCGGTGGTGCCGAAGGTCTCCCACAGCTGCAGCTCGCCGCGGATCACCCCGGCCAGGGTCCGTACGCCCTGGGCGATGCGTTCCGGCGGCGGGTAGCAGTACGACAGGCGCATGGCCTGCTGCCCGGTGCCGTCGGCGTAGAAGCCGGTGCCGGGCACGTAGGCGACCCTGTTCTGGACCGCCCGGGGCAGCATCGTCTTCGAATCCAGGCCCTCGGGCAGCGTCAGCCACACGAAGAAACCGCCGCCCGGCCGCGTCCACGACACCCCCGCCGGCATGTGCTCCTCAAGGGCGCCGAGCATCGCATCACGCCGTTCGCGGTACATCTCCCGGAACTGCTTGAGCTGTTCCTCCCACGGCTGGGTGCGCAGATAGCGGTCCACGGCGAGCTGGGCGAAAGCGGAGTGGGACAGCATCGCGCTCTCGGCGGCCAGCACCAGCTTGTCCCGCACGGCGGACGGTGCCAGGGCCCAGCCCACCCGCAGCCCCGGGGCCAGCGTCTTGGAGAACGACCCCAGGTAGACGACATCCGCGGGGGCGTCGGCGCGCAGCGCCCGCATCGGCTCTCCCTCCAGATGCAGCAAGCCATAGGGGTTGTCCTCCAGCACCAGCACCCCGGCCCGCCGGCACACCTCAAGGACCTCCAGCCTGCGCTCCGTGGCCAGGGTGACCCCGGCCGGGTTCTGAAAGGTGGGCACCGTGTAGAGCAGCTTCGCCCTCCGCCCGGCACGCTCCAGCCGGGCGAACGACTCCGCCAGCGCCTCGGGCAGCACGCCCCGCTCGTCCATGTCCACATGAACCGCGCGGGCCTGGTACGCGGCGAACGTGCCCAGGGCGGTGACGTAAGTCGGGCCCTCGGTCACCACCGTGTCGCCCGGGTCGAGGAACACTCTCGAGACCAGGTCCAGGGCCTGCTGTGAGCCGACGGTGACCACCACGTCGTCCGGGTGAGCGTCGATGCCCTCGGCGGCCATCACCGTGCAGATCGTCTCCCGCAGGCTCGGATCCCCCTGGGCGGATCCGTACTGCAGGGCGACGGGCCCACGCTCCGTCACCAGGTCGGCCATCATCGCCGCGACGGCCTCCATGGGCAGCGCGGACACGTTCGGCATCCCGCCCGCCAGTGACACGATCTCCGGCCGCGAAGCCACGGCGAACAGCGCCCGTACCTCGCTCGCGACCATCCCCCCGGCCCGCTGCGCGTAGTGGCCGAGCCAGGGATCGACCCGTGACCCCCCGGATGGTTCATCCGACTGCATCCGCCCGCTCCCTGTCCGTCACCGCTGGGGCACCCGACACTACTGGCCCGCACCTGGCGGCGCGCCGCATCGGTGTGACGCTTTGCGCCGGACACACGTGTCAGCAGCGACCGGAACAGATGTGCGCACGGCTCGGTCCCGAACTTCCGCGACCGCTGGCCGACCCAGAAGCGCGCCGTGGTGGCGGGCGCCGGAGACGAGCTGCGGATCACCACCGCCACCGGACGCCAGTGGCACCGGCTACGTTGCCGGTTCGTCCGGGCCGGCAGGAGGTTGACCACCGGATCACCGGCGTCCCCGTCGTGCTGAACACCAGCTACAACCAGCAAGAACCCATCGTCGAGACCCCCGCGCACGCCCTGGCCACCTTCCAGGCGTCCGAGCTCGACGCCGTGTGCATCGGGGACTACCTCATCGAACGGCCACACTGCCACCATGACCCCACCCGTTCGCCAGGCCGCCCGCGCCATCGCGCTCGACGACCAGGACCGCGTTCTGCTCCTCCACTACGACGAGCATGGCGGGTTCTGGGCGACGCCCGGTGGGTCACTCGCCGAGGGCGAGGACCACGAGGCCGCCGTGAGGCGGGAGCTCCATGAAGAGCTCGGCGTCGTTGACGCCGAGCTCGGCCCGCAGATCGCCGAGCGCAGCCAGCAGCATGAAGTCGGCGAACAGACCGTCCTCCAGGCCGAGCAGTACTACCTCGTCCGCCTTGTCATAGACGCCGTAGACCTGGCCCGGGCCACTCAGCCCGACACCATCCGCGCCCTGCGCTGGTGGACCGTCACCGAGCTCCGCACGACCACCGAGACCGTCTACCCCAGCGGACTCGCCGAGTTCATCGCCAGCTTGCTGACCGACGGCACCCCGCAAACACCCGTCACCCTTACCGGGTAGCCCACCCTGGCAGTAGGAGCGAACGGAGGTGGGCCGCCAGGAACAGTATCCGACAGCAAGCTCTCACCGCCCTCCCCGAGATCCACAAAGGAGGGGTGCGCTGCTTCGGCACGACGCCGTTCGTACGGCACACCGGGCGGCAGACCCGCGATGTGCCAGGGTTGCGGCCAGGGAAGTGGCCCACGGCCCGGTTACTGAAGGACCGATTCACCTGTCGTTTGCTGGCGTTGATGTGAACGGGGCGCGCTGTCAGACCTCGTAGACGTAATCCAGGACGTATGAGGCGGAGTCCATGACGGTCTCTTCGATCTCAACGGGTCGGTGGTCTGCGTCAAACGAGGTGCGGTAGGCAGCGATCACGAAGCGATTCGGGGGGACGGACAGGTGCGAGCATTCCTCAGTCGTCGGGATCCTGCAGCAGATCTCCTCGCGAGCGAGAACCGGGGCACGGCCTGCAGCGGTCAGCGCAGCGCGGATGCCGTCGTCGCCGGCGTCGCTATGGAGCAGCGATGTGCTGGCGAGGAGTGTGTGCGGCACGTAGGTCCGTACGTACTTCACCGGACGCCCGGTCAGCCGATATCGGCTTGTCCGCAGCAGCACTTCATCATGTTCTGACAGGCCGAGGGCTCGGAGGATGGGCGCTGGTGCGCCGGTCTGCACGGTGGCGGTGACGTGATCGGTTTCCAGGCTCCGGGTGTCGTCGGAGGCCAGCACCGTCATGGTGTTGTCTGGCTGCGTGAGGCGGAGGCGTGTTGCGCCGCGGCGGCGGAGCGGGGGGATGGACTGCACGTAGTTCCCGGATCCCTTGCGGCCGAGGAGTGTGCCGTCGGCCTTCAGCAGGTTGAGGGCCTTCCGCATGGTCATGAGGGCGACGCCGTGTTCCTTGGCGAGTTCGGGTTCCGGGGGGAGCCGTTCACCGGTGTGGTAGCGGCCGTTCTCGATCGCCTGTCTGAGCCGGGCCGCGATGTCCAGGTACCTGGGCTCCGGTGCCTCGGTCATTGAGCTTCCCCTCTGTGGTCTGCGCTGCGACCTGATCGTACGGGGCGTTGCTGTCGTTGGACCGGACCACTTCCCTCAAATCAAGATAGCTTGATTATTGATCTGGATGCTTTGATTTGGTTCACTGGTGCTCACACGATCCGGGGGCATCCAACTTCCGCGCGCTGAGCGCTGGTTCAGCTTGCTCCTCACCCCCGGAGTCCGAGGATCACCACATCTTGGAGGCACCCGATGCCCGATCTCGATCACTGGCAGCAGCCGGGCGGCTGGCCCCGTGACGACTACTTCAAGGCCGTGCACGACTCGATCGCCGCCATGGGAATCCAGCCGGAGGACTGGTGGCAAGGTGACCCGTGGGAGGGCGCCATCATCCTCGGCGAGGACGCGCTGACCGGCACCCGGTTCCAGGGCTACGACGAGGTCGTCGTGTCCTGGCGTGTCGGACAGGACTGCGAGCCGCGCCACGCTGACGACTTCACGGGTGACGGCTGGTACCTCGTCATCGCCCGTGCCGACAACCGGCAAGTGCGCGAGTTGGCCCGGCTGCCGTATCTCGCAGAGCCCGAGCAGGTCGCAGAAGCGGTCCGGACCGCGCTTACCGGCAGCTGAGCTTCGGATTCTCAGGCCACGAACGTCCCGATGTCCGGGGCGCAGTGGCCAGGGATGTGTCGCCACCGTGCACGCCGCCACCGCCGTACGCACGAGAACGTCCCCACCGCCGAGGAGCGCTGTGAACCTCCAGGAGTGCCAGTGAGAGAAAGCGAGATCGCACCGGCCGTGCTGCCGGAGAACGAGCACCGGGAGATCCTCACCTCGGCCATCCTGCCGGCCTGGACGAAGCAGGCCGTCCGCCAGGTGCGCCCGGTCGCGGTGATCGTCGCGGGTCAGCCCGGCAGCGGCAAGACGCTGCCGGCCGACGTGGTTCACACGGTGCTGAACAGGCGCGGCGGTGCGGTACGGGTGGACCACGACTTGTACAAGGCCGTCCACCGCCACTACACCGGGCTCGTGATCGAGGATGTGCGGACTGCCGGTGTCCGGCTCCGGCCGGACACCCGCCGCTGGCAGACCGAGGTCGAGGCCCACGTCCGTGCGTGCCGGTACGACATGGTGCTGGAGACCCCTCTGGCGGATGCGGACGCGTTCCGCGGTGCGTCGGCCGCGTACCGACGAGCGGGCTACCGTCTCGAAGTTGTCGCCCTGGCCGTTCCCGAGGCAGTGAGCCAGCTCGGTGTGCTCGACCGGTATCTGCGTCTGGCCGAGGCCGGGCGGGCGCGGTACGTCTCCTGGGAGAATCACGACACCTGCGCCGCCGGATTGATGGACACCCTGGCCGCCATCGAGGCCGAGCAACTGGCGGACCGAGTCCTGGTCGTACGGCGCGGCATCGAGGTGCTGTACGACAACGAGCTCGACAGCAGCGGGAGATGGCGTCGCCCGGCGGGAGCAGTACGGGCTGTGGTGGCCGAACGGTCTCGTCCGTGGAGCGCAGCAGAGACCGGCCAGTTCCGCCGGATGCTGGCCGACGCGGACCGGCGGGCCCACGCCGAGCGGCTGCCTGCGGACTGGGGGCTGGCGGTGCGGCGGGATGCCGAGCGCGCCGGTGCCTGGGCCGAGCCGGTCCGGCGCACCGCCCAAGTGCGCCGGGAGCCGCCCGGGGTCGATTACCACCGGTTGTCCGCTGAGGAGCACGCGTGGATTTTCGACGAGCTGATCGCGCCGTCCCTGCTGGGCCGCATCACGCCGCAGGAACGCCCGGCCGCTGTCTACGTGATGGGCCAGCCCGGTGCCGGAAAGACGCGCACGGCTCGCCTGGTGCGCCGGGCTCTGCGGGGAAGGCCGACCTGGCTCACCGGGGACGACTTCAAGGTGAGCCATCCGGACTATCTTCAGCTGCTGCGGGAGGAGCCGCGTACAGCCGGTGCCCGGATCCGCGCGGACTACCGGGCCTGGCAGGCGCGCGCCGAGGCGTACGTGCGCGAGCGGCGCGGTGACGTGGTCATCGAGATCGCACCCGACAGTGCCGCGCAGTTCGTCAACAGCGCCGCCCTCTACCGGCAGAGCGGGTACCGCATCGAGCTGGTGGTCCTGGGCGTGCGGGCAGCGGACTCCCGGCAGGGCACTGCGGCCCGCTATGCCCAGGTGAGCCGGGGCGGCAGCAGGCCCGGCCGGTTCACCACCGTGCGAGGGCATGATGCCAGCTTCGCGGCCGTGGGCCAGGCGGTGGCGGCAGCAGAGGAACTGCCGGTGGCCGACTCGGTCGTGGTCATGCTCCGGGACGGAAGCGCGGTCTACCGCAACGAGCGCACCTCCGAGGGGTGCTGGCAGCGGCCCGTCGGAGCCGTCTGCGCCTTGGTGGCAGAGCAGCACCGGCCGTACACCATCGAGGAGGCCGCCGCGTTCCTGGCCACGCAACGGTGGTTACTCTCCGCTCTGCCGCAGTACCGGGAGGAGCTCATCGGCATCGGCCGGCTGACGCGGCCGCTGTTGCCCTTCCGGCTCCAGCCGGCTCGGCTTCCTCGGCCTCGCTCCTGTGCCGGACTGCCGCTTCCCGTGCCCTGCTGGACGGCGGCCTAGGGCTCGGACGACTCCAGCTCTTCCAGCAGCGCCTCGTAAGCCGTCGCGATCCGGGTGCTCTCCTGCACGCTCGCGTCCCGCAGCCTGTCCTGCTCCCGCACGCACTCCTGCCGACGAGCCTTGAGCTCCTCCAGGCGTTCGGTATCCGGTGCATCCCGCCGATGCTCCGCCAGGATCCGTCGGGTGTACCAGGCAATGACCTGGCCCACGGCGTGGGCTGCAGTCTCGTGATCGGTGGGTGGACGCCCCGGGGAAGGCGGCTGTTGGGACGGGGATGCGGGGTCATGCACGTCGATCACCTCAGGAGCAGGGAAGGATCATTCTCTGCGGGGCCGGTGTGGTCGGGCAAGACCGGTTCTGCGCGGTGTGCGGACCAAGGGTGTGGCTGAGAACCAGCCCACCACAGGGGCTCGGCAGGGAACGACGCTGCCGCCCGGCGGCGGAGGGGCATAGGTTGATGCTCCAAGTGATCATTCGTGGGGGGAATATGGGCGACCTGCGCGCGCTGTTCAGCAGCAACGATCCTTTCGATGCCGATGAGGCGTTCACCAACCGTCAGCGTCAGTGGGAGCTGGTGACCTCCGCGCTGGCAGAGCACCTGCGGCACATCGCCGACCCGGCTTTCGATGTGGAGGACCTCGAAGCGCCGAGGGACAACGTGACCGTCTTCCACGGCGTGGGCGGCGTCGGCAAGTCGACGCTGATGCGCAAGATCGAGGCGGCGCTGGCCTGCGACGGGCAGCGGCCCGTCCAGTGGGGCGCACCCGCGTGGGCGGGCGAGCGGTTCTTACCCGTTCGCATCGACCTTTCGCGGTCGGCCGGCCTGGATTTCGAGCGGGTGGTGCTGGCCATCCGGCTCGCTCTCGCCGGTGCCGTCGGCCGTCCTTTCCCGGCCTTCGATCTGGCGCTGCGCCGCTACTGGGATGTCGTGCATCCCGGTGAGCCGCTGGAGGAGTACGTGCGCCGCACCGGGCTGGCGGGCCGGTTTGCCCAGGCGTTGCCGCAGCAGATGCAGGCGGCGGTGGGTGAGGTCGTCGGTGCTCTGGAGCTGCCCGGCGTCGTCGGTGCGGCGGCCGGCCAGGTGGCGAAGGCGCTGGTGCGGGCTTTGCGGGAGCGTCGTGAGCGGGCACGGGCGCTGGCGGGCTGTGCCCGGACCGTCGCGCTGCTGGAGGCCGAGCCCGACCTTGAGGCGCTGTCCTTCTATCCGCATCTGCTGGCCTGGGAGTTGAGCCGCCTGCCGGCGAAGAAGGCCGTGGTCCCGGTCATCCTGCTGGACACTTTCGAGGACATCGCGGACCGTCACCGTGATGTCGAGCGTCTCCTGCAGCGCGTGGTCTGGCTCATGCCCGGCACGTACTTCGTCATCGGCGGCCGCAACCGTCTCCCCTGGGGGGACGGCGAAGCCCTTCAGGGTCAGCTCGACTACACCGGTCCGACTGCCTGGCCCGGCCTGGCCGCCCCCGCCACCCCCTCGGCACCGGCCGCAGGGCAGGGCGGTGCCCGGCAGCACCTGGTGGGCGACTTCTCCCCCGCAGACTGCGAGGGCTACCTCGCCCGCCGCCTCTCCCACGACGGCCGGCCGCTCATCGCCCCCGATGCCCGTGCTGTGATCACCGGGCGCTCCCACGGCCTGCCGCTCCACCTGGACTTGGCCGTCGGCCGTTTCCTGGAGATCCGCCGCTCCGGCCGGACCCCCACCGCCGGCGACTTCGACTTCGCTTTCCCCGCGCTCCTCGCCCGCACCCTGTCCGACCTGACCCCCGACGAGCGCCACGTCCTGCGCGCCAGCTCACTCCTGGACGCCTTCGACCTCGAACTCGCCACCCGCACCGCCGGGTTGCCCCAGCAGGCGGCAGCCCGGCGGCTGGCCGAGCGGCCGATCGTCACCGAAGACCCCTATGCCATCTGGCCCTACCACCTGCACGGCGCGATCCGCTCCGCCCTGCGCGCCGCCGACGACCACACCGACGACCGCTGGACTCCCGCCGACTGGCACCAGGCTGCCGCCCGCGCACTGACTGCCCTCGGCGACCAGTGGAGAAGTACCCTCGCCCCCGGCCGGATCCTACTCGTGGCCTGCCTGCGCCAGGGCCTGCGCCTGGCCCGCGACCACCGCCTCGACGACCTCGCCTGGCTCACCGAAGCCGCCTACGCCTACATCGACGACTCTATCTGGGAGCCCCTCGCCCCGCCTGCCAGTGACGGCCCCGCCGACGACGGCCCGGGCACGGTCGCCGACGCCCTCGTCGAGCTCCTCACCGCCGTCGCCCGCCGCCAGCACGAGCACCGCGAGCGCACCGTCGCCCGCCTCACCGCCGTCCTCGATACCGGCCTGCTTCCCCACGAGCTCAGCGAGATGGCCGAGTATTACCGGGCCAAAGCCAACCGGGACCTCGGCCGCAACGACGCCTCCCGGCACGGGATGCAGCGGGTCGCCGACAGCGGCGGCCGCCTCGCACCCCGTGCCTGCCGTGGCCTGGCCCAACTCGCCCGTATCGACGGCGACTTCCCCACCGCCATGGCGGCCGCCCGCACCCTCGGCTGGGAAGGCCGGCACCAGCGCGTCCTGGGCGACCTGTGGTGGCCCCACGGTGAAATCCAGCGGGCCGTGGCCGCTTACGAAGCCGCGCGAGCCGACGCCGAACACCACGGTGTCGCCGGAGAACGAGCCATCGCCCAGGCCCACCTGGCCTTGGCCGTCGCCTTCGCCGACCCCGCCCGGGCCGACGACGAACTCGCCCTCGCCCACCAGCTCCTCGATGGACTCGACCAACGCGCCACCACCCTCATCACCCACATCGCTGCTCTCGTCCGCGACGCGGGCACCCCCGACGTCACCGACCGCGCCCACCTCCTGCGCACCGAGATCACCGTCGCCGGACTCACCTCATTCCAACCGCTCCTGGAACTCGCCTGCGCCTTCCACCACGCCGTCCTCGGCGCACACCAGGACCTGACCGCCACTGTCGCCCGACTCCACGAACTGTCCGCAGGCGGTGGCTACGCCTACTACGCCGACATCGCGCTCTTCATGGGCAACCTGCCGCTCCCGCCCCGGCCCACACCGCCCGTACGGTGGCTCGACGGCGAACAGCCCGTCCGCGATCGCTGGCGCGCCCTGGTCACCGCCCGGCGTGGAGAGAGCAGTTGATATCACTCGTTGTCATAGCGGTCGTCCTGGTGACGGTCATGGTCACGGCAGTCCTGCTCGTACGCTCGGCCCGCGCCGACGCCACGGCAGCGCAGCAGCGCGCCGACCAGGCCCTCGCCGAGCGCCGCACGGCCGAGGAAGCCCACCAGAAGGCTCTTGCCGAGCGGGGCCGGGCCGCTGTCGGTGGCACCATCGACTTCCTCGTCTTCGACGGCCTCTTCGAGGTCCGGCAAGGCGCCCGGGATCCCGAGGGCCTCACGCTCGTCCTGGCTGACGTGAAGTACGGCTCCAGCGCCCTCACCCGCGAGCAGCGGTCATGGACGCCTCCCTGGTGTTGCCGCCTTGAGCGTCGGCGGCCCTGTGCCTGATCAGCAGGAGGGCCGAGGGCCAGGGCGGCCTGTTCGCCAGCGGGGGACGATTGCCTCGGGTCCGCCCAGCCGTGGGCCGGTGCATGTGCTCGGCGGTGTCATCGTGCCACTGGGCAGCCCAGAAGCTGCGGCGGTCGCTGCGGCAGCGGTCCCGCAGCACCAGCTCCGGGCCGTTGCCGTCGCTCGCCGTGTCAACTCCCAGTCTGAAGACGCACCGTCGGGGCCGTACGCCCGGCGGCCGTCGGCCGTCTCGCGCAAGCGGGGCGGCGTTTGAAGCCACAGTCGTTACTTCAGGTGTCGGCCGGCACGGCAGTGGCCCCTGCGAGGGTGACGGTTCCGGCCACAAGGGCCTGCCCCAGGGCTTCGGCGAGGTTGCTCATGGAGCGGTAGCGGGCGCTTGCGCCCATGGTGATACGGCCGGTTCCCGGGTCCACGGCCATGCCGGCGCGTGTGGCGGCGGCGGTCCATGTGGGGCCGGGGACGTCGATCGTGTAACGGCCCCGTCCAGTTCCGCTGCCGCGTTCGGTGTAGACGGTCTCGGGAGCCGGCGGGTGGGGAAGGCTACCGGTGCCGTAGGCAGCGAAGACCGCAGTGAACGCCTCGGAGACGGTCATGCGCTGCGCGGCGGCGAGCCTGACGACCGCGTTCCAAGTGGACTTGTCCATACTGACGCCGCGTTTGGGGCGCTTGGGCGGTGCGGGCATGCGATGGCCTTCCGGTTGTCTGATGCGCCTCGCATCTTAGTGTGGCGCGCCGCCATAACTTTTATAGTCCGTGACGCCCTACCCCTGGAATGTTATGGCTTTCCGCCATAACATTGGATGCAGAAAGACGACAAAGGGCGAACCCCACCGGCCTACGAAACCCGGGGTCCGCCCCCCACCAGCGCACGCGTCAACGTCATCACCGATGGAGCCCCAGTATGGCACCTACAGGCACCCTCTCCGACGAAGACTTGTTGATCCTGGCCACCGCAGCCCGCTACGCACCGGCCCGCGTTCCGGTGATGGCCGTCGCCGAGATCGGCATCACCCACACCGCCTTCGCCCAGCAACTTCTTGGCCTGCTGCGAGACCCCCTCGCCTGGCAAGCCGACCCGATCACCTGCCGCCGCTGGCAGACCTACCTCGACCACAAGCGCGCTGTACGCGACAGCCGACATCCGGACGACCGCACGTCAGCATCCCACCGGTGAACGCCAGGCGATCCGCACCCACCCCCGCGGAGGGTGAGGGTCGCCTGGGCTCAGAGTGCTTCTACCAGGGGGAGTTGAGCGCTGCGCAGAAAGCGCGCGCAGCACCATCTACGGGACGTCGACGACACCGAGAGCACGGCTTCCACGAAGACTCTCCCTCCGCCAGCCCCAGCCTGACCGGCGGCCATCTCACAGCCCCGCTGCCGCCTCACTGACACCAGCCGGCCAGCACGACCAGCCGCGGCTGCGCCACGCAGAAACAGATCCAGCCAGCCGCCTGCACCGCCGCCTCATCCGGGCCGTGAACCCGGCATCTCCCCCTCTCACGTCGACACGACAACCGCAGAGGAGCTCACATGACCAGTGCTGAAACCCCCGCCTCTTCCGGCAGCACGCCTCCGTACACCCCGATCCAGTTCCACCGCGCCGAGAAGGAAGCACGCCCGGCCCGTATCGCCTTCGACGGCCCGTCAGGATCCGGCCGCACCTTGACCGCGCTGCGCGTCGCATCCGCCCTCGGTCACCGAATCGCCGTCATCGAAACAGAGCGAGGTCACTCCCACCAGTACGCCGACGACATCCCGTTCGACACCCACGTCCTGAGCGACTTCGACCCGGAGAACCTCTTCACGGCGCTGGCCTCGGCTGCGGTCCTCCAATACGACGTGGTCGTCGTGGACTGCTACTCGATGTTCTGGACCGGAGTGAACGGGATGCTCGACAAGGTCGTCGCCGACACCCGGCCCGGCCACGGCGGTGCCAACGCCAGCTGGAGCAGGCATCGGCCGCTTGAGCGGAAGGTCACCGAGGCCCTCCTGGCCTACCCCGGTCACCTCATCGTCACTCTCCGGTCGGACACCGAGACCTTGGTCGACACGGACGCTCAGGGCCGACAGACCACCCGCCGGGTCGCGGTAAGAGCCAAGCAACGGGCGGACATCGAGTACGACTTCGATATCGTCGGCACCCTCGGCCCCGTGGCAACGCTGCACATCGGGAAGTCCCGGGTACCGGACCTCGTTGACCAAGTGCTGCACGAACCGGGCACCGAGCTCGGCGATACCATCCGGACCTGGGCCGATGACGGCAAACCCACCGGAGACTGGCTCGGGTTTGTCCGACGGGCCCGAGCCCTGGAGGCATCCTCCGAGGACCTCCGCGACCTGTGGCTGGACGTCTCGGCCGCACGCTGCTGGGGCATGGCAGTCCTGGACGAGTACGGCCAAACCGTCAAGCTGGCCGACCTGATCTCCGAGCGCGGCCGATACTTGGCCAGCCGACAATCAGCATTGCCGAAGGCAGACAACAAGGATCAACCACCCTGCGAATAGGGACAGTTCAGACAGAGCAAACACTGCCCTTTTTGCCGAATAGCAATCGGCAAAAAGGGCACCTGTGCAAGAAGCTGTTCCCCGATACACGGCTGGGCATGGCCCGAGATGAGGCCCCACCCCACGCAGGGGCGCAGACGCAGTCCGGACCACGCGACGACCCCGCTGAACACCACGGTGCGGTGCAGGACCAGCCGGCACCGACGACCTCCAGACGAAGATGTTGCGTGACCTGACCTCCAGCCTGACTGCATTCTGGAAGGCAGACGCCGTCGGCCCGTCAGAAAGAGCATCACGTCGTGCCCAGCTGAATGTGTGTGCCATGGCTGAGGCTGACGATGCGGGCGGTGAGGTCGGCGCCGAAGAGGTCGAGGGCGTCGTCCTCGCCGTGTTCGGCGACGTGGTCGAGGAGGAGGTGGGGGTTGTAGCGGGCGGCGAGGCGGGCCTGGCGGCGGTCCTCGTCGGTGCGGCGGGCGTGGGTGATGAGGTCGTTCATGGCCTTGACGGCCTGCTGGTGCTGGCACCAGGCGCGCCAGGCGGGGTTGTCCTGGGGGTGGACGACGTGGGGGAGGCGGGCGTCGTACTCGGCGTCGCGTTCGGCGCGCTGGCGGAGGTGGGAGGTGATGTAGGCGGCGGGGCGGGCGGGGCGCCAGTCGAGGTACCAGGAGTGGAGTTCGGCGGCGATGTCGTGGACGTCCAGGCCCTTGTCGATCAGCGGGCGCAGGGCGAAGGCCAGGCGGCGCAGTCCCTCGCTCTGGGTCCAGCCGACCAGGGGTCTGACCTGACGGGCGATCAGGATGTCCCGGGCCACCTGCGCGACGGAACGGCCGGTGGGCCTGCCCCTTCGGGCCTTGGCGGGTCTGGGGGTTGAGGGGGAGTCGGTCGCGCGGCTCGCGCGCGTGCGCGAGGTGTCTTTCACCCCACCACTCACCTCAACTGTCTCCAACTGGGGGGTACGACCAAGAGAATGGGGCTCACGCCCCCGCCCACCAGCACCCCCCGCCTTCCCCCCGCCCTGCTTCCCCGACTGTTTCCGGGCGCGCTCCCGGACGTCCTCCACGGCCCGCTGACGGCCCTCCCCGGTCACCCCCGCGACCCGCGCCTCGTAACCCGAACCGGAGAGCACATGCCCCATCGCGGCGTCGTAGCAGGGGGGAATGACGGCCCCGTACACCGTGGCCGTCGCGGTGTACTTCCGCCCCGGCACACGCAAGTTCCGCTTCGAACCATGCACCAGCCACACCAACGCACCCAGCTCACGCAAAACCGCCGCATGCCGCTTCACCGTCGGCACACTCACCCCCAGCCGACCCGCAGTCCCCACCAGGTCATAGAGCACGATCCCCCGCCCGTAATCCATCCGCCCCGCCAACTCCCGCGCCAACGCAAGCGTCATCGCGTTCGCCTTCGGATGCACACCCGCACCCATCAGCCACACCACCGCCCGCAACCACGCACGCGGCTGCGCCCGACGGGAAACCGTGTGCAACACCTCCTGCCCCTCACCACGCACCGGCGTGAACGCGGTGGCTGTGGGAACGGTGCGTGAACTGGTAGGCGTGCTGGGAGTGTTTGGACCGGTTTCAGGCAGCACTGAACCGACCTTCTGACGAGCAGGCATGATCCACTCCGGTCGAAGGGCCGAAAAGGGAAACCCTCACCTCCGCCCGGACCGTGGGGTGAGGCACGGGCGGGCGCGGGATGCGAGGTCAGTGAGCTAGCGGCTGGGTTGTGCGCCACCTCGCTCTCGGAAAAGGAAGGCCCGGGGACAGTGGCCCCGGGCCGTTGTGCTGGTGCTGGGAGTAGCCGACTCTGCTGGCATCTGCGGGGCCTGGCGGCCGGTCCCGTGTGACGGCGGGTAGCCAGGCGGGTTGTGGCGGCGGGGGGCGGTTGTCATGCGGCGGCTTCGGACTCGCGGGCCCGGCGCCGGGATGGAAGCTCCTCGAACCATTTGCCGATCGGCGCGAAGTAGAAGGGCTGGTCAGCGAGTTTGAACAGGGCCTGGCAGTACGGGCCGGGACCGGTGGCGAGGGTGCAGCCGGTCTGGTGGATGAACAGTCCGCTGTCCGGCTTGATGTCGTCGGGGATCGCGGCGCGGGCTGTTTCGACCGTTATGGCTTCCCATACGCGCAGGGCCTGGTCCTGGTTGGCAGGCCGACGCTCCTCGGGCCACACGAGGCGTTTGAGGGCGCCGTAGAGGCGGACGAGGACGATGTCGGTCTCTACGAGGTAGCCGGTGTCGATGACGCCCTCGGCGGCCGCATCGCGGGCCACTTTGGGCAGAACGCCCGCCTCGGAGGCGATTCTGCGCAGGGACCAGTTCTCGGAGGCTGATCGCATTCTCTTCCCTCTCCTTCGGGAGCCCACTGTATCTGATCCGACCTCACTTTGTGGAACTGACAGAACCATGGGCGTGTCGCTGATGCTGAGCCGTGAAGGCCGTCAAGAGCTGAAAACTACTTGTTTCTCCTGATATTTGAGCGTTGACGTGCGTCCCTGTGATGACGGGTACGTGGATGCGACAGGTTCGTGGTGGCACTGTCAGAGTCAATGTGCGTGGGGTGGCCAGACCGTCGGCCAGTGCACCAGAGGGGGTAACTGACCATCCGACAGTCCGCATGAACGTATGAGAGAACGCATGCATGAGTGCAAGAAGAGATGTGAACAAGTGAAGCCCTGGAGCGGGGAGAGGCCGGCACCTACCAGGTGCCGGCCTCTCCCCGCTCCAGGCCCGGAACGTCAGCCCTCTATGGGGCCTTCCGCCTCAAGTACATCGAGGAACGTGTCCACAGCAGCGCACACGACGTCGATGACAATGCCGTGCCGGTACGCACGCAACGACTGCCGAAGCCCGTTGAGCAGCGCGGCCGACTCGGGGCTGACACTGAACTGAGCACTCCGCCCGGCCGGATGCTCACCGTCCCACTGCTGGATCAACCACTCGTTGGCCAGGGCCACTTGCTCCTCCGCGCTCTGGGGGAGCGACCGCAGAGCAGCATCGAGATAGTGTCCCGCCGACAGCCGTCCACGGCCGGACGACGCCGCGTCGGCCTCCGCCCTCGCCTGGAGCCGGGCGACAGTATCCGGAACCAGACGGCCCGACCACATCCCCCAGTTCCGGCCCGTGCGCTGCGCGATGAACGACGCCAGCACCGCAGCCTGGGCAGGCTTGTCCTTCTTCCCCGTGCGTTTGGGCTTCGCCGCGCGCAGCACAGGGGGCTCGGCAGACAACGGTGAGAACGCCGGACCGTCATTGACACGGCCCGAAGGCCTCACCGCACGCGGCGGTGCCGCAGACGCCCGGGACGGCGATGCCGCCGGAGCGGGCGGAACATCCGCTACGGGAGACGGCGCGGGCACCGTGCGCTCGGGCTCCGGCTCGACCGGAGACTCTGCTGGGAGGGATGCCGCAGACGGCTGCGGTGCCTGCGGGGCCGTCAGGCCCGCTGCCGACGAGAGGACCTCCGGGGCGGGCAGCTCCCCTGCCCGCTGATCCTGCGGTCCCGCAGCGGCTGCTGCCTCTGCGCTGCCCGAGACGGCAGCCGGGGTCGGCTCGGACGCGGGCGACGGCAGCTGCGTCTCAGTGCCTTCCTTGCCGGTTCGGCGCTCCTGCTCGGCCTCCTCGTTGCCCAGGAAGCCGCCTTCATCGGCATCGTTGCCCACATGCTCGATCGCAGCGAAGTTGAACTGACGCTTTTTTCCCCGGCGTGCGGTCATGCAGCATCGGCCTTCGCGAGCCGGTCCAGAAGCTCCTGTGTCAGGTCCTCGTACCAACGGCTGGCCGCGTACGACGGTTCATCGATCACGATCGGCCGGCTGACTCCGTAGGAAGCCGAGATCTGGTCGCTCGTGCGGATCTGCTTTGCGAAGACCTTCAGATCCCACTTGGCCAGGTACTCATCGACAGTATCGGTCTCGTCGGTGCGCTTGGACGGCGGCCGGGCTTCGTTGAGGATCGTTCCAAGGAACTGCGGGTTGCACACCCCGCCCGTCCGTTCGGGAACCTTCGAGGTGCTGTTTCGCACGACGCGGGCACCATCAGCGGTCGCGATCCGAGGATTGCAGATCGCGATCACATAGTCGCCGGCCGCCAGAGCCACAGAGGAGAGGGCATCCGCCGACGGCGGCGTGTCGATGAGGACGAAGTCGAAGTCGTCCTTGACCGACAGCAGCAGGTGCCGCAGGGTCGCCGTTGCGTCCCAGCCCCGCTTGGCGACCTCCGCCTTGGCACGTTCGGTCAGTGCCATCACTGAACCGATCACATGGAGCGACCCCGCGCTGTCGAACCCCTTCAGCAGGACACTGCGGTCCAGCATTCGCTCCCGCAGCGACGGGAGCGACTCAAGATCGCCGATGTCCCGCGCATCGATGTAGTCCAGCAGCGCACTGCCAATGTCCTTGGGCTTCTTGGCGATTGCCCCGAGCGAGACCCCGAGCTGCCCCTGAAGCTCAAGGTCGATGAGAAGAACTCGGAATCCGCCGCTCGCGAGAGAGGCGCCGAGGTTCGCGGTGGTCGTGGTCTTGCCTACCCCGCCCTTCTGGCTGGCGAATACAAGAACCTTCATGGGTGCCCTTCATGTGCATCACTCGCAGGCAACAGTGCCTGACCGGCCTCACACGGACGCTGCCCCTCCCAGCATCTGAGACTGACAGCATCACTCAACGCTGGACAGATTAACAGTCAGCTCGCCGGTATCCACGGCATAGAGGGCAGCTTGAGCGTGTCCAGCAACTGCTGCGCCTCGACCAACGGTACTGACAGCACCGGCAAATCCGGGCATTTGTGCTGATGAATGCCTAGAGACGGACACCGGGGCCCACAGTCCCGCTGGCTGGACCACCCACCGAACGGCAGGCCAAGAGGCTGTCTGCCCGAGAGCCCGGACGCCACACGGCTGGAACGGGCGCCGGAGTGTGGGGTTGAGGGGCCGAGCGACCGCAACCGCGGTAGAGCGCAGGCCGGACGGCCCGCCCGAGTGGATGCAAGGGCATACGCACACACGCAGGTCCGAGCGTGCAGCAGCACGAGAGACGGACTGCCCGGACAGACGGATGTAGGCGGGGAAGTTTGCTGGCATGTCAGAGCGCGCCGAGGGCTGCAGGTATGTAGGCAACGACGCAGGCACAGGAGCCAGAAGGTATGCACGCGCGTACGAGCAGACGATCTGGTGGGTGCGAGAACCGACGAAGGACCGCATGCAGCAGAGTCGGCGAGCACGCGTGCGGGCGTGTACGGCTGATCGAGGGCATCACCGTATGCCGCCATGAATGTCCGTGTGCGTGGACGTAACGGAGCGCGCAGGACTAACCGGAAGAGTGCAAGTGAAGCCGTATCACCGACGTGCCGAAGGAATGCGTGATTGAGCGCACGAGCAGACGAGCCGGTGGATGCACGAGCCGACGAAGGACCGCTGGCACCAGTGACCGCAGGAACGTACGTGAGTGTGCACGAAACATCGTCAGCGTTGGCGTATGCAAGCAGGAACGTACGTCGATCTGCATGAGGGATGGCACGTAGAGACGTGCGACCGCGTGCGAGTGCGCCCAGACGTACGAGCGGACGACCACTCCAGAGATGCACTGTCAGTGCGCAGGAGAGCACGCGCGAGTGCAGGCATGTCCATAGGTTGGAGCGAGCGCACGCAGGAGTCATTGCATTAGTGCATCAGAGATCGCAAGAAAGCGTGCCAGGGTGAACGATCGATAGGAAGCAAGAGAGCGTGCAAGAGGCGACGGATGCATCAGTGACGGTATGTGACATCGGATGAAGGAGCGTATGCGTGCATGAGTGCATAGATGAGTTGGATACCGCACGCCATGATGGATGCGAGAGTAAATGTCTTAACGCATGTTGAAGGGATGGCGTTGATGGTCGAGGTAACGATAGCGTTCACGGATGACTTCATGCACGAGGAAGCGCAAGAGTCAATGCATGCATTGGTGCATGAGTGAACGCAATATAGATTGAGACATTGTGAAATCTTGCTGAGTGCCCCATCACCAGCATGTTTGCGTCAAGCTCCTCCCGCACCCGGGCAGAGCCAGCGGGCCGTTGGGTTGCTCCGGGCGCGGCAAGGCCGCAGTGCTTCTCCCTTACGGGGGCAGACGACGAGCCGCGCCGGCCAGAGGTTACGAGCACAGCCCGAGATTCCCGGCGTCCGTTGACCAAGCAGCGTACTTAGATGGGCTTGAGAGCGTGGACGGGGAGTTGTAGGGGAGAAGTGAAGTCGGTCGGACTGCGCGAGGGATGCGGTGACCGTAGGGCTGGTGCCGATGAAGCGCTGGGCGTTACTCACAGAGCGATACAGCGAGGAGGACCGATCCTGCAAGACAACGCAACCGCTATCAGCGTCCTGCCTCCCCGAGACGCGGTCCGGTTCCGAGAGCGCTCGGTAGAGCAGTGAGGACACGAGAGTTGCGGACCCGTCGCGACGGGGGGGGGGGAGGACAGACCGTGTCTCCTCCGTCGGCACCTTCCATCCTCTATGTGTTCGACAGCCACGCCTGGGTGCAACCTGATTGCGGGAGTGGCGTCATCCACAGGCAGGACCTTGTCCACACGACATGAGCGAGTGCTGGTGCCGGGTGGGACCATTGCACCATGCCGTTCCGAAACGAAGGAGTGCGCCCGTTGAAGGCGGAGCCCACCGTGATGCACATCGTCGACGCGGGGCTCGACTCGCCCGACCTGACCATCGTTCTCGCCTCGGCTTGGGAGGCATTCGCCCTGGGGGAGCGCGCGGCCGACGCGTCCGCCTGGGCACCCGGGCATGACGAAGTGCAGGCCCTTACTGCTGCACAGGCGTGTGCCGCCGGCCGGTCACTGCTGCCCCTGCCGGCCACCGCCTCCGTCGTCGCCGAGTACGTGCCGGACTCCGAGCATGCACTGCTGCCGTGTGCTGACCTGCTGCTGCACACCCGCAATGTGCTCGACCAGCTTGCTGCCGCGACAGTCTCCGAGGGGTGCGGCCACCTGCGGGAGGCCGCTGAGCACGCCGGGCGGGCCGCCCGCGCCCTGCAGCGGGTGCGAGGCTAGCCGTGCCCACCGTACTGGCCGACCTCTACGACACCGCCGGCACACACCTCCGCACAGCAGCACAGGCCCTGTCGCACGGCGCACCCGTCGACCACGCAGCATCCTCGGCAGACCTTGAACACTTCCTGACCCAACTGCGCAACGGACTACCGGCAGGAAGTTCACTGCCGGCATCCCGTGCCGCCCACGACCTGGTCGGCCATCTGGACAGCGCCATCACGTCATTACGCACGGCCCGCCGATTCTCAGCAGCCCCGGCACCCGGCGAACGCCCCGCCACTGGAGCCGAACTGGCCGACGCAACGCGCGCCGTGGTCTCGGCACGTGACCTCGTCGCAAGCCACCGAGCACCCGACCGCGTCCCGCTGACCGCCTACGCGCTGCTGTTCACCACCCACCCCGCCCGCAGCTACCTGACCTGGCGCGCGGCCGAACTCGCCTGGGGCGCGGGCTGGATCACCCACGCCCTGGCCCAGAGCGCAGAGCATCCGGCCATCGCGGCTGCCCTCTCCGACGCACGCAGCCATCTGGACCGGGCCGCCGTGTTCGGCAGAGCAAGCCGCAACGACGCCGACCCGGCTCTCGGCGCCTTCCCGCTCGCCTTACCCGCCGACCCCGTACAACCGTCCCCCACGGACCGGCCTAACGAGGTCCCCTCACTCCTGGAAGACGACTGCGAGCGCCTCTCCCGGGCCGCCTTCGAAACCCTGCACGACCGCACCAGCCACCGGCCCAGCGGATCCGATCTGACGCAAATCGCCCGGTGGACGGCCCTGAGCCGCCTGCTGGCCGGCCGCATCCTGCTCCACACCGCCGAACACCACCCCGACACGGCCGTCGGCCAGGTACTGCAGGAAGCCGCCGGACCACTCCGCACCGCCGCACAGGCCTGGCACAAGATCGCGAAGGGCTGGCACCGCATCGTCGACACCGCCGACCCACGAGAACACCCCGCACTGCCCGCCCCCGGCTACGAGATCGTGCGCCAGGGCCAAGTCGTGCGCCTGCCCCGGGTCATCCCACACCCGGCCACCGTTATCTCCCGCACCATGGCCGTACGGACCGGCCAACTGCTCTACGGCGCATCATGGCGACCGGACGGCGAACGCCGGCCGACTGCCAGGACCACCGACGCAGTCCTGGCCGACACGCACGGACCAGGTCCACTGACGGCCGTGCTCTACCGCCTGCCCGCCACAGGGTGGCAGATCGCCGCGACGGCCCCCGTCGCCATGGACCGGACCCGGGGCGGCCTGGTGACCGACGACCCCGATCACCGGCCCGAAGGCCTTGATCCGCGCCACCGCTTCTACCCCGTCCACCCACGCCAGATAGAGCACCTGGCCGACGCCTACGGCGAGGTCATGCGAGCCGAGCAGGCCGCCGCAAGCACGCTGTTGACCGCCGCGCACAGGGCCGACACACCGGTGCCCCGCGCACGGCTCGATGCGGCAGCCCACCGCCTCATCGCCTCGCACAACAACTGGATGCAACAGACTCCCACCGCCCGTACGGTCTCCCAACCGATCGCCGCACCCAGGCGAGTAACTCCGCAGGCCTCCCGCCGAGGTGGCAGTCACTGGTAAACCAGCTCTCCAGCACCCGCTCCGGTCACAATGCCGTGCAGCAGTCCGGCCGAGGGACTGCTTGATGGCGAGGACGGGCACGTGCCCTCCCTTCGCGCCCTTAGGCTGGTCCAGCCCCGCCCATGGGCGTGTCCCGAGAGGAAGCCGATGAGCCACCAGCCACCTGAGGCAGTGAAAGCGGACCCTGCCAAACTGTCCCTGGAGTTCCACCACGCCCACCGTCTCCTTGACCCGTCCGGGCAGGGCATCCAGACGTGGCACGTGCGCATCGTCGCCGATACCGAGACGATCGGAAGCCTGCGCGCGACCCGTGGGCTGTACTGGAAGTCGGGCAATTTGCACGATCGGATGGCCGATGAGCAGGACTTCCTCGCTGTGGCGTCCGGACAACTCCTCAATCCGGACGGCTCGTTCACTGACAAGTTCGAGGACTTCATCGAGATGCCCGGCAGCGTTCTGGTCATCGACCAGCTTGAGCTGCCAGCTCCCTGGGACGACCCGCTGATCGTCGCCGGGGTCGCCACCAACGTCATCGACCGTCTTACCGACAACTACTTCGCCGTCGTCTTCCCCCGCGCCACCGTCCCCGGCTGCGTGGGAGCCGCCCTTCTCGACGAGGCCGCGGCCCTGCTGAGCGCTGAGCCCTTCTCCGACGAGCTGAGGATCATCGACAACGCACTCGCGGCCCCCGAACAAGCAGCGCACCAGGTGCGTGAACGCCTGCGCCTGCGTACCCGCTGCAGCGGCGCCGAGCCCTGGAACGAGGACGGCGAGGACGACTACGAGGTCCTCACTCCGCGCACGGCGGCCGTCCTGCGCCTGGCCTTGAAAGAGCTGTCGGACGAGGCCTGGCAGGAGGCCGTGGCGCTGGGCGACGAGCCCGTGCGGCGCGGTGCCGACGGCTTGTTCGGTGCCCTGCCGCCGGTGACCTTCCGCCAGGACCACGTCTGGCGGCGTCAGATGGCCCGGACATTCGACGATCTCGGAGACGACCTTGCCGCCGGAACGGAGCTCGAACCCCGTTGCACGGGGGAGGAGATGGCACTGCACCTGGGTATCGCCCGGGCCAAGGCGCTGGAGCGCAATCGCCCGCGGCTGGTGCGCGAAGTGGTGGCTGGCCTCCCGGAGCACCGGAGCGACTTCGACTGGTTCGCCTGTTCCAGCGATCTCTTCCAGGACCACGACGTACTGATGCTGTTCGACGCCGCCCTCGACGGGATCGAGGACAGCGGCAGTGACGTCAACCAGGCCCTCGGCATGGTCAATCTCGCCCCGCTCGACTGGTTCACCCCTTTCGGGCCCGCCCGCGACCCCGACCGCGGGTTCCGCAACCCCTAACCCCGCACCGGCCCCATGCCGCCTAATCTCCTCGGATGGCACGGGGACCGGTTGCCGGAGAGCCAGCGGCCGTACGGCTGGGCGTACCGGCGGAACCCCGAAGGCGCGGGCGGGGTTGTGAGAGTCGGGCGGCGGGCAGTCGTCCGTCGCCCGGTCGGTCGGGCAGGCCCCGGGCCGGACGACACGAGCGACCCGGGCCGGACGACACGAGCGAGTCGTCCGCTGCTGCGGTCGGCAGCTTCAGTGGCCTCGCCCCGGCCGCGCCACCGAGGGGTTGCCGGACCGGCCGTCCCGGTTCAGCGGTCTTGATCGTCGAGATCCTGCAGGAGCGTGTACTGGCCGGGGCAGTGCAGGGTGGTCAGTGTGGGGGCCGGCGCGTTGGGCCAGGGCCAGGGCTGCTGCGGGGGAGCGGGTACCGGGCTCTCTCCGTCGTCGCCGTCCCACATCCGCCCGTAGGCGTCGGGGATCGTGCCCCACCCCCAGTACGGCTGCGGCCGCTCGGGCACGATACCGAGCGCCTTGACCACGTCGATCGGCTCCGGCTCCACCCGGCAGAGATGGCGCCAGTTGTCGCCCAGGTCGAAGGTTTCCCTATTGAATCGGCATGTTGAAGCCGATCGAGAGGGGTGCGGTCAGGGTGGAGTGGCGGGTGTGCTGGGTGCCGTCCGGAGGGATCCGGTCGCAGGTACGCGGTGGATTGCTGGCGGGGTGGGAAGAGCTGATGGCTTGTGAGGATGCGCTCGGGGTCCGGGCGGGTGACCCGATCTTCCTGGCGCCGGATTACAGCGTCGACCCCATGCTGAGCCGGTACGTCCAGTCGCCGGATTTCCGCAGGCATGAGGTCGAGACAAAGCGCAACTACGTGACGGACATCGCGCTGCTTCTCTCCTTCTTGTGGAGTCAGGGACGTTCTTGGACGCAGGCGACGACGCGGGACCTGGAGGATTACGAGCACTGGCGTCGCAATGCGATCGAGAATCCGCAGCGGATCGGCGGATCGAAGTGGAACCGTGAACTGGCGGCATTCGCGGGGCTGTTCACCTGGGCGGTGAAGGAGGGCTTGATCCGGCGGAGTCCGGTGGTGACCAAGCAGGTGCTGGGGCGGCGCGGTGAGGTGCTGACGGTCGCGGCGGCGAAGGCCAAGGACGCCAGGCCGTCGAACGTGCACTGGCTGACGCCGCGGACGTGGCGCCTGTGGGTCAATGTCGGGTTGCGTGGACACACCCGCGAGGGGGTGTCCGAGAGGGGCTGGGTGGGACGTCTGGAAGACCGGAACGTGGCGTTCGCACGGACGGTGACATCGTCGGGGCTACGGCGCCTGGAGGCGGGGTCGCTGCTGACGTTCGAGGTCCCCACGTTCCGCCTGGCAGGAAGCCGGTACTGCCACGGGAAGGTCGCCGCCGCCGTGACCCGGTCGAAGAAGCCACGCACGTTCTATGTCTCGGCCGGCGCGGTCGGCGACGTGGAAACGTACATGGAGTCGTCGCGGGCCTGGGCGATCCGGCAGGCCCAGAGGCACGGCCGCTATGAGCGGCTTCGGGTGATGCGGCTGGTCATTGAGGTCACTCGCGGACTGAAGCCGGTGGTGCGCTGGTGCGACCGGGACGGCGTCCTGGGCGAGCAAGAGCTCAACCGGCTCACCTGGCGGGAGCGGATGCTGCTGTTCGCCGAGGGCCCGGAGGGCCCGGAGCCGCTGTGGCTGTGGCTGAACGAGCAGGGCCTGCCGTTCCTGCCTCATTCATGGGACGGGGTGTTCCGCACGGCGAACCAGTGGTGCGAGCGCGTCCTGACTCCGCCCCGGCACTTGGGCTGGGACCCGCACAAGACCTACGCCCCATACGCGACGGTGCACAGCGCCAGGCACTCGTTCGCCCTGTTCATGCTGGTCGTGCTGAACGCAGTGATGGACCGCCGCTACGGGCTGACGCCGGCCGAGCGGCGGGACTTTCGCCTGCTCTACGGCGACCCGTGGTTCATGGTCCAGGGGCTGCTCGGTCATGCGTCGCGGGAGACGACGGTCGAGACGTATCTGGCGCCGGTGCGGCACCTGCAGCTGCAGTCGATGCTCGCCGACGCGGCCGAGCCGCAGGAAGCGCCGATGCCCGATCTGGACGGGCTGTTCGCCCGCGTGGTCCGCGACGCGGAGGGCATCCAGGACATCGACGTCCGCATGTCGCCCGGATCGGGCGGTGCCGCGTGAGCCGTCGCGGACGCAAGGCATCGCTGCCTCCGGCTGACCATCGCCGCCCTGAATCGCTGCACCCTGACGGACTGGTCGTCCGCCACGCCAACGCGACTGGGCACGTCAAGGAGTACGACTTCTCCGCGCTCCCCGGCGAGGCGTCGCTCCGGCACTCGCTCGCCCGGCTGTTCGCCGCCCGTTGCGACGGTGCCTGGACCCGCCACGCCACCTCGAAGGTTAAGTACACCCATGTGGCCTTGTTCGCGCGGTTCCTCTCGCAGCAGGAACATCCCCCGCGGGATCTGGACGAGCTGACGGCCGCACTGCTCAAGCGTTGGTGGCAGGCATCGAAGGCGACCAACAGCGGCCGGTCGCGCTTCAGGACCGTGACGGCCTTGCTCCGGGACGATGCCCGCCTGCAGGCCGGACCGGTGGCGGAGGAACTGGCCCGGCGCATCGGGCAACTGCCCAGTTCCCGGCAGTCGTTCAGCGATGCTGACTTCGATCAGGTCAAAGGCACGGCCCGGCAGATGTTCCGGGCCGCGCTGTTGCGCATCGAGGACAACGCCCGGCACCTGGAGCGCTGGCGGGGCGGGGAGTACGCCGCGGGCAGCCTCGAGTGGGAGGTCGGGGAGGCCCTGGACATCCTGGCCGGCACGGGCACGTTGCCCCACACGCGTGGGCCGTCCGGACAGGCCTCCCTGGTTGGGAGATACAAGAGGGTCCTGGGCGGGGTGCGGTCGGAGGTGACCTGGCAGCGGCTGTTCCTGTCCCGCGCGGAGGCCACCGCGCTGGGGGTGCTGCTGATGGCTGAGTACGGGTGGAATCTGTCGGTGATCGACCGCGCTGTCACGCCCCGAGCCGTCCCGGACCCGGGCTCGGACGGGCATCCGACCTACCGGATCCCGCTGGAGAAGCACCGTCGAGGCGCCGGCCGTTACTACGAGACCGAGAACGTCACCGACAGCGGTGCCGGTTCCCCGGGCCGACTGATCACGCAGGCCCTGCAGGCGACCCGCTTCGCCCGGGCCCTGGCCGCCGAACTCGTCCCCGGCACCGACTACTTCCTCGCCTGGCGCACACACCGCCCCGACAAGATCACCGCTGACCGGGACCGGCCACCAGCGGCCGGGCCGATCCGGTTCGGCATCAGCGCCGACGACGCCAAGGGCTGGGGCAAGGATGCGGGCCTCGGCGGATCGCCGTTCCAGCGAGGCCGCCGCACCGTGCTGGCCGTCGAACAGGGCGAACGGGCACAGCATTCGCAGGATACGCACGACCGCATCTACGTCCTGCCGGACCAGCGGGTTCAGGCTGCCGCCGTTCCTGTCATCGCCGCCGGGGCCGCCTCTGCCGTCCGCCGGGCCCGGGCGGCGGTGAGATTGGTGGCCGAGCTGAGCCAGACACGTGATCCGGTCCACGCGGAGACCGCGACCGCCGACTGTTCCGACACCATCGGCAGTCCCGTCCCGGCTGCGGACGGTGGCTGCGGGGCTTCGTTCCTGATGTGTCTGGCCTGCTCCAACGCCCGAGTCCACGCTGATCATCACCCCCGCCTGGCCCATCTGCACCAGGCCCTCGACCACCTCCGGTCCGTGCTGCCCACCACGGCTTGGGCTCGCGACTGGGGCGATGCCCACGCCCGGCTGGAAGACCTGAAGAACAAGATCGGCGAAGGCGGCTGGCAGCACGCGCTGGCCCGGACCACCAGCACCGACCGCGAGATCGTCGACCACCTGCTGACCGGAGACCTCAACCCGTGACCACTGCCCCCGAGCCCGACGCGTTCCGGCTCCCGTTGCCCACCCCCACCACTCCGGTCGTCCCGCCGCACCGGGTGAGCGCACAGCACGCCCACCTCAACGCTCGTTATGCAGAGCCGACTTGGCCCATGGCTCCTTTGATCGAGAACCCCAGTCAGCCCCGCAAGTCGATCTTCTGGGACCGATGCCCGCAGGCCCTGCGCGAGGAGTTGCGACTGATGGCCTGGACGCTCATCAACGGCGAACTGCGACGCATCTTCCTCAAGAACCGCGGCGTCACCATGCGCTCCAGACCATCCGCCAACGAGACGCCCGCCACAGTGATCCGCTGGACACAGCTGGCGAAGTGGCTCGATGAACGCGGCCTGCCCGCTCTCGCGGACTGCACCAGGCCGGTGCTGCACGAGTACGGCCTGTTCGTCCGCGACACCGCCGCCAGCCGGCAGATGGCGGTGAAGGCTTTGACCGCGGTGACTCGCCTATGGGCCTACGACTCTCTCAGCGCCCGGCCGACCGGGATCGCACGACCGCCGTGGGACGAACACGGAGTGGACAACTATCTCCCGGCAGCCGCCGATGGCGGCGGCGAGAACGCGAGGGAGCCACTGTCAGAGGAGACGATGAGTCCCTTGCTGACCTGGGCGATGCGCATGATCGACGAGCTCGCCGACGACATCCTGGCCGCCTGGGCCGAGACCTGCCGCCTTCGCGGCATCGCGGCCCGGGCACCCTCGACGCCGGAGGGGCGAACCGCTCTCGACGCCTACCTCGACGCGATGTTCGCGGCGGGCTCCCCGCTACCGGCCTCCAGGAACAACGGCACCGGCTGCCTGGCCAGTACCTACCTCGCCGGCGTGACGGGAGCCTCGCTGAACCAAGTGACCGTCCGCACCGCACAGCGCGGCCTGACGCGGATCGCCGCCGAGCGGCCAGGACCCTGCCCCTTGACGCTTCCCGTGACGGGACAGATCGCTGGGGCGCCCTGGCGCACGGCGCTCGACTTCAACGAGGCGCCCCTGCTGATGCGTCACCTGGGCACGGCCGCGTTCATCGTCTGCGCGTACCTGACCGGAATGCGCCCCCAGGAGACTCTCGGCATGCGGGCGGGCTGCTGCCCTGATCCGGAGCCCGGGGCAGACGGTCACGCAGGACATCACCTGATCCGCAGTCACCACTACAAGACCGTCACCGATGAGGACGGCAATCACCTGTCCGGCGGCGCCGAACGCGACGTTCCATGGGTCGCCATCACGCCCGTGGTCCGGGCCATCCGCGTCCTGGAACGCATCGTCCCCGACGGCCACCTGCTGTTCGACCTCGACTCCCACCAATTCCGCTCCACACGGCCATACACAGGGTCCCTCAAAGCGTCTGCCATGCGCGTCCGGATCGAGGACTTCGTGGCCTGGGCCAACGCCGAGGCCGCCGCCCAGGGACTGCCCGAAGAGACCATCCCGCCCGACCCTCACGGCGCGATCGGAACCACCCGCTTCCGCAGGTCCCTGGCCTGGCACATCGCCCGCCGCCCCGGCGGCCTAGTCGCTCTCGCCATTCAGTACGGCCACATGCGCACCGCCCTGGCCACCGAGGTCTCCGAGGGGTACGCCTCCCGCAGCCGCAGCGGCATCCACCGCCTCATCGACGTGGAAACCGCGCTCAGCGTCGCCGAGACAGCCGCTGAACTGCGGGACCACTTCGACGTCGGCGGCGGAGTCTCCGGCCCTGCTGCCCGACACGCACTCCTCCGGGCCGCCCGCACACCCCGCTTCGAAGGCCGCGAGATCAAAGCCAACTTCGCCCGCAAATTCCTCGCTCGCGACGGCGCCGTGCTCTACGACAACCCGCACGCGCTCCTGCTCTGCCTCTACAAACGCGACCGGGCCCTCTGCGCCAACAGCACGCTCCGCGAGGCACCCGCCCTGGACCGATGCGTTCCCGGCTGCGGCAACAGCGTCCGCACCGACGACCATGCCGCCCAGCTCCGTGAACGCGCCGACCTCCTGGACAAGAAGGCCGTCCACACGCCCCAACCCGTCGGCGACCGCATCCGCGCCAACGCCACCCGGCTTCGCTCCTACGCCGACGAACACGACCGCACCCGTATCACCCGTCAAGAGAGCCCCGCATGAGCCCCGCACCCGACGAGCGCGTCCGCATCCGCGCCGCGATGGACCGCATTTTGTCCGGCAGCCCGCAGAACTCCAACGGGGCCCTCACGATCGTCGCCCTCGCCCACGAAGCGGACGTCCCCAGAAACGCTCTCACCCAGCGGCACCCTGACCTGAAGAACGAGTTCTATGAATACGTCCGGCAGCGCGGCGCGACCCCGGATGTCGAGGCCCGGCTCCGCGAAACCATCGGGAAACTCAAAACGACCATTGCCAACAAGAACAAGGAACTCAACCAGCTGAGGGAAGATGTTCCTCAACTGATTCGGGTCATCAACCAGCTCAGCCTGGAGAACCAGCAACTCCGTGAAGCACTCGCCCAGCAGGATCCGAACGTGATCCCCCTCCAGGGCCGCCGCCCGGTCCACCCCGTCGAAGGACCACAGTCCTGAGTCCGGGCGCGACCAAGTCCTGCCAGAACTCAACACGCTGACTTGACAGGGAAGACGACGTAGCGGATGCCGTCGACGATGTCGCGGCGGGGCCACTTCTCCGGCCGGCCCCGGCCGATCTCGCAGGCCGCGGGCGGCAACATCGGCTCCAGCAGGGCCCATTCGGCGTCCGTCATGTCGGACGGGTAGCGGCGGCACCGGGGCATCGGACAGGGTTCGGGGTCCTGGCCGGACAGGTGCTGGTGGGCGCCGGCCAGAACCCCGGTCCTTTCCGTCTCGCCTCGGCGTCCCGGAGCCGTGAGAGTTCATCCGGACTGTGAAGCCGCCATCTCCAAGGTGGCCTTGACCGCTTCGATCTGCGTGTTCAGGTAGTTCGCCCACCGGCTCTTGGGGAACAGGGCCAGATGTGGAGCGAGCGTGCCGCTGATCATCCGCCGGAACTGAGTGAGCTTCTCGCTGACCCAGGCCCTCTCCCACTCCTCCAGCTCGATCTCGCTGGCGCAGAAGTGATAGCCCATGTCCCGGGTCCAGACCAGCGGAGGCCAGCCCTTTTTCGCGGCCAGGTCGCGCAGGGCGGTCAGACCGCTGCGGGTCTGGTACTCGCTCAGCTCGCAGGCCCCCATCAGGCGTTTGAAAGGCAGCCCCGAAGGGGCTGCCTCGACCAGGGCGATCTGGATGAGCTCGGCGTGACGCTCCGCTGCCGGGGAGCGTTTGCGCATCCTTACTCCCCCCGCAGCATGCGGGCGAGTTCCTCGTCCATGTCGACCCGGCCGGTGGAGACCGCGGTCTCCAGCCAGTCCAGCACCGCGCGAGCACGGCCGATGTTGTTCAGCACGACCTCGCGTTCGTCCCCGCTCCACTCCCGGCCGCGCAGCTTGCCGACCGCGTGGGAAGCTTCGCGCACGAAGCGGTGGATGGAGCCGAGCAGGTCGACGAAGTCCTCGGTCCGCTCGATGTTCCGGATAGCCGGCGCGACGGGCGAGGTGCGGCGGAAGGCCTCGGCCTGCTGGCGGGAGCGTTCGGCCTGGGCCCGGTTGACCGCCAGACGAGCCCGGTCGTCGGCCGCGACCCGGGCGGCCACCTCGGGCCGACGCAGACGTCGGAGGCCAGTTGCGCCGCGGCGACATCGTCCTTGACCACACTGTGCACCGCCTCGACGCGGTGTTCGGGCTTCTGGGCCTCGATCAGCGTGCGGCGGACGTCGGTGTCCTCCAGCAGCCGGGCGGCGACGGCCGGCCGCCGCAGCACGTCCCGCGTCGCGGTGACCGCGACGTCCTCGTCGACGGCCAGGTCGTGGATGCGTTCGACCTTCTCCTCGACCGTTCCCGGGCGTTCGGGACGGTGGCCGGCCCGCTTCTTGGCGAGGTCCGCCGTCCACCGGCGCAAGCCCGTTGCCTCGTCGACGGGCACCTCGTCGATCGCGGCGAACCGTTCGGCGTCGTCGGGGATGTTGGCCAGCACCGCGTGGACCTTGTGCGAGACGGCGTCACGGCGCTTGCCGGCCGGCCACCGGTGCGACACGAACCGGTAGTGCAGCACGGTCTTCAGCGACAGGCCGATGTCGTCGGCATAGACCTGCAGAGACGCCTTCACCCCGAACAGGGGGTCCGAGTGCGGAACTGCCCCGCCGACGGGCCGCATCGGTTCTATCTCCAGGGCGTGGTCACCGATGGTGAACATCGCCCGGCCTATCTGGGCGACCAGTTGCCGGTCACCGGCCACGATCTCGTCGTAACGGCGCCGGGAGACCTGTCCGACCTTCTCCTCCGGCATGGGGAACACCACCCCTTCCGGGGCCGGGAGCGGCACTCGGGGCCGCAAGGAACCTGCGGCCCCTCGCTCCTCGGGAGCGTCCTCCCGCCGCGAGATCGTCAACAAGGCTTGACCACAACTCGGTCAAACTCGAAGGGAGATGGGTAAAAAGAGCGTTCGCGTCGGCGTCACTGTGACGCTGTTCTGAACGCTTCCCGTCGCTGCCGCCATGCCCTCGTCCGGCACTTCGGCGAGCAATAGACCGTCCCAGCCGGATGCTCCACCCCCGGCGTCCACCGTGTCCCGCACGACGGACACTCCGCGGCGTCCCGGACCTTCATCAGGGCCACCACCCTCGCCCGCACCCGGCGGGCCTGATGCCAGTGCCTGGAACGACACACCGCCGAACAGAACCGAGCCCGCGGGCTGGCGTCCAGGCGAAGCCGTTCACCACAGACCGGGCAGTACCGGACCATCGCCCGGCCATCACCATCGGCCACCACACCAGGCTAGGCCCCCCAGAAGATCACTTCAGCGACTTCCCAAACGGGCACTGAGTGTGCTCTGCGATAGTTCGTCGGGGTTCAGGCTGGGGTTGGGGTCTGGGGTGGCCGGTGCGGGCTGACCAAGCGCTTCAGCTTGGCTCGGACGCTCTCGGTGTGCCGCGGCTCGGTGCCGAACACCGATAGGCGTCGTATCCCGCGGTGCCCTCCCATGGCCAGACGGTGAACACCACCCGGTTCCAAACAGGCCGGAGGCTCTTCGTGATGTGGGTGTGGCGTTCGGTGGCGTGGGACGGCCGGGCAGGAACGACCAGGCCGTTTGGCGTCGGTGGTGGTCCGAGGGATCCGCTCGCGCAGTTCCGGGACCGCTCCGCGGCCGAGGCTTTGCTGCCCAGGGACATCCACGACGTCCGGATCCGGGGGCGGCGGCCCTGGACGGCCCGGCGGCTCTGGAGGCTAGGCTCAAGCCTCCGTCACGAACACAGGAGATCTCCATCGTGTACACATGGGACAGGACCCTCACGGTGGCCGGCATCGACGACGCACGAGTGCGGGACGCCTACAGCAGGCAGAAGGCGCTGGTTGCGGCCTACGATCGCCCGGCGTACCTCGCCGTACGGCTGCTGTTGCCACCGCAGCTGGTTCCCCATGTGATTGCTGTGACCGCGTTCATGCATTACACCGATGTGATGCTCGATGGCGAAACACCGAGCAACACGGCCAGCGCGGCGGCTTGGGAAGAGGATGTCCGCTGCGCCTTGTCCAGCGGCGAGAGCCGGGAACCGTTGCTGCGCGCGTTGCTGACCTCCGTTGAGGCCGTCCCCTGGCTCCGATCTCGGGTGGAGGCCTTCATGGCCGGAGCTCGTGTGGACAGGGACTTCAAGGAGTTCGCTGGCGAAGCGGAGTACCAGCAGTACATCTACGACTATTCACTGCCCGCCTTCATGCTCATTGCCTGCCTCCTGCTGCCGCCGAATGCCGACCCGGGAGCGAGCGGCATGGCATGCCGCGCCTATATCGATGGGCATCAGCGCCTCGACTTCGTCAATGACCTCAGCGAGGACCTGAGTGCTGGGCGGCTCACCATCCCCCTGAAGACGCTTGAGCAGCATGACGTTTCCCGCAGCGACCTTGAGCAACGCCGCGACAGCCTGGGAACACGAGCACTGATCACATCCCTTCTCACCCGTGCGCGCCAGGACTTGCTCGTCAGCCGGTCCCTGGTCGAGCACGTGCCGGCCGACAACCGGGCCTTCCTCCGTGCACTCATCACCGTGAAGGTGCTCACGGCCGACGCAGCCCTGGCGAAGGGCGCGGCCGTGATGTGCGCGCCGGCGAGCCCCTCCCACTCCGCGGCACTGCGGATGCTTCTGCGCGAATACCGGCGGCGAGGCCGGTAGCTCTGGGAGGCACGCTACCGGTCCCTTGGGGGAGGGGTGGATGCTGCGTCAGCGGGCTGACAGGGCCTGTAAATAGAACGGCTCTGGATCGCTTCCGGCGGTAACGCAGCGTCGCCGATTTCACTGTCAGTACGATTCGGACCTCGGTAGGCGGCTCTGGCCTGGGGTTCGTCAGCCGCACTACGGCGTCCGGAGGTGAGCGACCCTACTCGACGGGCATCCGACAACCGGGCTGACACCCCGCTGGGATGACATTCGGATTCCGTTGGCCCGCATAGTTTCGGGGCGTCAGCTTCACGGCCGCGACATGACGCTCCGTTACCACGGAAGTGAGCCAGAGCCCAGTCAACGGCTGATCTTGGTTGTTGAGGGTCAGTTGAACCTCTTTCATCCCGTCTCGGGAGAGTGATGGCTGCTTTCGGGCTGGTGCCACGCCTCGGCACAACACCCCAGGTCAACCTCTCCCCGCTCCTCGATCACAACAGGCCGCTGACCTGTAAGAACGGAGGATGAAAGAGGTTCAATGTCACCAGCGTCACCCGGCATCGCTGAGGCACCGTGCGCGAGACGGCCCCGCACCGCCTTCACCCCGGTCGACCACACGCCGGCCCCAAGAGGGTGGGATTGCCCACTACGCCTGGTGCCGGAGACCGGTACGTGATGGCATCGCGCCCTGGGCCATGGCCACCTTGCGGAACCTCGCCATCGGCACACTCCGGCTCACCGACCGCACTAACATCGCCGCCAGCCTCCGCCATCACGCCCGCGACACCACCCGCCCCTCACCGCCCTGGATATCACGTGATCAAACCGGAGACTCCGCGAGCATGACGATGCCCTGACCGTGCCAGCAACAACACCAAGCTCAAGCGACTTTGGAATAGCCCTGCATCTTGCCCTCCGCCTCAACACCCAGAGCCGAGGCTGCAGAAGACCCCCGTCTTAAAAGGTGAATCTATCTTCTGAACGTTGACAGCCGATAGACGCCACCGCAATACTGAGACTTATTCGCGGGTGCGGGGAGAGGCCGAGCAGCAAACCTGCTACGAAGGTGCACCCATCGAGAATCTCTGCAAATAATCTTCAGCCCACATGGTTCAGGCTTCTTGAAAAGCCTGAGAACGAGCGGCCAGCCCCCGCCCGAACCGCCCGCCACATTAGGTCGATTACCGACTCCCGGGAAAGCCCGGTCACGGGATACACGACAGGTGGCCAATTCTGGACGAGATTCTCCCCAAGTAAACCAAATTCCCCCACAATGGACCGCCGCCCGTTTCTCAAAGGCGAGCAGGATGTAGTTGGATCCAGCAATTAGGCCTCACAGTTGCTTCAGTCTAATACAGGCAGGATCCAATCACTTCCCGTCAACTTTCGACCGGATGTCGGTCATGGCGGATCCAGCTACCCACCTTTCAGTCAAGCAACGACGTGTATCCACTATTTAAAATGAATTCTCAACGCAACGGAAGCGGTGAATACCTGCGCCCGCCACCCCTTTCCATAATGAATCTCTTTCAATCTGGGGCTCCGAGGGCGATGGGTGGTGACATCACTACAGGTCAGGGGTGCTGCATGGGGGCGTCTGCGCGGAGGTTGGAAGGGGTTCGGCAGTCCGGATCTTACTCCGATTAACGAAAGAGGATTGAAGTGGCTGTTAATGTCGATATCAAAGCAGGCGAGACTGCCGCGAGTTCCAGGATCTCTGCGAGCGGGAGCGAGTATCATGTCATCTCAGACGTTGAACGCAACACTTTCAAAGTCACTGATGCGCCGTTGAAAAGTGCCGTGGAGCGCTACTTCGGCAGGCGGCCCAACGATGCTTACGTCAAGAGCCCTACCCCGTGGGGAGACCTTTACAGGACTTACGGCTGGCAGGAGGTCACAACCAATCTCACGGTGCAGCGCGCTGAGATCATCGGGATTTCGTCCCAGCCTGTCATCGTGGCTAATAAGATTCTGAGGAATAATAGCAGCGTACCTGCCGACTTCGATGCTGGCATCTCCCAGCAGGTCAGCAACACGGTCAGCAGTTCATGGTCGACTGGGGGTAGCTTTACTGTCGGGCAGAAATTTACCTACAAGGTCGAATTCCTGGGAACCGGCGGTGGTGGTGAGACGTCTTTGTCCTACACTCAGTCCTGGGGCGTGAGCGAAACCAAAACTCACACCGTGACAGTCGGCAGCACTTCCGGAGTAAGGGTGCGACTGGAACCTGGCCAGGCCGTCAGGGTCAACCTCACTGCCAGCAGGGGTACCCTCCGTACCCGGGTCACTTACAGGGGGTCCCTCACCGGAAGGACCGCCGTCAACTACAATCCCGCCTACCAGGGCCACCACTTCTGGGGGCTCAGCATCGGAGCCGTACTGGGGTCGGGAGCACTCAATCCCATCTCCACCGAGGACATCACGGTCGGGTTCTACGCAAACGACATCATCGAGCTGGTCGACATCGTAACCGGCGAAGTCATTGCTACCTACGGTGGCGATGTATCTCCCGGCCCATCAGGGGACGAATACGAATCATTCCCCAACCTTTCGTCCGAGGTCCCCCCAGAGCCCGTAGAGCTTGAGGGTGGTAGTCCCTCCCCTGAGAGCTGACCTGCGATAGGTCCGGGTGAAGTGATCAAACGACACCCTACAGATGGGCAGCCGGGGCGTGTCCGGGACATTGTGTAAGTCCTCTAGATTCATGTGGTGCTGAGCCGGTCCTCGGAGAACAGTGAGAACTGGTTCAGCGCCTTCTTCCAGTATGGCGCGACGTGGTTTACATCGCGTGCTCGGGGGCAATCAGCCTGAGGACTGCGAGGTAGAGCACCTTCAACGCGGCCTGTGGGAAGGGTAGTGCCCGCGTACACGAACGACCGAGACAAACCAGGCCGAGCGGGATGATCCAGCGAGACTCGCCAGCTCACGTCAGCTCGAAGAGGCACCGTGAGGTGAGACCAACAACGAATCCAACAAAGCGGAGGTCGTGAGCGACGGGGTGGGGTTGAGGATGTTTGTCCGGCGGAGCCTGAATTCCAAGGTCAGTCTCGGCGTGCTAGGGCTGGTCCTGTCGGTGACGGTGTTGGTCGCCGGTTGCAAGGCGACTCCTGACGCGTCCTTGCTCGACGTGAGCGTTGGCGATTGCCTGGACGGCAATCAGGCAGATCAAAACCACACCGTGAAAACGGTGTCTTGTGATGACTCACGCGCAGAATACAAAGTCACGGCAGTGATCCCGTCGGATGACGACAAGACAAAGACCTGTCCAAGCGTCCCAGACGACCTGTCACCAGATCTGTCAGTGGCGGAGGAACTCCGAGGGGCAGTGGTTCAATATTTGCACAAAATTAGTGAGGCCGATCTCTTCTTCCTCGGGTGAGTCAGGGCCATCAGCCGACGAGCTTTGGCTTCTTTGTCTAGCCGGGGGCGAGCTTCTTCCGAGTCATCCTCCTTGCCATGAGGGTGATGAGTGCCCAGTTCAGGTGTGCTTCGCTGTGCTGTGGAAGGTGCTCGTAATCCCTCACGTTGCGGCGGGCGTTCATGATCCACCCCAGAGCGCGTTCGACGCGCCAACGGCGTGTTCTGTGGGATCTGATTTGTCAAGTAGTTCAGCTTTCCCCCTGGTTGACGGCAACGATCGGCAGGAGCGTTGCCGTCGCCGGAAACGCCGATCTCGCGGGGCGTCATCCTGGTCGGCGTGGCAACGTCGACCAGCCGTTCCAGGAGCTGGTCGAGTGCGGCCTGGCCGTCGTCGACGGCGGCGCGTTCCTCGTCGCTGAGAGGTACGCTTGCCAGCATGCGCTGGAGGTTGTCCTTGGCCTCCAGGAGCTGCCCCTTGCTGAAACTTTCGGCGTGTAGAAGTCGCAGCGAGCGCAGGCCATGCGGTGCGGGCACTGCTCGAAGAAGGTGTAGGTGCAGAACCCGTGACCGAGGTCGTAGTACGGCCAGGGCTCGCCCGACACGGCGGCCCCGGAGGTGACCGCGTCCCGGTCGACCAGAACCTCGATGGTGCGGACGTTGCGCTCGAAGTACCCGGCGTCGTTGTAGGCCCTGGCCAGCGCGTTCGGGGTGATCTTGGCGTAATGCTGAGTCGACTCCGGGCTCCGGTGACCGAGCCAGGCTTGCAGCTCGAACAGAGTCATCGGCTCCTTGGCGCTGTAGAGCTGGCTGGCGATCGTGGAGCGGGCCCGATGGCTGGTGATGTTGCCCCGGACATCGGCGGTCGGGACGCTGGCCTTCTGGCAGAGCGACGGGATGATCGTCCCGTTGACGTAGCTCTTGGCGACCCAGCGGGCCCGCATCGCGAAGAGCAAGTCGACGTGCTCGCCGGTCTTGCGGTCCAGCATCTTCGACTGCTGCAGCCGCAGTTCTTGCCATGCGTCGATGGGCCAGGATTCCGAGACGTACGGGCCGTGGCTGGCGGAGCTCGGGCTCTCGGAGGCGATCGAGCGGGGCATCCTCGCCGGGTTCGAGATCGACGTGCTGGAAATCCGCGACCCCTCCCCAGTCTTCGGCGAGTCGGAGGAGGCGCTGCGGGCCGGCGCATGGCGCTCCTGCAGACCGCGCTCCTGGAGCACTCCGCGAAGTGGAACCTGCGCACCGTGATGACGTTCCACCAGAAGGTCGAGGAGGCCACCGCGGTCGCGGAGAAGCTGCCGGAGACAGCCGCGCAGCTGTACGTCAACGACGCTACGGACGAAGGCCTGGCGGCCGCGGACCGGCTCCCCGCCTCGTCAGTTGACGCGGAGTTCTACGAGCTGGAGGTCGGCCGCCGCGTGCCGCCGGACCGCGTCTGGGTCGGCATGGCTGTGCGGCGACCGCCTCGTCACCGAACGACGCGAGGTCCTGCGCCAGTTCGCAGACGGCATCGAAGCCAACAACCGGCGCGTACACCGCGCGTTCCTCGCATCCGTACAGGTCCTCGGAGAAGGCGTGGACATCACCGGCGAGCGGGGCGTGGAAGCGATCTGCTTTGCCGACACCCTCGGCTCCCAGGTCGAGATCGTCCAGAACATCGGCCGCGCACTCCGGCCCAACCGCGACGGCACCACGCAGACCGCCCGCATCATCGTGCCCGTCTTCCTCCAGCCCGGCGAGGACCCGACCGACATAGTCGCCAGCGCCAGCTTCCGTCCCCTCGTAGCCGTCTTCCAGGGCCTGCGCTCCCACGATGAGCGCCTGGTCGAGCAGCTCGCCTCCCGTGTTCCAGCGGCAAGCGCAAGGTCCACATCCGACGCGATGAGGACGGACGCATCGTCGCGGCCAGCGGCGAGGGCGATGGCGAGGAACAGGACGGCGCCGACGCCGCTGCCGAGTCCGCGCTCCTCCACTTCGCCAGCCCGCGCGACGCCGCCACCATCGTGGCCTTCCTCCGCACGCGGGTGTACCGGCCACAGTCCCTGGCCTGGCTGGAGGGCTACCAGGCCCTGCTGCGGTGGCGAAAGGAGAACCAAATCACCGGCCTGTACGCCGTCCCCTACGGCACCGAGGCCGAAGCCGGCGTCGCCACCAAGGCCCCCTCGAACGGTGGGTGCACCAGCCGCAAGACCCTGCGCGCTGGCGAACTCGACCCCCACCGCAAGGAACTGCTGGACGCGCCCGAGGCCGGGATGGTCTGGGAACCGGGCGATGAAGCATGGGGGGCCAAACTCGCCGCGCTCCGGTCCTACCAGCGGGCCACCGGACATCTCACACCCCGCCAGGACGCCATGTGGACCGACTCCGCCGACGGGACACAGATACCGATCGGGCAGCACATGGCCAACCTCCACCGGAAGGGCGCCAAGAACGGCCAAGGCTACGACACGTTCAACCAGCACAACCGCGCACAGGTCACCGACCCGTACCAGGCGCAGCGCTGCACTCCCTCGGCCCATATGCCCCGGAAAGGCTGTGACACCCTGCCCCTCTGCCCGGCCGCGTGGGGCCCCACCTCCGGTGGGGGCAGCCGGGACACAGCCGAACACCCTCCGGGCGCGTGGCCCGTTCCATCGCGCAAAATCCGAGACTGGATATTCACGTCATATCAGCTTGGTTGGGCTTGTGTTGTGCCGACCGTAGCTGAGCGTACGCAGGGAGGAGACAGCCAGACCGGTAGGTGTTCGATGCCGCGGAAACCGATGCCCGGAGCCCGGAACGTGGGTGCGCTCGCCAGCCGGAGAGCGGGGAACCGGCGCAGTAAGCGGGGCAGGAGGACGGCCAGTTCCAGTCGGGCAAGCCCGGCGCCTGGACAGAAATGCAGGCCAGCGCCGAACGTCAGGGCCCGTACCGGAGGTCGCGTCAGATCGAGCCGGTCCGGGGTGGGGTGCTGTTGCGGGTCCCGGTTCGCGGCCGCAGTCACGATCATTGTCACCGTACCCGGCGTGATCTGTGGGTGTGCGCTGTAGTTGGTGGCGACGCGGTGCAGGATCTGGACCGGTGGCTCGAAGCGCAGCAGCTCTTCGACGGCGGTAGGGACGAGCTGCGGGTCATCCCGCACTAGGCGTGCTTGTGCCGGGTTGTTGAGCAGTGTCGCGATGGACAGTCCGATGGCGCTGGCGGTGGAGTCGAAGCCGGCGGCGAACAGCAGCGCCAGGTTCGCGATGGCGTCCTCGCGGCGATGAGGGCCGAAGTGTGAGGCCGTGTCGATCGCCAGGTCGTCCCCGTGCGGCAGACCAGAGGTATGGCCACGCGCGCTGGCCATTTTGTCGAGTATGCCGCTGAAGAGCGTACACGCAACGTCGTCGGCGGTTTCGATCGCGCGGCGCTGGTCAGCGGTGGTGAACTCAATCGCGGTCACGAACGGGCGCATGAGGCCTGCGGCGCGGGTCGCCATGTCGGCATCAAGGCCGAGGAGCAGACCGGCCACGCGGGCGGCATACGGCATTGCCAGTGCGGCGATCAAGTCCACTGGCTGGTCGGCGTACGCGGGAAGGTCATCGAGGAGCCTGTCGGCGACCTGCGTGATCGTGCCCTGCATGGCCTCAACGCGCCGGGGGGTCAGGGCTTGGGATATGACGGGCCGGTAGGCACGGTGTGCCGTGCCGTGCATCAGCAGGACGGAGCGCAGGATCGTCGGCCGGAAGCCGTCGCGCCAGTAGCCCGGCAGCCGTGGCCGGAACATTGCGGGGTCGGGGGCGAAGCCCCTATCCCGCAAGGCGGTTACGCACTGGGTGTGGTGGGTGAGGACCACCGGCTTGCCGGGCAGTCGGCTGCGGAATGCGCCGCCGAGGGCGTGCAGCGTGCGGTAGCCGGGGTACGGGTCGGGCATGCCCTGTGGGCGGAACCGCTCCCGGAGCAGGCGGCCCGCGGTGTCTGTGGAGGAGACTTCGGCAATGGGCCACACAGGCGAGGTTATCCCCGTATGTTAGGACTTCCATTCCTGCGATGCCCATCTCACGGGGGGGCGCATGGATCTGTTCGCCAAGTTCGTCGAGTCCACCAGCAACCCGATCGCAGTGCGGTCGCGCAGCTTCCATGGTGCGGCGTGTTTTCCCAGGCTGACGGGCGATATCGGCAGCCGGATGATCTACAAGGGCGTGCCGCAGGTGGTGTGGAGCCTGAACAACTACCTTGGGCTCGCCGCCGACCCCCAAGTGCGGGCAGCCGACCTTGAGTTCGTTGCCCGTCATGGCCTGTCCGCGCCGATGGGCTCGCGGATGATGTCCGGGGACACGGAGGACCTTGAGGCCCTGGAGACTGAGCTGGCGGACTTCTGCCGCAAACCGGCCGTGCTGTTCCTGAACTATGGCTACCAGGGCATGGTCTCCCTGATCGACACGCTGCTGGACCGGCGGGACTGGCTCGTGTACGACAGCGGCAGCCACGCGTGCATTCTGGACGGTGTGCGGCTGCACAACGGGCGGGTAAGGGCCTTCCCGCACAACGATGTTGGGCGCCTCTCCGATGTGCTCGCCCGGATTGAGCGCGAGCGTGCGGCGGACGAGGCGGTGCTCGTGGTGACCGAAGGTGTCTTCGGCATGTCCGGCGCCGTCGCGCCCTTGCGCGACATTGTCGCACTCAAACAGCGGTATGGCTTCCGGCTGCTGGTCGACGACGCGCACGGCTTCGGGGTCATGGGCCCTACCGGCGGTGGTACGGGCGAGGCACAGGACGCTCACGACGGCATCGACCTGTATTTCGCCACGTTTGCCAAAGCCGGCGCGAGCATCGGCGCGTTCGTCGCATCCAGCAGCGAGGTGGTGTGGAGACTCCGGTACACGATGCGGTCGCAGATCTTCGCCAAGAGCCTGCCGTGGCCGATCGTGGCGAGCAACCGGGTGCGTCTGGGCCTCATCCGGACCCGGCCGGAACTGCGTCGGCGCTGCTGGTCGATCGCACGAGCGCTGCAGTCGGGGCTGCGCGAGCGGGGCATGGAGGTGCGCGGGACAGCCAGTCCTATCACGCCGGTCCACCTGGCGATGACCGCTGCACAGGCGGGCGAGTACGTGGAAGCCGTGCGCCTGCGCCACGGCGTGTTCTGCTCTGCGGTCTGCTACCCGGTCGTGCCGCCGGACGCGGTGCAACTGCGCCTGGTGCCGACCGCCGCTCATGACCTGGCCGACGTAGCCGTCACGCTCGACGCAATCCCGGCCGCCTACGCGGCCATGACCGGACAGCCGGTGCCATCTACGACGGCCGCTCCGGAGGTGACATGACGGGCCCGGCAGCATCCGCGCGGCGCACCGTCCTGGTCACCGGGGCCTCATCCGGCATCGGCCGGGCCACCGCCGCATGGTTCCTGACGCGGGGTTACACCGTCATCGGGACCTAGCGGCACCCCCGGGTGATCCCGGCACAACAGCAGATCGACGGAGTCCGGCACTTCCCACGGGGCCTCACCGATCCGGACAGCGTCGCAAGCCTGGTTGCCGCCGGTCCGGTCGACATTCTGGTGAACAACGCCGGTACCGGTCACTGCGGACCACTGGAGGAGGTGACCGACGATGCGCTGGCCCGGCTGTTCCGAACGTGCTCGCGCCGGTGGCCCTGACCCGGCGTGTGACGGCGGGGATGCGGGAACGCGGCTGGGGCCGGGTGGTCTTCGTCGGTTCGCTCATGGCCGACTTCCCGGTGCCGTTCCAGGGCGGGTACGCGGCCTCGAAACTCGCCCTGCGCGGCATCGTCCTGGCCCTGCGCACCGAGGTCCGCCCGTTCGGCATCACGGTCTCGCTCGTGCAGCCCGCCTACCCATCGGTCGAGCATCGCCCAGACGCTCGACTGGACGCCGCCGCCGGACTCACCGTACGCCGACGACCTGAGCCGGGTCGCCGCCGCAGTACGCCGGGCGCAGGCAGCCGCAGGAGACCCGGCGGACGTGGCGCACAAGATCGGACTCCTGGTCCACTCTGACGATCCGCCGCCGGTGGTAGCCGTCGGCGCAGGCGGGCCGGCGCTGCGCCTGGCCCGGCGGCTCATGCCGGACCGAGTAGCCGAGCGACTGGTCGCCCACCGCTACGGCCTGCGCGCTCAGATCCGGCGGTGGTAGATCCTGTAGGTCTTGGTCCGCGTGCCCAGCCGGGCGGCCACGCGGATGATCGGCTGGTTGTTCTCCAGCGTCGGCCCCATCTCGAAGGTCCGGAAGCCCAGCCGGTAGGCGGTGCGCATCATCTTCGCGTACATCAAGGCGTCCAGGCCGAGCCGTCGGTGCTCGGGGCGGACGCCAGCGGCCAGCACCCGGAAGTGGGTGATACGCCGTGCGGCCTGTCGCATCCGGAGCAGGCCGACCGGCAGACCCCAACGAGTCAACCGGCCACCGGCGGCACGCAGTGCGACGCAGATATCCGGCACCACCAGCTCCATTCCGGCCGGTTCATCGCCGACCTCGGCCACCAGCAGCAGCTCCGGACGCACGACCGAACGCAGCTCACGGGTGAGATAAGCCACCTGACGATCCGTCATTGGCGTAAAACCCCAGTTGCCGGACCAGGCAGCGTTGTAGATGTCCCGGAACAACCGCAGCTCGGCGGCGAAGTCCCCCATTCGGACGGTACGGACCCGGACTCCGGACCTGCGCGCGGCCCATTCCGCAGCCCGGACCATACTCGCCGGTATCTCCGGCAAGACCGGCCCATGCCATGTATAGAAGTCCATGGCCTTGGTCAGCCCGGCAGCCTCGACCAAGGCCGGGTAGTAGCGCGGGTTGTACGGGGTAAGAAAGCACTGGGGCCGGTCAAAGCCGTCCACCAGGACACCACTTTCGTGGTTGACGGTGAAGTTCGTGGGGCCCAGCATCGCCCCCTTCCCGCGATCACGCAGCCAGCCGGCTGCCGCGTCCAGCAGCCGCTGCGCCACTTTCACGTCGTCGACCACGTCGAACAGGCCGAAGAAGCCGGCACCCGGGTCGTGCAGCTCGTTATGACGGTGATTCACCAGCGCGGCGATCCGCCCCACCGGCCTACCGCCGCGGTACGCCACGAACAGCTCGGCCTCACCGAACTCGAAGAACGGGTTCACCGCCGGATCCAGAAAGCGCCGCCGCTCCCGCAGCAGCGGCGGCGCCCACAGAGCGTCGCCGCCGTGCAATCGATACGGCAACCGGAGAAAGTCCGACCGCCCGGCCCGGTCCCGCACCAACGTCACGTGTACCGCGCCCACTGAGAATGCTCCGTCCTAAATCTGCAGGTGGAAAGGCATGGTGCGGCATGCTCCCCAACAGACGGGGAGCCTGATCTTCTGCGAGTGGGGGCAGCCGGAGTACGGGAAAGCCCACCGCCAAGCCCAGGGGCGGGCCCGCTTGCGTTCAAGCTCCGGCAGAGAGCCCCGCGCCGGGAAAGAACTCCCTACCGTCCCGCCGGCCAACAAGCCGATGTCATTCCGGTGCCCTTGGGCCCGAACGGGACAAGATCCCCTCGACACTCCGGCGACAGGCGCAGATCACCTCGCCACCTTGATGCCAGGCAGCGGAGCGCGATCGACTGAAGCACGGGCGGCCGCTGTCAGGGACGCTGCGAGGTTGAACAGCAATCGAACGTCCGAGGGCAAGGCGCATACGCGGAACCATCACGCTCGCATTCTCTGCCCGGACGGAAAGCCGTCACTCTTCAGACGCACAGCTCAACCCGATCGTGCGATCTTCCGACAGGATGCCCTAGCTGGAGCCCGCCCCCTGACATGGGCCCGGCATCATGTGAGACGGTGACCTTGCGGCTGGCTTGGCCGGTCATCCAGTCGGCGATGTAGTCGTGGTTGCGGAAACGGACGGCGTCGCTGGTGATGGTGCGGGTGCGGCCGTCGTCTTCGAGCGTGAACGACCAGCGGCCAGCACCGAAGCGCGCGTCGGAGTGCCGGGGTGACGGCGAGGCCGGTGATGGCCTTGGTCGCGCAGTCGATGAACCAGGTGACACAGGGAGGGACGAGGTCGCCGTCGGCGTCGACACGCAGCGGGGTGTCCGTGTGATGTGAGTGCACCACGGCGTACGGAGTTATGTGCACCACTGGCTCATGCTGCGCTGGTGTCTCGTTCGATGGCGGCGAGGCGGTTCTTGAGCCTGTAGCTGGGGCCGTTGATGCTGATGACGTCGCAGTGGTGCAGGAGTCGGTCGAGGATGGCGGTGGCGAGGACTTCGTCGCCGAAGACCTGGCCCCATTCGCTGAAGGTCTTGTTCGAGGTGAGGATGATCGAGCCCTTCTCGTAACGCTTGGAGATCACCTGGAAGACCAGGTTCGTCTCGGCGCGTTCGAGGGGCTGGTGTTGGGTCGGGGACGGGACGCCGTGCACCCTTTCAGGTGTCGGTTTTCCCATCCCCGCCCGCCGAACCGGACGTGCCCGTTGGCCGAGCATCCGGCTCTCCATGTGATCCGATAAATCAGGCGAGGTATTCACTGACCTGGCCGACGAAGGCCACATCGTCGTGGCTGGTCCGGCGAAAGCGCGCCTTCTCCGGATCGACCTCATCGATGTTGTATGGCGTGCTGATCTGCGCTCCACGGAAGCGGTAACGCTCGACCTTCATCTTCGCCGGGTTGTAGAGGGTGAGACCACCCTCCGTGATGCGGTCCGCTCCGTAGTAACGGCGCCGCAGTTGCTTCCAGGTCAAGTGGCGGTGCTTGTAGCGAATCCAAAGAATCAGTCTCCACCACGCATACCAGCCGAGGTAGGAGAACGTCTTCTTCGAGACGCCGTAGCGGAAATACGCAGCCCATCCCCGCAGGACGGGGTTGACCGTCCGCAGCACCTCCTCCAACGAGAGCGAAGTCGCACTTCGATTCGTCAGCTTCTTGATCTTGTGCATCACCGACGCCAAGGCTTGCTTGGACGGAATGGTGAGCACGACTTGGCGATTGCCCCAGGGCCTCCGCTGGATGTGGAAGCCCAGGAAGACAAACCCGTCGTCGATATGGGTGATGTGGGTCTTCTCCGCCGAGAGGGTCATCTTCAGCTTGCTGGCCAGCAGTTCGCCGATTTCCGCCTTCAGCGTTTCCGCTTCGGACTTGGTGCCGTGCACAAGCACGACGAAGTCGTCGGCATAACGCACCAGGCGAAAGTTCGGCCGCCCCATCCGACGTCGATACTGCCGACGCCACGGCGGGGTCATCTCCCAGTCCAGATCCGCGAGAAATGCCGGTCTAGTACCGAGAGATAGACGTTGGCCAACAACGGTGAGGCAACGCCTCCTTGCGGAGTCCCCGTCAGGGTCTCCGCGAACCCACCATGCAGCTCGACAACCCCGGCCCGCAGAAAGCTGCTGACCAGCCGCAGGACCTTGCGGTCCTTGACGCGTTCGGCCACCAGGTCCATCAGGACGTGATGGTCGACGTTGTCGAAGCAAGCTTTGATGTCGCCCTCGATGACCCACTCATAGGTCGACGGCTTGCAGGTGAAATGGTGGATCTCGGCGATGGCATCCTGAGCCCGACGCCCGGGTCGATACCCGTAACTGGACGGGTAGAAGTCGACCTCGAAAATCGGCTCCAGGACCAGCTTGAGCGCCATCTGTGCCACGCGATCTCGCAGAGTGGGAATTCCTAGATAACGGACCAGGCCGTTCTTCTTAGGCACCACCGCCTGCTTGACCGGCAGCGCGGTGAAGGACCCGTCCTTGAGCGAGGAACGAAGCTCCTCCAGGAACGGAATCACTCCATGACGCTCTTCGATGTGGTAGCGGGTAACCGCGTCCACATCTGCTGTCCTGGCACCCCGGTTGCCAGACACCCGCTCCCAGGCCACCACCAAAGTAGCCCGGTCGCAGACCAAGTTGAATACATCATCAAACCGGCGATCCGGTTCATTCCTAGCCCATCGGTGCAGCTTGCGCTGGTGATCGAGTGCCCGCCGCTCAGCCGTCATACTGCCCGGCCAAGTCGTTGTCGACGGCGCGTCGTTATTCAACAACGGTCCTCCCCGACAGCAGCCCTGCTGCTATCACGCTGTCGCCCTTCCCCATGCAGACGGCTTTCCCGTCCTCGGAGTACTACGGCGACTCCGCCACGATCTGGCGTCATCAGCGGGCATTGCGCCTGCCCGCCGTCCGGCCTGCTGCCGGACGGGAAGGGCGATGCCAGATCGCTTCCCACGTTCACTGCGGATCTCTGTGACGGCTTCGGTGCCCAGCTATACCCCGGCAGCATCGCCACGGACCGCAAATCGCAGTATTGGTCCGGGCCTCTCGACGCCCATAGGCTAAAGACGCCGAAAGAGGAGAGGCCATCGGATAGAGCACTCTCCAGCACTGCAAAGCGACCCATCCACCAGAGTTGGCAGGCCGCTGACGACTCACGGGACGTCAACCACTGGTTCAGTTTCCTTACACCCATTCCGTCTTCGCTTGCGGGCACAAACCGTCTGGTGGTGCCGGTCCGCCCCTACGTTGTCGAGGCTGCTCCCGGCCTCACCCCCAACCCGGGGATCAGCCTGCCTCCAGCTTCAACCAGTCCCTGCGAGGACCAGCGGCGGGCCTCTCATCCCGCGAGATCCATCAGCGCCTCGTGGCGCACAGCCCACCTCGTCGACCACGAGTACGCTCGGCCGCAGGTAGGTGCCGAGCTTGCCGGCGAGTCGGCCTGCCGTCTCGGCGGCCTTGAGGTTGCGGACCATGTCGTCGAGGCTGGTGAAGTAGATCGAGTAGCCGGCCCGGCAGGCCGCGACCGCCAGGGAGACGGCGATGTGTGTCTTGCCGACCCCCGGCGGGCCCAGCAGGGCGGCGTTCGCCTTGGCCTCCACGAAGGACAGCGTCGCGAGGTCCTTGACCTTGCGCGGGTCGAGGTCGGGCTGGAAGGAGAAGTCGTATTCGTCCAGCGTCTTGTGGTGCGGCAGCTTCGACAGCCGCAGGCCCTGGCGGAAGCGGCGGTCGTCCCTGACGGCCAGCTCCTCGGACAGGATGAGGTCGAGGAAGTCAAGGTAGCCCATCTTCGCCTCGTCGGCCCGCTGGGCGTACTGGTTCAGCGCCTCGGCCAGGTGGGGCAGGCCGAGCTTGCCGGCGGTGGTGCGGTTGCGGGTGCTGACCAGCTCGCTCAAGAGGGTTCCTTCGTTGTGGAGTTGGCGGTGAAGGGACGGGTGCCGGTCAGCTCGTCATAGACCGACAGCGGACGGCGGCCGACCTCGATCTGGGCGATGGCGGCCCGGCTGAACAGGGACTGCAGCGGCCCAGTCGCGGCTGGGGGCCGTTCGCGGCGGGACTGCGGCGGCGGGACGTCTGCCGTGGTGACCCTGCGGCCGGCTCCCGTGGGCAGGCCGTCCCAGTGCTTCTCGTCGACGATGCGGGCACCGCGGCCGACCGCACGTGCATGGGCGGCCAGCAGGGTCTCGCCACTGACCTGAGGGGCGGTCAGGTGAAGCATGACCTGGGATCTGGTGGACCGGATCTCGACCAGCTGGCGGGGGCGGACTCGGCGGGCGGGCACCGAGTAGAGGTTGCCGTCGAAGGTGACGAGGCAGTCCTTGCCGACATGCCGCAGGTGCTGCTCGGTCACCAGGTAGGGGGTGGCCGGCAGCGGTTTGAGGGCCGCGTGGTCGTGGGCCGCCCGCTCGCCGATGACGTCCCGGTGGGTCTTGTGGATCTGAGCACGCCGCTGGGGAACCCAGGCCATGAACGCCGCGTCCATCTCCTCGACGCAGGAGAAGGACCGGCCGGCGAGAACGTGGTCGCGGACGATCAGGACCTGCCGCTCGACCCGGCCCTTGCCGGTGGGCCGGTAGGCGGCCAGGACATCGATGTCGAAGTCGTAGTGCCCGGCGAAGACGACAGCTTCCGGGTGCAGGGGCACTGCTTCGCCGGGGGCGACATGGCGGCGGACGACGGTCTTGGTGCGGTCGTAGACGAGCGTCATCGGCACCCCGCCGAAGTGCGCGAACGCCCGCCGGTGGCAGTCGAAGAACGTCTGGATGCCCTGGCTGGTGGTGAAGCAGCAGAACGGATCGCGCGAGTACGACAGCGTCATGTGGAAGGAGTAGACCTTCCTGATGCCCATGTGGGCCAGGACCTTGCCCTCGTCGCCCCAGTCGACCTGGGCCTGGGCACCCGGGATCACCTCGAAGCGGCGGTGCATGCCCGCCAGTTCCTTCGGCGTGATGCCCATCTCACCCGCGATCCGCGGGCAGGCCTCCTGCACGTAGAGCTTGACCCGCTGGTAGTTGCCGGTGAACCCGTACTCGCCGGCCAGCCGCTCATGGATCACCGACGCCTTCAGCAGTATCTCCGCCCGCAGCATCGAGTCGACCAGCGGCGTGAACTCGTCGATCACCCGCCTGTGGGACTGCCCGCCCGGCAGCCGCCGCGGTGGTGCGGAAGGACTCTTCTCCGAGAGGTACTTGCGGACCGTCTTGCGGTCCAGCCCCGTCTCCCTCGCGATCTCCGACAGGCTCATCGCCCCGGACTCCAGCAGCGCACGGAACCGCCGGAGTTCCAGCCAGCGACGCGGATCCAGGACCACCGCCAACCCCCTCCACCAGCCTCACACCGACCAGCAGAAGAGTGCCGGGCAACAGCCGTCGCCGCATCAACAACTGTCCCTGTTCATCCGTACGCGGTTGGGGACGTTCAGGGCCCTGGCAAGATTCTCGTAGGCGGAGATCACTACGGAGGAGCGGGACGAGTGCTTCCTGACAGCGGGCATCCTCCTGTTGTGTGTTGCTGAACTTCCGTCCTTGTTACCGCATTTGACAGGCATCACGGTCGTCTCCATCGACGTGAGAGGCCCTGTCGTGATCATCCAAGCCCGCACGCGCGACGAACCTGCCCGGTGTACGGGCTGCGGCGTCACCAGCTGCTGGGCGCACAGCCGCTACGTACGCCGCCTTGCTGACAGGGCGATCGGTGGCCGGCAGGTACGCATCGAGCTGAGCGTCCGTCGCCTGTACTGCGAGAATCCGGCCTGCCCGAAGGTCACGTTCGCCGAGCAGACCGACGGGCTCACGGTGCGCTACCAGCGCCGCACCCCGCTGCTGCAGGACCTGGTCGAGACGGCCGGTGTCCTGCTCGCGGGGCGGGGCGGTGCCCGGCTGTTGGGGTTGCTGAGCGCGCCGTTGTCGCGGACCAGCGTGCTGTTCCATCTGATGAGAGTGCCCTTGCCGGCCACAGTGACGCCGCGGGTGCTGGGCGTGGACGACTTCGCGCTATACACGGAGGTGTACGGCACCCTGCTTGTCGACGGTGACACCCGGCTGCCGATCACCCTGTGGGAGGGGCGCGACGCTGCCGCGCTGGCCGCATGGCTCCGTGAGCACCCTGGGGTTGAGGTCGTGTGCCGGGACGGCTCGCTGGCCTACCGGCAGGGGATCACCGACGGCGCCCCACAAGCATCACAGTCAGTCGCTGGTCGGCTGTTGCCCTTTGGCGAGGAGGTCGTAGAGAGCCATCGGAGTGACGTATCCGGGCCAGCGTCCGTCGCTGAAGAGGCGGACCCCGGCGTCTTGGTAGCACTGGTCGACCAGCTGGGAGCAGATCTGGTGACGGGTGGAGGCGATGTAGCTACGCAGGCCGGGTACGGGCAGGTGGAAGCGGTGCGCTGCGATGGCGGCGTAGTCGAGAAAACTGTAGGGCATGCCGATGTAGTGGCGGGCTGCTGTGCAGATGGCCTGGCGCTGTTGCTGTGTCAGGTCCGGCGGGCAGACGTAGAGCACACGGGTGTGGGCGTAGTCCGACAAGGGGCAGATGCGTGTTCCGCTGGGGTCGGCCTCAATGAGCTGTTCGTCGGGCAGGGCAAGGAAGGCGTGCTCGTAGTCGGCGAACCCGTCACCGTTGAGCCATTGGCCGATACGGATCAGAGTGCCTATGGAGCCGTCCATCCGTGCAAGGCCGATATCTCCGGGTGTGGGGCTGGTGTGAATCACAGTGCACGTCCTCAGCGCAGGCGTAGTAACACGCGTATAAGTGACGGGATGTATTGGTGCTCTGTGTATCGGCCGGGTGCCGGTTAGGATTTAGCAGTTCGGAGCCCGTGTTGCCCTCTGGAGATGAACGGTCAATCCGGGGGTGTCTGATTCTTTGCCGTTTGACCTCGCCTGTTTGGTCGGCGGTGTTTGCATCGTTTGTTTTCCTGGCGGGGCGGCTTTTGGTGTGTGGTGGGGAATGTGGGCTTGGGCAGGATGGTGGCTTTGGCTGCTGCTTGGGCGAACTGTTCTTCAGTGTTGGTGGGCAGCCGGGGTGGTGTGCGGGCCGGGTGGGTGAAGTCGAAGGCGGAGGTGAGGTCGCCGAATGTCTGCCTGCGCCAGGCGCTGATGTTGGGTTCCTTGACTTCGGTGCCGCGTGCTGCGGTCCAGCGTTCGAGGAAGCGCAGGCAGGAGGTGTGGTCGAAGGCTTCGCGGGCAACCCGTCCGCCGACGGTCCAGGGGGAGATGATCAGGCAGGGTACGCGGAAGCCTCCGCCGATCGGCAAGCCCTCGACGAACTCGTCCTGAGTGTCTGCCGGGGGGACGGGTGGGGGAACGTGGTCGAAGAGGCCGCCGTTCTCGTCGTAGCTGATGATGAGAACAGTTTTGGCCCACACTTTCGGGTTTGAGGCGATCGCTTCGATCGTCCGCGCGATGAAATCTGCCCCGGCTGCCGGCAGGGCGTCGGGTTCCTCCGAGGCGGCAGTGGAGGGAATGATCCAGGAGACAGCGGGCAACTGGTCGTTACAGGCGTCCTCTTCGAAGGCTCCGTCCGGCAGCCTGCGCATGCCACGCTCGTACAAGGGGCTTCCGGGCTGTGATTCCCGGAACGTCTTGAATCCGTTCAGGACGCTGAAGGACCCGTTGTCCTGCCCCTGGTAGACCTGCCAGCTGATGCCCGCCGCCTGCAGACGCTCGGCGTAGGTGGTCCACTGGTAGAACGTCGGCGGGTAGTTATTTGTGATCACCGGGCCGCCCCGGGTGCCGCCGGGATCAATGGTGCCGGACATCCAGTACAGCCGGTTAGGCCAGGTCGGCCCCATGACCGAGCAATGATAGTTATCACAAACAGTGAATGCCTCGGCGAGCGCGAAATGGAAGGGAATATCCTTCCGGGTGTAGAAGCCCATCGCATAAGGCGCGTTGGCCTTTTCAACCTTGCGGTGGACGGGCATCCACTGGTCCATCTTCCCACCGTTCCACGCCTCGTGCTGCACCTCCCAGGCATGACTGGGTGACGAGACGGCCTGGGCATTCGTCCGGTGCGTATCCAGGCGGAACGGCAGCAGATACCCCAGCGGATTCACTGCATCCGGTTGATAGAAAACGCTGCGGCCGTCCGGCAGCTTCAGAGCATGCGGGTCATCAAATCCGCGCACACCCCTGAGGGCGCCGAAATAGTGGTCGAACGACCGGTTCTCCTGCATCAGAAAAACCACATTTTCAACATCCCTGAGCGAACCACCCCGGGCACGCCCGGCCGCGATGGAATTCCGCACAGACGGCGGCAACAACGACATCCACTTCCCGCGCGCAGCCGCACCGTCCGGACGCTTGAACCGGCTCACTCTTCCCGCACTTCCTTCCCTGGCTACTGAGGATCTTTGCGTGAAGTCGCGCCACACCCGCCCGTTGCCGCAGCTCAGGACACGCGTCATCAGCGACATCGCGCATTGAAATTCAGTAAGTGGTGGGTTGCCTGCGTTGGTCTGGTCGTGCAGGTGGTCTCCGCTCAGCGTCGTGAGTTCGTCGAGGTGTTCACCGGGCTTCGCCCGCGGCAGTTCCAGCGGCTGGTCAGGGCCGTCCACGGGGCCGGTGGGCAGGCCCTGGATCCCGGTCGGCCAGGCCGCCCGTGGTCGCTGTCGCTGGAGGACCGGGTGCCGCTGGTGGCGATGTACTGCCGCACGAACCTGTCCATGCCCCAGCTCGCCCCGCTGTCCGGGATCTCCACTGCGGCAGTCGGCCGGATCATCAAGCGGCACGGGCCGCCGCTGACCCTCGCGCCCGCCAAACGTCGGCCAGGCAGTGATGACGTGCTCGTCGTGGACGGAACGCTGGTGCCCACCCGCGACCGGTCGGTCGCCGCCTCCTCGAAGAACCACCGCTACTCGGCGAACATGCAGGTCCTGATCAAGGCGGAGACCAAGCCCGTGCTCGCGGCCGGCCGGCCGATGCCCGGCAATCACAACGGCTGCACCGCCTTCGCCGACTCCGGCACCGACACCGCCTGCGGGGACGCAGCCGTCATCGCCGACGGCGGCTACCAGGGCACCGGACTGCTCATCCCGCACCGCCGCAAGGCGGGACAGGAACGGCTGCCGCGGTGAAAGGAAGAGCACAACGCATCCCATCGCCGGGTGCGAGCCCGCGTGGAGCACGTCTTCGCCCGCATGAAGAACTGGAAGCTGTCCGGGCCGCTTTGCGGCGTCCTTGACCGGGGAAAATTTTGACGGCGGCCCCGGCCTGGGCGACGTCGAAGGATCTTGGTGCGGCTGAGTCCGTGTGGAAGCTTGACGCGAGGGCTGGGGCAGGCGCCCTGGACTGTTGCCTCTGAGCACGCGAGTCAGATTCTGAAGTTGGCTGTGCCCTCACCAGGCCGGGGTCGTTTGGCGGTGACGGTCTCCGAGGTGGTGGTTCGCAGTGGATGTGCTGGTCGAGAGAGTCGCTGGACTCGACGTCTCCAAGGGCGATGTGAAGGCATGCGTCCGGGGGCCGGTTTCCCCGGGATCACGACGCTACCGGGACGAGGTCCGCACCTTCTCCACGATGACAAGGTCACTGCTGCTGTTGTCGGACTGGCTGGCCGAGCAGGACGTCCAGCTGGTGGTCATGGAAGCGACGGCGGACTACTGGAAGCCGGTGTTCTACCTGCTCGAGGAACGGTTCGAGGTCTGGCTGGTCAACGCCCGCGATATCAAGCGGGTGCCGGGCCGCAAGACCGACGTCTCCGACGCCCGGTGGATCGCCCAGGTGGCCCAGCACGGCCTGGTCTCCCCGTCCTTTGTGCCACCGCCCCGCATCCGCCGGCTCCGTGACCTCACCCGGCAGCGCACCAGCCTGGTCCGCGAGCGTTCCCGCGCGCTGAACCGGCTGGAGAAGGTGCTCGAGGACGCGGGCATCAAGACCTCGCTCGTACTGGCCAAGACACTGAGCATGTCTTCCCGCGCCATGATCGAGGCGCTCATCGCCGGTGAGCGTGACCCGGCGGTGCTGGCCGATCTGGCTGTCGGCAAAGCCCGCTCGAAGATGACGGATCTCCGCGAGGCGTTGACAGGCCGCTTCGAGGACCATCACGCCTTCCTGACGTCCCAGGCCCTGGCCCACATCGAGTCCATCGACGCACAGATCGCCGCGTTCGACCAGCGCATCGATACGGAGACCGCACCTCTGCGCCGGCAGCACGATCTCCTGCTCACCATTCCCGGCATCTCGACCCGCCTGGCCCAGGTCGTAATCGCCGAGACGGGCGCCGACATGACCCGCTTCTCCACCGCAGCCGCCCTGGCGAGCTGGAGCGGCGTGGCCCCGGGGAACAACCAGTCAGCGGGCCGGAGTTACTCCGGCGCCACGACACACGGCAACGTCTGGCTCAAGGGCGCCCTCGGCGACGCGGCCGCCGCCGCTGCACGCACCAAGGGAACCTATCTCAACGCCCACTACCGGCGACTGATCAGACGCATGGGCAAGAAACGGGCACTCGTCGCGGTCATGCACAAGATCGTCATCGCCACCTGGCACATGCTCACCCACGACACCGGCTACCAGGACCTCGGACCCAATCACTGGCAACAGAACCCCCACCAGGCCCCGACGACAGCAACGGCTCATCGCTGAGCTGAGCGCCCTCGGAGTCGACACCTCCGGCCTCGCACCCGCCTGAGTTCCCGCCCCCAGCCTTCCTGCCGGGGCAATCAACCCTGCCCTCGCACGGCCATTTTCGAGTCAGATCCTGATAGGACCTCGGCAGCACGGATGCTCCCAGACCTTGCCGCCATGGCACTACTGTCTGCACGCCGATCACCACATCCCTCCCCGCCGCAGAAGTCCCGGCCGCCTTCTGCCCGACGGGGCCATCACCATTCGCATCCTGCGGTGCGGCTGCCACCGTGGTCTCGGCGAGGACTTCGTCCACGGTCTCCCGCGTGATCCGCAGCCGCGTCAACGCTCCTCCTCCACCGCGTGCCTCGGGGCCAACTCCTCGATCTGACTGCGCAGTTCCTCCACGCGAGCCCGGGCCGCCGTCTCCCGGCGCTCCAGCTCTTCGACCAACGAGCCCATCGCCGCCCCCAAAGTCCTGCCGCACCAGTGGGAGACAACAGCCCCACATCACATCCCAGCTCAGACAGTTCCCCGAGAAGGAGCTACACCCAAACCAGAGTGCGGCTTCTGCTGTTCTGCTGCCGACGGCGTCGAGGGCGTGCTGTTGATGCCCCGTCTGCTAATTCTGTTAGACACTGTTACCGAATTTTAGAATCTCACACGACACCAGGCGGCACTCAAGAGAAGCCGAAGTCGATCTTTTCAGCGGGCCAGAATCAGGGCAAGTTCTTTGAGTCGCCGACTAACTCCTCCAGCTTCCTCGAATAGAAACTACATCCGGCGAATCCTCGTATAATCCCCACTTCTTTGCTGCAATAAAGAAGGATGGATGTCGGGAAAATATTAACATTGTACACTTGGCAGACTTTGGGGCACCGTAAGGCGTCAACAGTGATTACCGACAACCGCCCTAAATAACGCAACGCTATCTGGGGCAGAACCAGACCCAAGTCTCTACATGGCCCGCATCCCGGCAGCCCGAAGACAAGCAACACTAAGTTAGAATCAGCAACGACATCATCGATGTTCTCGTCGGTGACCTCGTGAATAGCCGAATCCATATCCCCCACACTAACCCCCTCTTCGAACCCCGGAATATCTCCTAAACCGCACTGGGCGCCTTGCAGTATTGTTCAAGCCAGGCCTAACGATACACAGAGCCTCAGTGACACGATAAAGGGTCACGGGGCACGCGAACGCCCGAGCCACCTGACTGGTCACGGCCGATCGGCTGCACCATGCAAGATCACGCTACGGAGCACCACCGATATGAAGTTTTCAAACACCTCGGGCAATGTCCATATTCCAGGTCACCTCATAATTCCATTCGGAATATCCAGGCAGGAGGCTATTTATGCCAGTCTTCACGGTCTTCTTGTAGAACTGCTTGATCACTGGATCGAGCGGGATCTGGTCGCTAAATGACCATTTCTTATTCCCTGGCTTCAGATTTCCTACGGTCTCCGAGCTCCTGAAGACCCCAAGGAGATCATCATTGTCAATAAATCCCCAAAAGTCTGTGACAAAATTAGCGAGAATCTTCATGAGGCCTGGCGCCACCGGTGCCGCCACAGGAACATTAATACTAAGCACGTCGGCCCCGAGTTTTGCTACGGCATCTGCATACCTGTCGGTCCAATCCTTCTTGCTGTCCTCGTCCCATGCGGTCATCCCTATTTCCAGAATATCAGAGTCGTCGACGATTGAGTCGAAGAACACCACCTGCTCACTCTTGGGAAAGAATTTCACATCCCCTGCACTGATAGCAATTGGCGCCGTTAGCAACACACCAGTTTCTCCGCCGGCGAGCGCGCCACCAGTCAAATAGAATTCATCCGTACCCTGAATATCCTCCGGATTGTTGCATGCTACACTCAATACTTTGCAGACCACGCGCGAACGTGACATTGCACACCCCTTACTGAGACTGAACTTGTGTTGTCGTGGTGAGCCATCCGGGGTTCAGGGCGAGCCCTGTCCCGGCGAGGCAGCCCTCAAGGAGGGCGGGCCGGTACTGGATCTCTCGGAGGCCGTGCCGCATGGTGCGGACGAGGTGATCGGTGCTGGTGAAGGCGACGTTGGCGGTGAAACCGCGCTGGAGCAGGGACCAGATGCCTTCGACTGGGTTGAGCTCGGGCCCGTACGACAACACGAGTTCAGTCTCAGTAATTTATTCGCCAACCGCAAATTCAACGTTCCCCGAGAAAGACACAATGTCATATACCTCGTCTCGATTGAGCCCGGCCGTGCTCCCACAATGAACCTCCCGCAGAGGCTGATTATCACCGTAGGTTTCGCACCAATACCCACCCGTCTTATTTCCCGAGTAGTCGAATCGATAGGTTCCTGGAGTGGTTACATTGTCAGCTGTTGCGATATCAAACGTGAAACCGCTGGTAAACGTATTACTTCCAACCACCCTTCCCCCTACCCTGATCCAGCTCCCACCTTCATGCCGGTAAAGCTGACTTTCGTAGAACAGGGTATTAACCCCCTCCTCTAGGCTCCAAAACGGATTCCCGACAGGGGAGTAGTAGGCCGTACCCTGGAGAGACAGAGCAACTACACCACCGGAGATATTCACACAGCCCTTCATCTCAAGCTTTTCGCGACTCTCATCGTTTTGATTAACGTACACGACCTCGCCTGTACACACCTGAACCATCCAGTCCACCCTTAAGAGTAGATCTTCACCTGTCAGCCTGAGCCCTATTTACTGGCGGATCAATTTGCTGGCCAACTCACCCGATTGTCATCTCGGTGACCTCGACGCCGAGATTCCATCACGAATCACGAACAACCGAGCAAATCTGTCAATACATGCTGGCGCAATTACTGAGCAGTCTTTCTGTCACGCGATTTTGTCGATTACCAAACCAACCAGTCTCTTCCAGCCCTGACTTTTTAACGACAGAGGGGCGGTGCATGATTTAACGAGGTAAAAGTGTAGCCGTAGTTGTGATAGTTTCACTCGTTATGCAGCGTTCGAGGGAACCGGCACTTGTTTACCCAACGCACCGGGCGAGCTGGTCGTGAATGTGCCATGGCAGATCCACACCTGCCGGCGGAAGCTCAACGCCCTCACGGCAGGCCAACAGCCGCATCCGCGCAGAAAAACAACACGCTGATTTCAGGGGCTGGCTGAGCCCTCGTGATAGCGGGCGCCGACCTGCCACATGTCCCATACGGCAAAGCGTGTGATTCGTCGGTCCTACTCGTGACGTAACCGTGTGATCTCGGCTCCGATATCTCGCAGACCACAACGATGGGCTCTAGAACCGGAATCAGCGTATTTTTCTGCAGGCCATTATCCTAAAAATCCCAGGAATAACTGTGATGTCGCATGAGAGATCCCTCGCCCGGTGACACATCAGTGACCTCTACCTGCGTCGAATCAGCGGGAACCTTCTGGACGGCCTGGAGGTACGCATCCTCAACGTGGACTTCAGTGACCGGACGACCAGGGTTCACAGCGCCAGTCTATGCAGTACGTTCCTTGTGTAGCTGTGCCGCGCTCGTTCCAACCCCTTCAGGCCGCTGCTGCCAGAACGGTATATAGGGCCCCGCCAATCCGCCGCCCCCATGAAATCCGTATTGGCGGGACCCTTTCACTCCTGCAAACCCTTAACGTTAGTCAAGAATAATCAGCTGATGCAGAAGAGGTCATTGAACTCGTGGTAAATCGAGTCCTTCGTGAAGAGAACGTTGTACCAGCCGTTCACCTTGATAGTCACACAGTTGCGGGGTCCATAAACGCCGACGGTAATGTCGGCGCCGGCAACGAGCGCGGACGGATGAATTGTGACTTCCTTGGAATCACGCGAGAAGTCGGCAAGCCGGATGGCTCCGAGGTCGTACCCGAATACCTTGGGAGTAACAACCACCGTGAGGCGCCAATCTGCGCCCGTGGTGAAAGTTGCATCGACTTCGATCTTGAGGACGCCGGGGACGGGCTCAAACGAGTACTTGGGGTCAGTACCCGTCGAGAGGTCAAGGAGCGTCATCTTTGACGCTGCATCCGACGAAATGTCCCCGACGGCTGCAATGTACTGATCTTCCAGGTCGGCCAGGTTGACATTACTACCCGGCACACGCGTATTGATCAGATTGACCAGATCCTGCAGTTCATTAGTCAGCTCAGCAGTTTCCTCATCCAGCATTTTTCATCACCTTTCACAGAGTTGGCACGTATCCGATAGAAAAACCCGAACTATGCCACGAATACATGATGGGAATAACCACGGGCCAGATGCACCAAGCGAGGTTGGTCGTCGGCGAACAGCTAGCGGGAAGACTCCGCTCCCGAGGGGAAGCCGACACCGGCGAGAGCCTCGCGTTTTCACGCCGCACCATCCTTGTAGTTGGAGTCTTGCCCGGACCCCTCGCATCTGTTGCTGTGACACCAAGCTTCGCCAGAAGAGCATCCTAATTTCACCTATTTATTACTTTTGCTCATATTTTTCTCGCAGAGGGCAGCACCACACTCGTTGAGAGCGATCACCGGCAACGTGTCGCTGAGCGGCAGCTGGTCATTGCGGCCCCTGGCCACGCCTCCTCCAGCCCCAGCAGCTCGCGCACATACCCCAGCCACCATCCCGGCAGGGTGATCAGCCAACGGGCTCCAAGCACCAGATCGCGCTCGCGGTTGCCCTGTTGCCGGGTCTGATACAAAAATGACGTGAGATTCGGGCTCACGCGGCGATGGGTTCGAAGCGGACAGTCAGGCCGAGGCTGTTGGCTTCCTTGGTCATGCGGCGCATGGCGCGTTCGGGGTCGCGGCGGGTGAAGTGGTCGGAGCCGAGCTCGCGGTAGGGCTCGTGATCGTGCAGGACGTGCCAGATGGCGATGGCAAGTTTGTGCATCACAGCGACGAGGGTCCGTTTTACTCCCGTGTCGGACGGCCAGTCTGCGGAAGAAGACGCCGAGGCAGGAGATGCTCCTATGTCGCGTCAAGCGACGCCTGTGAGAGTTCTCTTGTTGCCCCTGCGGGTGAGCCGGTGACGGTCCCGGCGTCCGGAGGAGGCGGGAATGGGAGCGACGCCGCATAGATGGGCGAAGGCCGCCTCAGAACGCGGACGCTCGGGATTGTCGCCGACGGCGGCCAGGAGCCGGGCAGCCGTTTCGGGGCCGACTCCATGGATGGACAGCAGGCCCGGTGCCGCCAGGGCGGCAAGCGTGCCCAACTCAGCGTCGTACTCGCTGATTTCACGGTCCAGTTCCTGGTAGCGGCGAGCGAGTCGACGCAGAGTGAACTTGGCGGCCGTGACGGGTTTGGTCAGGTCCGAGCCGGGACGCAGTCGCGCGCAAGTGACGATGAGGCCGTCGGCCGCCAGGTTGCGGAGTTGGGCGCGCAGGGTGTCGGGGGCGGTGGCCATGACGCTGCGGATCTGGTTGATCGCCTGGGTACGGGCCTTGACCGCGGAGGCTCGGGCATTGTGCAGGATGCGGAGGGACTCGGCGGCTCCGTCGTGGGTCTTGGGAATGATGGTCGCGCGGCCCGAGGCGGCCGCCTGAGCAGCGGCATAGGCGTCGATCGGGTCGGTTGACGTCGAAGACAGTCAGGCCGGCGGCGGTAAGCACCCGCGTGAGTTGTGTTCCATAGGAACCGGTGCCCTCCACGCCGACGGCCTCCACACGACCCTGCGAGCGCAGCCACTCCAGCAGAGCTCGGTAGCCGTCGCTTGTGGCGGGGAAGGCCCGATCGGCCAGATGCCGGCCAAGAGGATCGATGACTGCGGCATGGTGGGTGTCGGAGTGGGCGTCCACGCCGCCGAAAACGTCCGGGTATTGATTGTCCGTGATGGTGCTGCTGTCCTTTCGCAAGGTTTCCGGGGACAGCACACGCCGGGCGGATGTGCGGACAAAGCAGTGACGGGGGCTCCTCGCCCAAGCTCCTATCAGGTCACGAACGTCCGGCCGGCCGTGTGCACGGTTGGCCTCCACGCCGAACCGACAGATCTCCTGAACGACAACCCCGTTGGGTGTCCGCTTCGTTGCGGGTCAGGCCCGGCTGGAGGACCACCGTGCCATCATCACTGCCTCGTTGGTTCCGCATCCTGCCGCACTCGACCTGCCTCACGGCCTGGTCGAGTGGGTAGCCATGCTCATCGTCACCCGCGAGGGTGACCGTCGCTGCAAGCTCCCGCCGCACCAGCGTGCCCTAGTCGGCCTGATCTACCTGCGCAGGCACGACACTCTCGCGCAGATCGCTGCCGGCTTCGACATCTCCACCGGCACGGCACACGTCTACACAGCAGCCGTGATCGGCCTGCTGGCCGGCCGCGCGCCAGGGCTACTGCGGGCCCTGCGCGAAGCCGCCCCCGACTACGTGCTGCTTGACGGCACCCTGGCGGAGTGCGACCGGGTCGGCGACAGCCTGGCCGACTACTCCCACAAGCACCGTCGGCACGGTGTGAACGTGCGGGTCGTGACCGACCCGGCCGGCCGGGTGCTGTGGATCTCGCCCGCGCTGCCCGGGCGTGCCCACGACCTGACCGCCGCCCGCACCCACCGGATCATCCGGACCTGCGAGCATCAGGGCGTCGCCGTACTCGCCGACCGCGCCTACCTGGGCGCGAGTTCGTGGGTGACGACACCGGTCAGGCGCCCGCCGGGCGGTGACTTGTCGCCGACCCAGCGCACGGTCAACCGCGCGCTCTCCGCAGCACGGGCTCCGGTCGAGCGGGGTGTGGCCCGCCTGAAGTCCTGGCGCATCTCCCGCAAAGCCCGGTGCAGCCCGAATCGAATGTCGTCCATCGCCGCCGCCATCCTCACCCTGGAGCGGCAACGCTGAAAAGGCTCAGTGCTTCGAGGTGCTCCAGCAGTGCGTGCGTGGCTCCGACTCCGTCGGCCCGCACCAGGATTTTTGCGGCCGAGGAGCCGGGGATCTGCGCGAGGGCGCCGGTCAGCACGGCGATGTGGTCGGCTACGGTGTTCGCGTCGGCGTTCCCGGGCCGCAGGAGCATGGCCAGGCACTCCGTGGTGTTCGCGTGCCACGCGGCCAGCGGATGGAACCCGAACGTCTTCTTGAACGTAACCGCCGCATCCGGGCCACAGCCGCCTCGTCCAGTACCGCCAGAGTGCGGCATATGGTCGAGTCCGAAGCTGCCGGTCCGAACAACCCCTGGTGATGAGCCTGGAGTTGCTCGGCGTCCGACAGGTTCTTCGCTCCCAGCACGATCGCGACCGCCAGCTACGCCAGCGCGACTGCACGGTCCCGTCGGCCTGTCACGGTGCTGGACGGCAGCACGCTCCCCGGGGCCTCGGTCAGCCCCGTGCGGTCGGCGCACCGGCGCAGCAGCACCGCCCCAGCGTGCCCCAACAGTCCGTTCCCATCTGCCGCCACGGACAATCGACGGTGCCCCCTGTACGCTCACAAAGAAGGTGCCTTGCTCTCTGCAACGGATACGACTTCGACACCCGCATCCTCGCAGGTCAGGGCACCTTCCTCCTATCAGAACGTCAGCTCACCCAATTCCGCTGATTATCCAGGGATTAAATTTCCTCCGAGGCTGACGACCTCCTGCTGTTTACAATGAGCCGTATACGGTACCGCGCCTTATATAGGAGCATTTCTACCGCTTTAGGAGTTGCGTTCAGGTGGATTGCGATCTCCTGGTACGTGTACCCCATTGCGTGTGCAGCCAATGCGAAACGGGAGCGTGTGTTTACTACGGAAAGCAATTCCGACGCAATCAGGCGGGTGGCGACAGTCTTCGCGGGGTCGGATTCTCTGCGGGATTGATGTTCCAATATTTCATTGGTCGGCGCCACGGACGAGCCGAGAAGGCGGTTTTCTTTCAGCCAACGCCGATACTCGTTTGGAAACTGCAGCAGACACTGACCAATAAAAAATGTGCTGGCGCTGGATCCTCGTAACGGATTCCATTCTTTTGGGCCACCTCTTAGGTTCCGGAAATTATTCAGTGCTGCAGCTACGGTCAGGCCAGCAAGTTCGGTCGCAGCATCCGGCTCGGTACGGATCGGAATGGGGGACAGGTTGATGGATCTTTCGAGGCGCAGCTTTCGGAAGATAGTCCCGTTCGTCACCCAGACGGCCAGGACTGAATAAGCATACTCTGCAAGGCGGTTTTCGATTGTTCCCCACTCCTCGTCCGAAGATTGCTTCAGGTAGGCGCTTTCGGCGAGTGAGTCGACATGATTTTTTACGTCATCCATGGCAGCCAACCTGCACAGATAGATATGAATACCTCGCATCCGTCGTATGTGACTCTGGGGGGACGGGACCGTTGGCGGGGCGCGCGCTGTCCGCAGTAATTCGTGGGCCCTCGGTGGCCAGAGGAGACCGTGAGGTGCGCATCCCAGGGGTGGAGGCAGTATCTACGGTTCGATCCTGGACGAAACCTGGATCTGGGCATCGATGAGCAGACCGATCATCATATAAAGCCTATGATGATACGGCAGTTCGCCTTGGGTAGGTGGGTGCCTTGACGGCTGGAGTTTCCTTAAGCTGCACATTGTGCGCTAAGTGATCAGGGGGAGCTAAGGGGTGGGCGGGAATTATCGTGCGGCCGGTGCACAAGAATTTACCTCTATCGGGGAACAATAATATGCGACGTTGGTAATCTCCTTAGCAGCCTATGGTCGAGCCCCCAGGCAGGGCACCCAACTGGTCTCAGCCGGCATCGGAAAATAAATGCGGAACGAGAGCAGATTTTGGCTCTGAGTGCGAAGGCCGGAGGGGGCGGCTCCAGAGGTCAGGGCGCGCTGTCTTTCCTGCGCAGGCCGGAGCTAAGCTGGCGTGCGCTCCGCGCGCTGTACTGCTATGCGCCCCCTGTGTGGTCACCGTCCGCGCCCCGACCGGCATCCTCTTGCTTCACAGCTGCCCTGTTAAGGTGGGCGCCGACTCGGCAATGGCACACATGCGCTACCGACTGTGTGTTCGCAGACTGTGGCAGGGGGAGGGAGCGAAGAGAGCGCGCTACTACAAGAGGAAGTGCGCGAGCGCACTCTGGCATCGTCCAGCGCGCTATTGGCGGATAGGCCAGAAGGCGTCGAGCAAAGCCCATGCCAGCCGCCACCGAGAGCACCCCGGGTCTGGAGGCGCCGTTGAACACACGTCAAAATGTTCCCACGATGGCGTAGCAACGCTGACAGACGGTCTGAGCCACAGGGGCCGTATAAGGAGACGCTGCCGGTCCTGACGATGGCCGCGATCAATCAGCGGCTGCGTGACGAGCACGGCCCGGAGTGCTCGGCCTCGTCACTTCGGCGATATGTGCGGGCGAAACTGCCCGAGGAGGCCCGCCGGGAGCAGGTCGTGGTGCTGCGCGAGCCGGCCAGCCCAGGCGAGGGGGCCCAGATCGACTACGGCTCCATGGGCATTTGGACCGACCCGAAGTCCGGGAAGCGGCGCGTCTGGGCCTTCGTGATGGTGCTGGCTACCTCGCGGCACATGTTCGTGCGGCCGGTGCTGACGATGGACCAGCACGCATGGTGCACCGCGCACGTCGAGGTGTTCGAGTTCTTCGGCGATGTCCCGGCCCGGCTGGTGCCGGACAACCTTCGTACCGGCGTCGAACGGCCCGACCTCTACGACCCGAAGATCAACCGCGCCTATGCCGAGCTCGGCGAGCACTACGGCACCCTCGTGGACCCGGCCCGCTCCCGCAAGCCCCGGGACAAGCGCAGGGTGGAGCGGCCCGTGCCCTATCTCCGCGACTCCTGGTGGCGGGGGCGGGATTTCACCTCACCCGAGGAGATGTGCAAGGCCGCTCTTGCCTGGAGGTATTCGGCGTCGGTGAGCGGTCGGTTGGTACCTGGTGGCGAGTGCACAAAGCTGCAGGCCGGGAGGCGCTCGCGGTGCCGGTCAAGTCCCATTCGGAGCCCGGTGAGCTGGTCAGTGCCAACGACCGGGCGGTGGTGTTCCACACGATGGCCGACTACACACCCGAGGAGTTGCTGATCGGCGGCCTGCTATGGACATACAAGCTTGTGGCCGGGCTGATCAGGATGGTCGTCGGTGCGATGATGATGGAGCAGAGGATAGACAAGTGGCTGCGCCGTTACAGTTTCGCACCCATCGCGGTGCCCCGTAGCAACAGGAGAAGGTAACCGCCCCGCCGCTTCCTCCGCCGACGTCAGCGTCAACAGGACGTTGTCCACGGCTACTTCCACGCACGTCACGTCCGCTACACAGTCCAGTAGGCGATCAGATCGTTTCGGCTCAATATCTTGATTTTCCGCTCAGAATCCCTTCCCAACTGGGCGGGAATACGGAGGAAGCCTTTGCGCGCGCTCAGGCTTCCTCCGCCAATATCTACAATCACATATTGAGCCGGAACGGTTGGGTTTGGGTGGACGTGAGGTCCTGGCCGTGCGCCGGTCCCGGCGTCCGGGGCTGGACGAGCTGGTCAGCGGTGACGAAGCCGTGCTGGCGTAGCCACTTGCCCACATGCTCGGCCATCACAGCAGCGGCCCGGGTCCACAACGGCCCGCCGATCAGAGCCGGGTGTACTGTTCCGGGCGATGGGGGACTACAGCCCGCATGATCTGGTCAGCCCGGCGCACGTACCAGCAGCAGGAACAGGAAGTGCGGGCCTGGCTGGAGGAGGAGTAGCCAGCCCTGCGCGAACGCGCCCGCGCTGAGGGAGCCGAGGTGGCCTGGACTGACCAGCGCGGACTGCGCTCCGACGCGGCCCCGCCCGGACAGTCCTGGCCGCCGGAGGGCCGCACCCCGGTGGTGCGGGTCAACGGCTGGCGGCTGCGCGTAAACGCCATGCCTGCGGTCGCCTCGCGCGGCGCTGTGTGGTTCACCGTCTTCAACGGCCGTTTCACCGCGAAAGTCTTCACCGCCTTCCTGGACCAATTCGCCCGGCCGGGCGCAAGGTCCACGCTATCGCCGACCGGCATCCTGTCCACCGCAGCAAGGCCGTCCGTACCTGGCTCGCGGAGAACACCGCGACCGCGTCGAGCTGCACCTGATGCCCGGCTACAGGCCCGAACTCAGCCCCGACGAGCTCCTCAAAGCCGACATCAAACCCCACGTCCACGCCTCACGCGCACGCTCCGAAGACGACCTCGCCCAATGAGACCCGCCGCTTCCTCCACCGGCGTCGGCCCCAGCCCCACATCATCCACGGCTACTGCCACTATTCAATAGGAAACCGATCAGTTCCGGCTCAATTGTCATAAGAGAGAAGAGTTCAGTGATCACCGAGGAAATTGCTCACGCAGAGCAGATTGCAGCGCGATCCACTGATCCAAATCTATTCTGGACAGGCTTCTACGGGGGTCTTTCGAATCATTCCCTCAGCGATGACGATACATACTGGAGAGGCTTGCTCACACAAAGAGAAGCCGCCTTGACAGCTGGCTTCCTGGAGGGCGTTGCCGCATTCAGGCGGTCGCGAACGAGCCCCTAAAGAACCTGTGGCGCGGTGGAATAGCGAAACACCCTCTTCGTGGTGCTCAAGAATTGCGAGGCCGCCGTTTATATGGAATCGTATTTTTATGAGGCACTGAAAAGGGCTGCAGAACTTCGCAAGCTGGCTTTGAGTGTTAGTGATTTACTCTACCTTTCCAGGGCATGCAACTCTGTGTTTACTGAACAGAGTCGTGCGTTGCAGGCGGCGAGCCTGCTTACGGAACGCCAGTTGGAAATCGTTCGTGCTATTGCGTATGGCGAGTCCGTGAAGGCTACTGCGCGACGGCTACAATTGAGTTCTAACACCATTAGAACCCATCGTCGTAATGCTTACAAGCGGCTTGGAGTGCATAGTGCTGGGCAGGCGGTTTCTGTGGTCATGGCCGCTGTCCGAACTTGATCCTTAAGCTTTGCTGTTTTATTGATAACTTGTCGACTTCTTCGGCTCTGGCTTTACGGGGTCAGTCTTGGAACTGTGTGGAAACGGTCTCCGCCCAGTCTGCCCAGCCGTCGGACGCTCACCGGACAGGGCCCGTTCATCCGGAAGTCCTACAGTGCCGGCCGACGGACTCCCAGGCCGGGGCCGCTGACGGGAACCGAACCGTACCGACAGAGACGTCGGCGACGAATCCGTCACCACCGGAAGTGAGCCAGAGCCGAGAGCTTTGCCGCGCCGAGCTCGGCCTTACGCCTCTGGTAGGCGTCAACCGGCTGATTCCCACTCCGCGGTGCGCCACACCTCACCGGCAGGGGAGACGAGGGCGTCGAGTGGTCCCCGGGCTCCAGCCGATGGACCAGGCACCCTTACCCCTTTCGTGCGGGGTTCGTCCGGCTCAACCCCGTGCTGTGCCGCGCGTCCCCTGCGCGGCCTTGAAGGAGACCGACTCATGCCCGCTTTCCCTGGCACAGCCATGACCTACGGACAAGGGTCCGTCCCGGTGCCGTACTCCAGCATCACCGAGGACGGCTCCGGGATCCTGCAGTCCGTCAGGACCGCCCTGGAGGCTCACCCGTCGCCGACGG
>NZ_JBHSPB010000025.1:0-94692 GCF_042656465.1 Streptomyces gamaensis
CCCCCCCCGCGGAGCGGGGCCCTCCGCGCTGCGCGCGGAGCAGCGAAGCTGCTCGCTTCGCTCGCAGGAGTCTCCGCGCTGCGCGCGGAGCAGCTCGCTTCGCTCCCTGCTTTTCCCCCGCTGCGCGGGGGAGCTCGCTTCGCTCGCAGAGATACTCCACTGGTTCCCTTGCTCTCCGCTGCGCGGAGAGCAGCGGAGAGCAAGGGAAGCGCTCGCTGCGCTCGCGGAGTACAAAGCCCGCGCTTCGCGCGGGCTACTCGCTTTGCTCGCTTCTTTCCTCTCCGCGCAGCGGGGAGGACTCGCTACGCTCACAAAGGGATCCAGAGCCCGCTGCGCGGGCTCTGGAAAGGAGTAATGCTCCTCTCTGCGCGAGGAGTTGTCGCGCGCAGCGCGACACAGGACTGGAGGGAGTCCGCGTAGCGGACTGGCATCACTCACGCTCCGCGTGAGCGGAGCGGCTCGCTACGCTCACCACCCCCCGATAGCTCCACTGATATTAGGTCAACTACGCGGGGAAGTAAGCCTGAAGTGCCCGTTGCTCTTCGGGACAGGTGGCTTCCGCTGCGCTCCAGCCAAGTGACAGCCGATCAGAACACTACGGGTGACTGGAAAGAGACACCTCTGACAAACGGAGGACAGCGGTACTGAGCCCGCCGTCTGTGCTTCCGAAGGAAGCAGTGTAGACAATCAAGCACCATTGAGCAGCGTCGGGCCGGCTCCTCCTGCTCAACTCGCCTTTGGCATCACCCATTCCCGGCTGCCCGGCTCCATGGCCCTGTACACGGAGTGGGACTGGGCCGGACGACGTGCGGATCAGCACACTCACGGACGAAGCAGGCCGGTCGCGCGCAGCCCCCTCATCACCAGCCAGCAGTTCCGCACAGCCCTGCCGACCGCCGACCCGCTGGCGATCACTGCGGACACGTCAACAGGTGGACCGCCCGTTCCCTCGGTATCCAGCAGAACCAGCACAACGGGGCAGAGGTACCGATCTCCGATACAGAACAGACATGACTGCACAGCTATCCGCTGCTGACATTGCACATCAACCGCCGGATAGCCGGTGACACAGGAGAAACCGTGCTCATCTACCGGAGACCACAGAAATGGAGCGACCACATACGGCACGAGGTACCGCCCCCGTACAGTCAACTGGTCAATGACGCCGAGGAATTACTGGACGACATGCCGTTGGGTCCGGAGCCTGCCCGATATCTGGCCGCACAGGTACAGGCATTACACGCGGCAGCCCGGCAGCCGGACGGAACACAACCACCGCCAGCACAACACGCCCCGGAGTACCCGGGCACAACAGCACAGTGGCTACCGAAGGAACCCTTCAAGGAAACACACACGCAGCTGAACGCCACACTGCCAGCCGACAGCACAAAAACCGCGCCCCTCACCGACCAGCTGCACGCCTGGCAAACCCACCACACTCTCCCCTGAGGGCATGGCCGCAGACGGCAGCGACTTCGCCGCGATCCACCGCGTCCAGAACACTCTGCTCGGCGCCTGGGGCAACGCAGCGTTCCTCGCCTCCGAGGGCCCGTCCGGCGACGGACATCACCGCCTACCTGACGCGAAGGACAACATCTCAAGGGCACAGGGCGCCGTTTCAGGCCCGGGCCAGGTCACGGGCGAGGTGTGCCCTGCGCAGGCCGTTCTTCCTCAGGCGGCGGAGGTCTTCGGTGCTGCCGCACTTCAGCTGAACGTGGAAGTAGTTGACATGCTCCGACACCGCGGACAGGGCGAGGGCCAGTCCGGGGATGCTTCCTCCGTCGGCGGTATCGGCGACCGCCCACAGGGCGAACAGCACTCCGCAGACGAGGAGGAGGACATTGAGCAGACGCAGGGCCGCGAAGACCCGGGCGCCGGGGAGCGGGATACCCGGACCCGCCAGCTGCACGCGCTTGGCCACCCAGTATCCGGTGCCCTGGACGAGGAGCAGGGCCACCAGCGCGAACCCCACGAGGTTCGGCGGCGTCAGCGGGAAGCCGAGCACCACGAAGGGGATGACGAACTGAACCGGGACGTTGCACAGCTCAAGGGCTGCCAGGGTCTTGAGGTGTCGGCGTAACCAAGCACGTGAACAGTGACTCATCGGCCGAGGGTCTCATTCGGCGAGGCGGTAAATACCTAGTCCTGAGACGGACTTCCGCCGCGCGGCACGGCGGTACACGGTCGTGGACCGTGGGTGCGGTGAATCGCCGGTGACGAGCGCGTTCTGCGTCGCCTCCGGCGATCCACGGGGTGCCCTGCGCGGACAGCGCTCCCGGCCGGTGGGAGAGACCCCCGTCCCCTCCCACCTGTCCAGCACGCCCCACACCCCACGCCCATCTCATGAGCGATGTGTCCAAGATATTGGCACCTGATGAACCCTGAGGTCAAGGAGCTTTTGCATACGCCGCAATCAGCGGCAAACCGGATCCATTCATGGCATGTCCGTAAGCTCAGCCCAGGGGGCGAACGCGAAAGCCCTGGCTCACAGGGACAGTTGACGGCCCGCGGCGAAGACGTGCCGGATGCGGCGGAGGGCGTCCAGCTCGGAAAGGGGGTCGCCGTCGAGGACGATGAGGTCGGCGCGCAGTCCCGGAGCCAGGGCACCGGTGTCCGTCAGACCGAGAGCCTCGGCGGCGTCGACGGTCGCCATGTCGAGGATCTCGGCATGGGTGAAACCGAGCGAGGCGAAGAATTCGAGCATGCCGGCGTAGTCGCCGAAGCGGGCGCCGGGAACGCCGGCGTCGGTGCCCGCGATGAACCGGACCCCGTCCGCCCGCATGTCCTGGATCACCTTGGTCATGGCCTCCGCCCGGCCCGGGCCCAACTGCTCCAGGAACAGGCGCCAGTCACCGGAGACACAGCGGCAGACGGCAACGTCGTTCTCGACGATGCTTCGCGCGACCGCCCGGTCGTAGACGATGCCGTCGGCGGTGCGCCAGGAACAGTGCTCCAGGGTGCGCACACCGGCGGCCACGCACTCGGCGATGGTGTCGGTGCCGTGCGCGTGTGCGGCCACCCGCAGACCGTGACGGGAGGCCTCGTCGACGACCACGCGCAGTCGGTCAGCGGTGAACTGCGGCTCCCACATGCGCGGGCCGGTCGGAGTGAGGGCGCCGCCGGAGGCCATCACCTTGATCAGGTCGGCCCCGGCTTTCGCGTTCCGCGCTATCTGCGTACGGATCTCGTCGTCGGTGGCGACTTCGCCGCCGAGGAATCCGCAGTGGCCGCCGGGCGAGGTCAACGGTGTGGTCGCGGCGAGAATGCGGGGGCCGGACACGGTTGCGGATGCGATGGACTCGCGCAGCGCCACCGTGAGGGCATCGCGGTCACCGAGGTCGCGGACCGTGGTCACGCCGGCGGCCAGCATCTGCTGGGCACGCTCCGCCATGGCGGCGGCGAGCTTGTGGGGATCGGCGTGGGCCACTGTGCGCAGCGGGTCGGGCCCCGCGTCGAAAGCGAGGTGGACGTGACAGTCGATCAACCCCGGCATGACGGTCGCACCAGGGCATCGCAGCCGGGGCACGCTGATGTCCACCGACGGGTCCAGTTCGGCCGCACGGCCCACGGCGGCGATCACGCCGCCGTCCACGAGCACTGCGGCATCGTCGATCACCTGGGTGGCAGGACCGGTGATGGCGCGGTCAGTGAGAATCAGTGTCTTGCTCACGGTGGCCTTTCGAGTAGGCACGGGACAGGGAGACGAGTTCACGTGCTTCGGATTCCAGGTCATTGCCGGAAGGCAGGGCGATACGCGCGGCGGACAACCCGCTGTCGGGATCCTCGCTGGACGGTTTCACCGCCAGCGCGGCGGCGATGTACCGGGCCAGTTGGTCGGGCGGGCAGTGGGCCAGGTCGGCCTGCGGAGCGACCTGCGCGAGATAGGGGCTGAGGCGCACCAGTCCGTCGCGGCATTCGATGAGCCGGCGATAGAACCGCGCGTGGGTCCGGCGAAGCCGGAAGCGACGCCGCCGGGAGCCAACGGGTTCCCTGTGCAGGACGAGTTCCGGGTAGGCGGCGGCCAGCGCTGTCCACAGCGGGGCGAGCTCGTGGTACAGACGGCGGTGGTGCATCACGGACCGCGAGTGTGCGACGAGTTGGGCTCCGGCGGAATAGACGACGCCGAGCAGGACAACGCCCAGCGCCCCGTCGGTCATCGACCAGTTCACGGTGTTGAACGCCTGGTGCGATCCCGGATCGTGGATACGCAGATATACCCAGATCAAACGGTTCACTGCTGTGATCGTCAAGCCGAACAGGCCGAAAGCCATGGCCTGGAGACCGAAAGCCAGGTGGCGGGTTGCCTTCCGGGCATAGCGCACTGCCCACAGCCCGGACGTCAGATAGGCGTAGACGAAGTAGAGGTTGCCGACGACATAGAAGCAAGTGATGGCGGGCTCTGCCATGTACGGCGTGCTCAGTGTGTGCCCGCGCGTGGCGGCGGGTGTGACAAGCATGGCCGCCGTCAGAACGGTCAGCACAGCGGCCAGCAGGCCCACGTTCAGGCGCAGCTGCCGCACATAGCGGGATGTCGTGCCACGGGTGGCGGAGACGAAGAACAGGATGAGCGCGCCCAGACCGGACATGTAGATCCCGTTGAACACGATCTTCCCGACCCCGACCGCGGTGAACGCGTCCACGGCGCGGTTCGCCTCGGGGAAACTCAGGATCTCACCGGCGGCCAGCAGGACCAGGCAGACGACCAGGAGGCGCAGCATCCGGTCGTGCGGGGCGCGCACCAGGTCGACGGATTTCCATATCGCCCCGACGATCAGCATCGCGATGACTGGTTCCTGGAACATCACGTCCACCCCCAGCGGGGGTTCAGAGCGGACCGCAGGGGGTCGAGTTCGGAGTTCTCGGGGGCCCTGGGGGTGATGTAGTCGATGACCACCGCCCACTCTTGGATGGTCGTCGCGACGAGCTCGGCCTCGCGTTCGTAGTCCTCGGTGTAGCAGGTACGGCGGAACCCTCGTGTGATGAATCCGTTGGGGTCTTTTGAGCCGGGGCCGGGGTCCGCCTCCCCGAACTCCTCCTCATTTCGGTGGTCGGCGAGTATGTGGCCGATCTCGTGCAGGATGATGTGGTCCTGGTGCACCCGGGTGGTTTCCTCCTGATAAAAGATGCACTCCTCGTCGGACCGGGACATCCAGACTCCGAACGGACCGGGTATCGGCAATGCCCAGGGTATCAATCTGATCGGTTTTCCCCGGTGCTCGCCCAGCCTGCGGCACAATTCATCCACGCGCAGCGGGGGTTGAATATCGAGCTGACGCAGCAGTCGTCTGCAGTATCGGCGGAGCTCACGCTCACGTACGGCCACGGTGTTCTCTCTCTGATTCGGCTTCCGACACCTTGCCGTGATCGAGTACCTCGATCATCTTGATCAGCTGCTCGCGCATGGTCGGCGTCATCGCGCCCGCCCGCATCGCAATCATCCGTACCTGCCCACTGGCAAGCCGCTCCCGCAACATTTCATCCTCAGGGTCCTCCTGCGCCACCAGGTGATGGACCGTGATCGGAGGTGATCCCGGTTCGCGGTGGTCGTCGAAGAACTTCGCAATACCCTCAAGCACGTTCAGCGTCGGGTTCGTGTGTGATCCGTTGCGCAGCATGGCCAGGTAACTCCGTGACAGAGTTGCCGGGTGCGCCGGGTCCGCGGTGACGGCCTTGGCCACTTCAGCGGTCGAGTACTCCCGCTGACGGCCATGGGCATCGGACCATCTCACCGTCGCGAACAACGTGTTCAACCGCTCGGCCAGCGACCCCGCACGGCCCTGGCCAGCACTCGTTGTCATCTCCACGCTCCCTGATCGGTCCTCCCGTGTCTTCTGTATTGGCTCACTGTATGGCCTGATTGGACACCGTCGTAAGATCGGCCGGCTCCCGCGACGCCGCAGGGGAACGCCGGGCAGAAGCCGGCCGGGGACCCCCGCCGCCTGGCAACACGGCGGGGGCTCCGAGCAGTTGAGAAGGGCATCGTCCGCCTACGGCTCGCCGGTGCGGCTCTGCCGGCCCGGGGACCAGGACCGGTCTTCCGGCCAAAGGCAGGCATGAACGCGCCAGGACTATGCCGAACGCATGTTTTCGGGAGGCCGCGCTGACAGAGTCCTGGAGTGCTGCCCGATCGGGCAGCGCACGGTGCACTACCGGACGAAGGAGTCCCCAGTGAGAAAGAGATCGGTGCGCAAGAGAGCCGCCGTCCTGCTCGCGACCTCCGCCCTCGCCGCGGTCACCCTCGCGGGCCAGGCCACCGCGGCCGCCCCGCACCGCTCCCCCGCGTCGGCCACGGTCCACGCGGCGAAACCGGGCGTCCAGTCGACCCAGATACGCAACGCGCCGTTCGTGCTGAACCCCAACGAGTCGCTGAACTCCGACACGGCCCGGCTGATCATGCAGTCCGACGGCAATCTCGTCATCTACGACGAGTTCGGCAAGGCCCTGTGGGCCTCCAACACCGTCGGGCAGGGCTGGACGGCACGTTTCCAGGAGGACGGCAACTTCGTCGTCTACACCCGCTCGGGCCACGCGGTGTGGGCCTCCGGCACCGCCGGACACCCGGGCTCCCGCCTGGCCGTGCAGGACGACGGCAATGTCGTGATCTACGACGGCAGCCAGGCGATCTGGGCCACCGGGACGAATCACTGACGTCCTGTCCGGCCTCTCCCCGAGGACGGGCCGCCCGCTGCCGGGCGCGTGCCCGTCCGACCGACTCGCCTGAGAACGCCGGAAGATGAGCGCCGTGCCGGAGCGGCCGTGCTACGACGGCCGCCCGGTCGACAGGATGTCGGGAGAGCGGTCACCCGCCGGCGCCGGCGGGTCGCGCGAGACGGACGCGTGCCCACGCCACCGCGGCCCCCGCCGCCGGCAGCGCCACAAGAACGCCCGTGATCTCCGGTTCCCATCGCAGCATCTGGACGACGTACGTGAGCCAGGGCAGCACCGCGAGGCCGATGCCTGCCGCGTACGCGCCGGGCGCGGCCGAGCGCGGGCCGGCGACCGCGAGGACGACGGACAGGGCGAGGACCGGCACCACCGAGGCGATGACGCTGACGAACAGCACGAACCCGCCGCCGAGCACCGGCACGAGCAGCAGCAGGGAGGTCACGGCGGCGAAGACGCCCGCCGCCCTGCGGATCGGGCGGCCGACCGGCGGGATGTCGGGCGGACAGCCCAGCACCAGCACCAAGGACAGGGCGAGGGACAGCAGTCGGCTCGGCCCGTCGAGGACGTACACGCCGGTGGCGGCCTGCTGAACGGCGATGGCGGCGGTGCCGAGCAGGGTCAGCCGGCGTGCGGCGCGCCAGCGTCCGCCGAGCACGGCGGCACCCGCCCCGATGAGGATCAGGTCGGCCGCCGTGATCAGGCCGAGGGAGAGGCCGTCCGGCAGGAACATCGGGTTGCGGAACCAGACGACGCGCATCACCATTTGCGCGAAGACCACCAGGGCGTAGGCGGCGGCCCCGGTCACCGCGTACGGCGCGGCCACGGCCAGGGCCCGGCCCAGCGGGTCCCCCGAGGTGAGCCGCAGTCGTACGCGCAGGGCGTGCCCGGCGACGTCGGCCGCCTCGCGCCGGCGCTCGGTCCGTGAGGCGCCGGCGGTGGACTCGGCGTAGTGGGCGGCGATCTCGTCGCCGTGTGCGCGGCGGTACGCGCGCGGGTAGAGGGCCAGCGTCCACGGCGTGCGGCTCATGCGGTGGCCCCCTTCGGGGCCGGTGCGCCGAGGGAGCGGAGCACGGGCCGGGCGCGCAGGCGGCGTTCGGCCTCCTTCGCGGTGGCGAGGAGCCGTTCGGCCTCGGCGGCGAGCCGTACCCGTCCGTCGCCGGTGAGGGCGTAGCTGCGGCGCAGTCGTCCGTCGACGATCTCCTCGCGGTGCACCTCGATCAGTCCCTCCTGCACGAGCCGGTCGAGGGCGGCGTACAGGGTGCCGGTGCGCAGCCGCACCCGGCCGCCGGAGATGGTGAGCACTTCCTGGACGATCGCGTAGCCGTGGCGCGGTTCGTCGGCCAGGGCGGTCAGGAGCAGCAGGGTGGGCTCCTGGAGAGGTCGGTCAGTCATGATCGGCATCATAGGTCGATCATCGGCATATGGCGAGCGCCGGAATACTCTCCGGCTGTGCGGGGAGCGCGCCGGGCCCGTCCTCGCTCAGACGGTCAGTTCCTGGATCAGCCGCCGGTAGGTCTCGAAGGCCGGTTTGGGCGTGCAGTCGTCGCGGAGGAGGCCGAAGCGGTCGAAGAGTCCGGTGCCGGCCGAGTCCGCGTCGCGCAGGTCGAAGAACGAGTAGCCGGAGACGGCCAGTTCGTCCCGCAGCGCGGCGACGGTACGGACGACGTCCTCGACGACCTCGGCCTGCCGCTCCTCGCTCCGGTCCGGACCGGTGGGCCAGCCGTTCTCGCAGACGCGGACGGGGACCGACGTGCCGATCCCGGCCTGCGGAAGGCTCACGTCGCGGAACTGCCGCAGCACCGCGCGTACGGCGTCGGGCAGTTGGCCGGCGGCCACGGGCCGGAAGACGTCGGGGAAGAAGTCCAGCCCCACGTAGTCCAGCGCCTCGTGGAACCGGTCGTCGGCGAGCGCGCCCAGCTCGCGCCAGAACGTGCTGCCGGCGTCGAAGGCCGGTACGGCGTTGAAGCCGACGGCCACGTCGTGGCCGCAGGAGCGTGCCTCCTCCTTGGCCGCGGTCACGCCCCGTACCAGGGCCTGCAGGACGTTCGGCGTGCTGCCGTCGAGGACGGGGAGGTCGGCGTTGGGCTCCTCGCAGATCTGCAGCGTGGCGATCCGCGCTCCCTGGTCCCGTACGGTCTTCCGCACGAACTCCAGCCAGCCGTCGACCTCCCCGGACGGCTCACGGAACTGCAGTACGAGGTCGAGCTTGCGGCCCTCGCCAAGGTAGCGCGTGGGCTCCGCCGGGGTGAAGGCCGCGTCCGGCGCGTCCTTGGCGTACGGCTGGTACGCGCGCACATGCAAGGTCCGTGCCCCGCCCTGCAGTTGTCGCAGCGCGGCCGTGATCCGCGCGCGTCCGCGTACCGCGGAAGCCGGTGAGCCAGATCACTAAGGAGAACCTTAGGGGCAGTTGTGGAACGGTTCTGAACCGTTCCCACCTTTTCCCGTGTTTTCGCCGCTCCCGGGGGTCCTATCCGCGTGGAGCCGCGGGAGCCGGACGCCGGCACCCCGCCCCCGCTACGGCTGAAGAGAGGACCCACCCCCATGTCCCGTACCCGTCCCACGAGCACGGCGGCCGTCGTCGGCACCGTGACCGAGGCCCTCGGGCTGCGCAGCGTCAAGCAGCCCGACGAGATCTGCCACGTGTTCCTGCGCGACGGCGAGACCCCGCAGGATCCGCTCACCTACCGGCAGTTGGAGGAGGACGCGCGCTCCAGAGCCGCGGCCCTTCAGGCCGCCGGGCTGCGCGGCGGCGACAGCGCCCTGCTCGTGTGCCCGACGGGGCCGGAGTTCGTCCGCTCGCTCCTGGGCTGCATGTACGCCCGGGTGGCCGCCGCCCCCGTGCAGGTGCCCACCCGGCAGCGCGGTCTGGAGCGGCTGCGCCGCATCGCCGACGACGCGGGGACCGATGTCGTCCTGACCACCCGTGCCGTCAAGCAGGACCTGGAGCGGCAGTTCGGCCCTGTGCTGGAGCAGAACGGCCTGCGGCTCGTCGACGCCGGGTCCCTGCCCCCCGCCGCCGGGTGGGACGGTCCCGCGCCGGCGCCCGAGGACATCGCGCTGCTGCAGTACACCTCCGGCTCCACCGGCGACCCCAAGGGGGTGATGGTCTCGCACGCCAACTTCCTCGCGAACGTCGCCGAGATGGAGGATGCCTGGCCCACCGGGCCCGACGGCGTCGTCGTCTCCTGGCTCCCGCTCTTCCACGACATGGGCATGCTCTTCGGGGCGCTGTTCCCCGTCTGCTCGGGGATCCCCGCGTACGTGATGGAGCCCGCCGCGTTCGTCCGCCGGCCGCTCCGCTGGCTGAAGGCGATATCCCGGTTCCGCGGCACGCACGCCGCCGCGCCCAGCTTCGCCTACGAACTGTGCGTGAAGGCCTGGGAGGAGGCGGACGAGGACACCCGGGCCGGGATCGACCTGTCGTCGTGGCGCGTGGCGGTCAACGGTGCCGAGCCCGTACGCCTGCGGGCCGTCCAGGAGTTCAGCGAGACGTTCGCCGGCGCGGGGTTCGCGCCGGAGGCCATGACGCCCGGGTACGGGCTGGCCGAGAACACGCTCAAGACCACCGCCGGTACCCCGGACCGGAAGCCGACGGTGGTGTGGGCCTCGTCCGCCGCGCTGCTGGACGGGCGGCTCGAACTGCGCGACGCGGCGGACGAGGGCGTCCAGCCGCTCGTCGGCTCGGGGGTCCCCTCGCACGCCACGCGCGTCGTCGTGGTCGACCCCGACGCCCGTACGCCCCTCGCGCCCGGCCGGATCGGCGAGATCTGGGTCAGCGGTCCGTGTGTCGCCCGCGGATACCGCGGGCGTCCGCAGGAGACGCGGGAGACGTTCGGGGCGCGCCTCGCCGGACAGCCCGACGGCCCCGACTTCCTGCGCACCGGTGACCTCGGCTTCTTCCACGACGACGAGCTGTTCGTGGCGGGCCGGTCGAAGGACATCATCATCCGCAACGGCCGCAACTTCTATCCCCAGGACATCGAGTTGTCGGCGGAGGACTCGGCTCCCGGACTGCACCCCAACTGTGCCGCGGCGTTCTCCGTGGACGACGGTGCCACGGAACGGCTCGTGATCGTCGTGGAGGCGGACGGGCGGGTCCTGCGGGACACGGGTGCGGAGCGGCTGCGCGAGGCCGTGCGGCTGGCGGTCGACGACCGGCAGAGGCTCAAGGCCGACGAGGTGCTCGTCATCCGCCGCGGTTCCCTGCCCCGTACCACCAGCGGCAAGGTCCAGCGCCGCGCGTGCCGCGCGCTCTACCTCGACGGTGAGCTGGCGCCGGTGGCCACGGTGCGGTGACGTACGTCAGGTGTTCGTGAGGTGTCTCAAGGGCTCCTCCGGGTTCTCCCGGAGGAGCCCTTGCGCGGGCTCACGGTCATGCGGATGTCGTCCGCGGCCCAGAGCACGAAGCGTTCGACCGGGGTCACCTCGTGGCCCGGTACGGGCTCGAACCGGAAGCGCTTGAGCAGGACGGCCAGGACGAGTGCGGCCTCGACCATGGCCAGGGCGGCGCCCTCGCAGCTGCGCGGCCCGAGTCCGAAGGGGATGTAGGCGAGCCGCGGCCGCTTGGCCACCTCGTGCGGGGTGAAGCGTTCGGGCTCGAACTTCTCGGGGTCGGGCCAGTGGTCGGGGTTCATGTGCACGGCCCAGAACGGGTAGAAGACCGTGGTACCGGCCGGGATCTCGTAGTCGCCCAGGACCAGGTCCTGCGTCGTCTCCCGCGCCCCGTACGGGCCAGGCGGCCGGAGCCGCATCGATTCCTTGAGGACCACGTCGAGATAGGTGAGCCGCCGCAGGTCGGCGTACTCGGGTGCCGCGCGGTCCCCGAGCACGCGGTCCAGTTCCTCGGCGACGCGTGCGGCCGCCCGCGGATGCCGGCCCAGCAGGTGCAGGGTCCAGGAGACGGCCACGCCGGTGGTGTGGTGGGCGGCCAGCATCGCCACCATGACGGTGTCGCGGATCCGCGCGGGCCGCTCTCCGGCCTCGACGAGGGCCCCGATCAGATCGCCGGCGTCCGTGCGGCTTCCGCAGCGGTGCGCCGCGACGACCTGGCCGACCGCCGCGCGCAAGGAGGCGAGAGCCTCCTCCGCCCGCCTGCTCCGCTCCTCCTGCCCGTCCTGGGACGGCACTTGGTAGAGCCGCCCCAGGTGTTCGGTGAGCACCGCCTCGAACGCGGCGACGATCCGCTCCGGGTCCTCGGTGTCGCCTCCGAGCGCGTACGCGCAGATCATCCGCAGCGACAGCGCGGTGAGGTCCTTCTGCAGTTCGACGGGTTCGCGGCCGGCCCGCTCCGCCCAGCGGTCCGCGAGCGCTGTCACGAGTTCGGTCAGCCGCGCGAAGTGCCGTTCGTGGGACGGCCGTCCGGCCAGTACCGACAGCAGCAGGCGGCGCCACGGGGTGTGTTCGTCGGCGGGCATCACCTGGAGGTTCCCCGTCTCGAACAGCGGGGAGAGGAACGCGAAGAGCGGCTCCGGCCGTTTGTCGATCCGGGCCGTGGCCTCCAGCAGCACGGGGTCGGCGATCGATACGGCCGTTTCCGCGCCCGGGAGCTGGAACCGTACGACGGGTCCGTACTCGGCGTGCAGCCGTAACTGGTAGGTGTGCAGCCCGCCCGCTGCCGCGACGGCGCCGGCTCCGCCGTCCGTACAGGGCTCGGGGCCGGGGATGTCCATGGCCGGTCCTCCGCAGTGCGCTCGGCTTGTGGGAGACCACTGTCTCCCTGATCGGCGCCCGAGTCAGGGCCTTTCGCAGAACGTTCCCGGCAATGGGTCGAGGGCCGCTTCCGGAAGAAGCGGCCCTCGATCTCCAGTGGAGCTAAGGAGAATTGAACTCCTGACCTCCTGCATGCCATGCAGGCGCTCTACCAACTGAGCTATAGCCCCGTATCCCTGTCCCCGGGTTTCTCCCGGCGACAGGCAAAAGATTACATGACCGCCGCCGTGCTTCACCAAATCGCTTCCGGCGGCAGCGGAGGCCGGTGATCCGCATCACTGGGGAGAACCCCAGGTGCGGCCGTGGAAGAGTGGTGGGCTGCTGCAAGCCTTTTCCCGCACTGCCCTTTCCCGCGCTGCCCCCGATGAAGAGGTGTCGCCACTCATGACGCAAGCACGAGAAGCCGAACAGCACTTACCCCGTCCCTTCCCCACGGCACGTCCCTCGGGCTGCCCCTTCGACCCGCCCGCCCCGTTCACGGAGGCGCGCGAGGAATGTCCCATGACTCCGCTGCGGTATCCCGACGGACACGTCGGCCGGCTGGTCACCGGTCTGGAGACCGCGCGGGCCGTGCTGGGCGACACCCGGTTCAGTTCGCTGCCGGCCGGGAAGCGCTCTCCGGTGAAGCTGCCCGGTTCCGTGCTGAGCACCGACGTCCTGCCTCCGGGCATGTTCGTGAACACGGATCCGCCCGAGCACACCCGCTACCGCCGCCTGCTGAGCAAGCACTTCACCGTCCGGCGGGTACGGGAACTGCGGCCGCGGATCCAGGAGATGACGGACCGGCTGCTGGACGGCATGGAGGGGGCGGGCGGCCCCGTCGACCTGGTGCAGGCCTTCGCCAAGCCGCTGCCCACGCTGGTGACGTCGGAACTGCTCGGGCTGCCGGAGGAGGACCGCGCACGGTTCGGGCATCACGTCGAGGTGCTCTTCAGTCTCTCCAGCAGCGGGGAGGAGATGCAGCGGTCGATGACGGATCTCGGCGGCATGCTGCACGCCCTGATCGCGGCCGCACGCAGCGACCCGGGCCCGGACATCCTCGGGCGGCTGACCGTCGAGACGGCCCTGACCGACGAGGAACTGCTCGGCATCACGCTCATGCTGCTCATCGCCGGGCTGGAGACCACCACCAACATGCTGGCACTCGGCACGTACACGCTGCTGAGCCACCCTGGCCAACTGGCCGCCCTGCGTGCCGACTGGTCCCTGATGGACGGCGCCGTCGAGGAGTTGCTGCGCTATCTCAGCGTGGTGCAGATCGGTCCGATCCGCGTGGCCGCCGAGGACTTCGCGTTCGAGGGGCACGCGATCCGTCAGGGCGAGGTCGTCACGGTGTCGCTGCCCGCCGCCAACCGTGACCCGCTCGGCTTCGAGGATCCCGACACCTTCGACATCCGTCGCGGGGCGACCCGGCACCTCGCGTTCGGCAACGGTCCGCACCTGTGCATGGGCCACCATCTGGCCCGTCTGGAACTGGCCGTCGGCTACGAGTCGTTGCTGCGGCGCTTCCCCCGGCTGCGGCTCGCCGTCCCGGCGGAGGAGATCGGTACCCGGGAGATGATGGTCACCTACGGGGTCCACGCGCTGCCCGTGTGCTGGTGAGGGGACGGAACGCCCTGCCCGGCGCGGTGACTTCGGGGTTGACGCAGTGCCGCAGGGGTTCCCCCCGCAGGTGGCGGCCGGTCTCCGCCGCGGCGATGGCGGCCGCCTTGTGCGCGACCCGGCGGCTGGCGCCGGCGACGTGGGGGGTGAGGACGGTGCCGGGAGTGCGCAGGAGCGGGGAGTCGGGCGCCGGGGGTTCCTCGGGATAGACGTCGAAGCCCGCGCCGTACAGGTGGCCGGAGGCGAGGGCCTCGCGGACGGCCTCGTAGTCGACGAGGGCGCCGCGGGCGCAGTTGACGAGCAGGGACCCGGGCCGCATCGCGGCGATCTCGCGGCGGCCGATCATGCCGCGGGTCTGCGGGGTCAGGCGGGCGTGCAGGGTGACGATGCGGGAGCGGGCCAGCAGGTCGTCCAGGGAGGTCTGTTCGGCCAGGCCCGCGAGGGCCGCCTGCGGGACGTAGGGGTCGTGGACCAGGACGCGGGCGCCCAGCGCGGTCAGCGCGCGGACGACTCTGCTGCCGATCGCCCCGTGGCCGATGAGTCCGACCGTGCTGCCGTCGATGTCGATGCCGCAGTTGTCGTAGGTGTAGCTGTCGCCCCGCCAGTGGCCCCGGCGGAGTTCGGCGTGGAGCTCGGGGACGCGGCGGGCGGCGGCGAGGATGAGGGCGAGGGTGTGTTCGGCGGTGGCGGCCGCGTTGCGGCCGGGGGCGTGACAGACGGCGACGCCGTGCTCGGTCGCGGCCCGGAGGTTGGCGTTGACGGGGCCGCCGCGGGTGACGCAGACCAGCTCCAGGTCGGGGCACGCGGCCAGGACGCGGCGGGTGATCGGGGCCATCTGGGTCACGCAGATCCGTACGCCGCGCAGGGCGTGGACGATCTCGTCCTCGCTGCCCGATGCCTCGGCCACTTCGGCGACGGGGCCGAAGGGCACGTGCGGCCAGGGCAGCAGCAGTTCGCGGACAGTGAGCGCGGTCTTCGGGGCTTCGGCGCGGACGGCGTCGGCGAGCAGGCCGGGCAGGACGAAGTGGTCGCCTGCGGCGAGGACGGTGGCGGGCATGGCGGTCTCCTCGGGCGGTCGGCGTCAACGGCGTTTTCACAGGCGGCTGTTGAGGCGCAGCAGGGCCGCCCTGCCGTCGGCCAGCCGCACCTCGGTCAGGGTCGCGTTGTCCACGCCGGGGAAGACGCGGCGGTAGTCGCCCAGCGGGAGCGAGAGCCAGTGGCACAGGACCAGGCGCAGCAGGGTCGCGTGGGTGACCACCAGGACGCGGCCGCCGGGGTGGGCGTCGGCGATGTCGCCGAGGCAGGTGACGGCGCGGTGGGCGGCCTTGTACGGGTCCTCGCCGCCGGGCAGCGGGTTGGCGGCGGGGTCGGCGTGGAAGGCCGCCAGGCGGGCGGGGAACGTGGCGGCCATCTCGGCCGCCGTGAGTCCTTCCGCGCGGCCGAAGTGCAGTTCGCGCAGCCGCTCGTCGTGGCGGGGGCGCAGTCCGGTGGCGTGCGCGACGGGGGCGGCGGTGGCGCGGGCGCGGGTCAGGGGCGAGGTCCACAGGGCGGTGAGGCCCGCGTCGCGCGCCCAGTGGGCGAGCCGTGCGGCCTGGGCGCGGCCGCGGGGGGTGAGGGGCAGGTCGCTGCTGCCGGTGTAGCGGTTGTCGGCGTGCCAGGGGGTCTCCCCATGGCGTACGAGGACGAGTCGGGTCATGCGGTGGTTCTCCTGCGCGTGTGGTCGGCGGGGGCCGGGTGGGGCCGGGGCCTGGGGCGGGGCGGATCGTGGGGCGGTGTCCCTCTGCGCCGCCGGGGGTGGGGTCGGGCCGTCGCACGCGGGGACGGGTCATGCGGCTCTGCGGTGTGCGTGGTCCGCGAGGGTGCGGCCGAGCCAGCCGTGTCGGGCGAGTGCGTCGACGAGGCGGAGGTAGTGCTCGGTGTGGCGGGCGGTGGCCGTGGGGTCGGGTGCGAGGTCCTGGCGGGTGCGGGCCATGGTGCGTGCGGCCTCGGCGAGGGGTTGTCCGTGGGCGGTCGCGGCGAGGACGGCGCTCCCGTGGGCGGCTTCGGTGTGTTGGGGCAGGCGGACGGGGCGGCCGAGGACGTCGGCGCGCAGCCGGCACCAGGCGGGGTTGCGGGCTCCGCCTCCGGTGAGGGTGTAGGGGCCGTCGGCGGGGGCGCCCAGCAGGTCGAGGTGGTCGAGGCAGAGTCTCTCCAGGCAGGCGACGCCGAGGAGTTGGGCGAGGAAGAGGTCGGTGTCGTCGGCCGTGTCGCCCAGGACGAAGGGCCGGGCGTCGGGGGCGCGGAAGGGGAAGCGCTCGCCTGCCGCGGAGACCAGCGGGTAGGCCACGGCCCGTGGCCGGCGCCGTACGGCGTGGGCCGTGAGTCTGTCGAGGTCGGCGCCGGGGAAGCGGTGGGCGAGGACGCCGGCGCCGCTGCTGGAGGCGCCGCCCGGCAGCCAGAGGCCGTCCGGGCCGCGGTGGCAGTACAGGGCGCCGGTGGGGTCGTGGACGAGGCCGTGGCTGACGCCCTTGAGGACGAGGGTGGTGCCGAGGACGGCGTTCCACGCTCCGGGTTCGAGGGCGCCGGCGCCGAGCCGGGCCGCGCAGCCGTCGGTCATGCCCGCGACGACGGGGGTGCCCTCGGGGATGCCGGTGGTGACGGCGGCCCGGGCGCACACGGTGCCGGTGACGGTGCCGGGGCGGACGACGTCGGGCAGGACGGCCGCGGGGACGCCGAGCGCGGTGAGGGTGTCCTCGGGCCAGCGGTCGGCGAGCAGGTGGTAGCCGCTCTTGAGGGCGTGGCTGGTGTCGGTCGGCAGGGGGTGTCCGGCCAGGCGGCGGCAGATCAGGTCGGGTTGGTGGCACAGCCGGGCGTCGTCGTGGGCGACGGCGTCGCGGTGCCGGTCGAGGAGCCACAGCAGTTTGGGCAACGCCCATGAGGGCTGCATCCGTTGGTAGCCGAGCTCCTGCCACAGGGGTGCGCCGAGTGCGTTGGCCCGGTCGGCTTCGGCGGTGGCGCGGCCGTCGTCGTACATCAGGCCGGGGGTGAGGGGGCGGCCCCGGCGGTCGGTGAGCAGGACGGTGCCGGAGGTGCCGTCGACGGCGAGGGCCCGGATCCGGGTGGTGTCGAGGCCGGTGAGGGCGGCGCGGCAGGCGTGGGCGGTGGCGGTCCACCACTGCTCGGGGTCCTGTTCGTGGCGGTTGCCGGCGCGGTGTCCGGTCAGCGGGTGGGTGCCCGAGCCGTGGACGTGTCCGGTGCTGTCGACGGCGACCGCGCGGGCGCTCTGTGTGCCCACGTCGATGCCGAGCCAGAGGTCGCGGTCAGGCACGGTCGCCTCCGGTGCTCAGCAGGGTCGTGTCGCCGGGGGTGCGGGCGCGGGCGGCGGCGAGCCGGTGCCCGCCGGCGGCGGCCAGTGCGCGCAGGGCGAGGAAGTCGTCGTGGAGGGCGGAGTAGAAGGCGGTCATGGCGGGGTCGGGGGCGCGGGTGGTGCGCGGGTGTACGTACCGTGCGGCGGCGGTGCGCAGGTCGGGTTCGGCGCCGGTGGCCACGAGCCCGGTCAGGAAGGCGCCTTTGGCGCCGTGTTCGGTGCCGGCGGCGCGGAGCACGGGCAGGCCGGTGACGTCGGCGATGAGTCGGCACCACAGCTCGCTCTGTGCTCCGCCGCCGCTCAGGCGCAGTTCGCCGGCGGCGGTGCCGGGTGCGGTGAGGCAGTCGCGGACGACGAGGCTCAGTCCTTCGAATACGGCGCGGGCGATGTCGGCCCGGCCGTGTTCCAGTGACAGTCCCCAGAAGGTGCCCCGGGCGTAGGGGTCGAGGAAGGGGGCGCGTTCCCCGGCCGGGGAGAGGTAGGGCAGGAAGACGATGCCGCCGGCGCCGGGCGGTGCCTGGGCGGCGAGTTCGGCGAGGCGTGCCGGGGCGCCGGTGCCGAGGAGTCGGCCGGCCCAGGTGAGGACTTCGGTGCCGGCGAGGGTGGGGAAGGCGCGCAGGACGCGGCCGTCGGGGCCGTGGGCGAGGGTGAGTCCGCGCGGTTCGCCGCCGGTGTCGGGTTCCGTACGCACCACGGCGGTGCACAGGGTGGTGCCGAGTACGGTGCACGCCTGCCCGGGTTCCACGGCGCCGACGCCGAGGGCCGTGCAGACCACGTCGTAGGGGGCCATCACGACGGGAAGTCCTTCGGGCAGGCCGAGTCGGCGGGCGGCCGGGCGGGTGAGCGGGGCGGTCCGTTCGCCGTCGTCGCGCAGCGGTGGCATCAGGCGGTGTGCCGCTGCCAGCCCGAACAGCGGCCACAGGTCCGGATCCGGGGTGCGGGTGCGGGCGTCGAGGTAGGGGGCCGAGGCGTCGGAGGTGTCGATGCCGGGTCGGCCGGTCAGTCGCAGGAACAGCCAGCCGCCGCAGGTCAGCGCGGTGGCGGAGCGTGCGAGCCGTTCGGGGTCGTGGCGGGCGAGCCAGCCGAGTACGGCGGTGGGCAGTCCCGGGAAGGGGAGCGAGCCGGTGCGGCGGAACGCCTCGTCCAGTACGCCCGCCGCCCGCCATTCCTCGACGAGGTCCGCCGCGCGGGCGTCCGACCACAGTACGGCCGGTCCGGTGGGGCGGCCCTGGCCGTCGACGAGCCAGCATCCGTCGCCCTGGGCCGTGACGGACACGAAGCGCGGGGCGCTGCGGGCCTGTGTCAGGGCCGCGCGGACGGCCACGACGACGGCGTCCCACAGGGCGTCCATGTCCTGTTCGGCCCGGCCGGGCCGCGGGTGGAGCACGGTGGTGGTGGCGCGGGCCACGGCCGTTTCCTCGCCTTCGTCGGAGAGGACGACGGCCTTGATCACCGAGGTGCCGATGTCCAGGGCCAGCGCGGCCATCGTGTCCTCCCGGGGGCCGAGGGCGGTGGGGTCGGTGCGCTCGATGCAATCCGCTGTCTGACGGGGCGTCAACACGCTGTCCGGAATCCCTCGCGGGCCGTGCGCGGCGCCCTGTGATCCGCACCGGCGGCCGCGCCAACGGGGCTGGTTCTCCCTGGACTTGCTGTTGCGTGCTGTGTGATGTGTCTGTGACCATCACAGGCATGGCAACCGCAGCACAGGCCGCGCGGGCGGAAGCGGACGGCGCTCCGGCGCCTTCCGACGCGCGGCGCGAGAGGCGCCGGCGGGTCCGTGAGCGCGTCGCCGGCGAGGGTTTCGTCGGCACGCGCGCGCTGGCCGAGGAGTTCTCGGTGAGCCTGATGACCGTCCACCGCGACCTGGACGCGCTGCAGGCGCAGGGCTGGCTGCGCAAGGTGCGGGGCGGGGCGACGGCACTGCCCTCGGCGCTCTTCCACGGGGACCTCGACCAGCGCATGGCCTCGATGGCCGGCACCAAGCGCCGGCTGGCCGCCGCCGCACGGGAGTTGCTCGTCCCGGGGCAGACGGTCGTGCTCGACGACAGCACCACGTGCCTGTACCTGGCGCAGCGGCTGTCCGACCGCGCCCCGCTCACCGTGATCAGCAACTTCCTTCCGGTGATCAAGATGCTCACCGGGGTTCCGGGCGTCGGCCTGATCGCGCTGGGCGGTTCGTACTTCCCGGCGTACGACGCCTTCCTCGGACTGCACACCGCGCAGGCGGCGCGTTCGTTCCGCGCGGACGTGCTGTTCATGTCGACGACGGCGGTGACGGGCGGTGGTTGCTATCACCAGTCGGAGGAGACCGTGCAGGTCAAACGGGCGCTGATGGAGTGTGCCGCCCGGCGTGTGCTCCTGGTCGACCACACCAAGTTCAGCCGCCAGGGCCTGTATGCGCTCGCCCCGCTGACCCGTTTCGACGTGGTGCTCGTGGACGACGGGCTGCCGCAGGAGGAGGTGCGGCGCGTGCGGGAGCTGGGGGTGGCGGTCCGTACGGTGCGGCGCTGACCTTCGGCGTCCGCCTCTCCCGCCGACCGGCGACCGCTCTCCGGCCCGCGAAAACGAGAGCCGTATCCTCCGCCGGGCCGTCGTGCCATTCTGTGCCCGTGGCAGCGGGCTATCGGCGCATCGTGGCACACCTTCTTCACCGGTCGGGTCTTTCGGACTCCTGGCAGCTGCGCGACGGGGCGTTCTGGTGCATGGCCGTCCCGCCCCGGCACACGCCCCGCGAACAGGGCTGGAAGCTGCACCTGTCGGCGACACCGGCCTCGGCGCCCCGGGTCCTGGAGCAGGCGGCCGAGGTGCTTCTCGGGCACGGGTGCGCCTTCAAGTTCGCCATCACTCCGCAGGTCGCCGCGCAGCTCAACGGTGTGCGGGCCGACCGGGCGCGGTCGGGGAAGTTCCTGACCGCCTACCCCGGCGACGACGAGGGGCTGCGGGAGCTGGCCGAGCGGCTGCACCGGGCCACGGCGGGACTCGCCGGTCCCGCGATCCTGTCGGACCGGCGCTACCGGCCGCACAGCCTGGTGCACTACCGCTACGGCTGTTTCGACAGACCGTATGAGCTCAACGACGACGGCTTCTACGAAGGGCGGTTGCGGGCCCCGGACGGCACGCTCGTGCCGGACCTGCGGAACCCGTGGTTCTCCCCTCCCCCATGGGCTCCCCTGCCGTTCCCGCCGCCCGGGGCGGGGGCGTCTCCCGCGCGGAGCGGGCGCGGTGCTCCGGTGCGGCTCGCCGGCCGCTATCTGGTACGGGAAGCCGTCCGCCACGCCAATCGCGGCGGTGTCTACCGCGCGTACGACGAACGCACCGGCGAGGACGTCCTGTTGAAGGAGGCCCGCCCCCACGTCGGGGCCGACGTACAGGGCCACGACGCCCGCGACTGGCTGCGTCACGAGGCGGACGTGCTGCGGCGTCTGGCCCCGCAGGGCGTCACCCCGGGCCTGCGGGACGTCTTCGCGTCCGCGGGGCATCTCTTCCTCGTCCAGGACCTGGTCCCCGGAACGAGCCTGCACCGCTGGACCGTTGACGCGGTGCAGTGCGGCGACGGCCGGATCGCCGTGGACGCGGCCTGGTCGCTGGCCCGTGAGCTGACCGGGGTCGTCGGCCGGGTGCACGCCGCCGGTTTCGTGCTGCGCGATCTCAAACCCGGCAACGTCGTGATGACACCGGACCGTACGCCCGTCCTCGTCGACATGGAGTGCGCGGCCGACGCGGACGGCACCGCGCACGTCGCCGGGACCCAGGGCTTCACCGCCCCGGAGTACCTCGACGGCCCGGAGCGGGACGCCGTGGCCGCGCCGCCCGCGCCCAGGCCGGAAGTCGACTGCCACAGCCTGGGGGCGACCCTGCTGCACGCCGTCTCGGGCATCAGCCCCGTCCTGGCCCCGGACACGCCCGGCTCGGGAAGGACGGCCGGGCAGCGGCTCGCCGCGCTCGTGCGCGCCGCCGCCCCCGCGCACCCGGCGCTGCGCTCCCTCGCCCCGCTGCTCCTCGGTCTCACGGCGGATCCCGGCGAGCGCTGGCCGCTGGGGCGGGCGGCCGCGTTCCTGCGGGACACGCCCGTCGCGGCAACGGCACGCCCCGGTCCGCCACTTGGCGATGCCGGCATCGACCGGCTGATCGATGACGGCCTCGCCCATCTCGCCGAGACGATGGCCCCGGACGCGGAGTACCTGTGGCCGCGCCCCCGGACGCTGCCTCCCGGGGACCCGTGCAACGTCCAGGTGGGCACGGCGGGGGTGCTGGCCGTCCTGGACCGTGCCGTGCGCTGCGGCCGTCAGGGCGCGCGCCCCGCCCTGCGGACGGCCGCGCGATGGCTGGAATACAGGATCTCCCTGCCGGAACGGGTGCTTCCCGGGCTGTACTTCGGCCGCTCCGGCACGGCGTGGGCGCTGTACGGGGCGGCACGGACGCTGGACGACGACGAACTGGCGGACCGCGCCCTGCGGTTCGCCCTGCGGATCCCGCTGCGCTGGGAGAACCCGGACATCTGCCACGGTCTGTCCGGCGCCGGAACGGCCCAGCTGCACCTGTGGCACGCCACCGGCGACGGCCGGTTCGCCGAGCGGGCCCTGGAGTGCGCGGACGGCGTGCGCCGGAGCACCGGCGTACAGGCCCCCGCGCTGTACGGCTACGGGCACGGCCTGGCCGGGAACGCCGCCTTCCTGCTCGCGGCGGGACGGGCCCTGGACCGGCCGGATCTCGTCGGTACGGCGACGGACGCCGGACGGACGCTGTGCGCGGCGGCCCGGTGGCGCGGCGGAGGAACGGCGGACTGGCCGAAGGGCCCGGGCACCACCGAGCGCACGGGGCTGAACTTCTGGTGCAACGGCGCGGCCGGCGTGGGCAGTTTCCTGGTACGGCTGTGGCGGGCCACCGGTGACGCGCGGTTCCGTGAGCACGCCGAGGGGGCAGCGGCGGCGGTGTACCGCGACCGCTGGCGGGCAGGCCCGGGCACCTGCCACGGAGTGGCGGGCAACGCCGAGCTGCTGCTCGACCTGGCCGCCGCGACCGGGGAGCAGCCCTACCGGCGGCAGGCCTCCGAAGCGGCCGTCTGTCTCTTCGTCCGCGCCGCGCTGCGGGACGGACGGCTGCTGGTGCCGGACGACACGCTGCGCGGGATCTGCGCGAGCTACAACGTCGGCCTGGCCGGCGTCCTGGACTTCCTCCTGCGGCTCAGGTGCGGCGGCGGCCGTTCCTGGTACGCCGACCCCCTGGCTCTCCGCAGGCCGGAGAACACGCACGACAAGCCAACCGTGAAGGAGACGTGATCCATGGAGACCGAGGTGCTCGAACTGCAGGAACTCCCGGAGACCGACGGGGAGATGCTGGAGCCGATGATGTGCTGTCCCGACAGCATCCCGCGCACCGAGTGGACCGACGGCTGCACCGAACCGCCCAAGTGCCACTGAGATCCCCACAACCGGCCGGGGCGGAGCCGCCCCGGCCGGTACCCCGGCCGCACGCGGGGACACCCGCGTGCGGCCGGGCGTGGACAGCGGCCGTCTCCGGCGGCACGGCGGACGCGGCGCTGTCCCTCGTGACCGCGCTGGCCGGCCGGCCGCGCGCCGTGCCCGGGTGCGTACGGCCCGATCTCGCGGGCGGCGGTGCCGGGCTGGCCCTCGCCTACCGCCAACTGGACCTCTGCCGGCCCGGCGAGGGCTGGGACGCCATGGCCGGCGGATACCTCACCGCCGCGGCCGCGGGCGTCCGGCGGCTGGGGGTGACGGCTCCGGGCCTCCACGGAGGGCTGGCCGGACCGGCGTTCGCCGCCTGGCACTCGGGAGAGGAGTGTCCGCTCGGCCCGCGTGCCGGCGAGGAGACGGTCCGGCGGGCGGCGGCGCTCGCCGGCCGCGTGCACGGGGTGGCGTGGCGGGACTTCGACGTGATCCTCGGCCTCGCGGGAACCGGGGCCTTCCTGCTGTGCCGGGCCGGCCGGTCGCCGGCCGCCGAGCGGGTCCTGCGCGCGGTGCTCGGCGCCCTGGTGGCGCTGTGCGGGGAACGCGCCGGAATCCCCCGCTGGTTCACGCCCGCCGGGGCCATGACGGACGACGCGTTGCGCGCGCGTTTCCCGCACGGGGCCCTCAACTGCGGCCTGGCGCACGGGATCGCCGGCCCACTGGCCCTGCTCTCCCTGGCCCGGTCGGCGGGGGTGCGCGTACCGGGGCAGGAGGATGCCGTGCTCCGGGCGGCCGGCAGGCTCCTGGCGTGCCGGGCCGACGACGCGTGGGGCCCGTACTGGCCGGGCATCACCGGCCTGGCCGCCGCTCCCGGCCCCGCTCCTCCGGCGCGCGGCGCGTGGTGCTACGGCAGTCCGGGGGTGGCCCGGTCCCTGTGGCTCGCGGGTACGGCACTGGACGACGCGTCGCTGCGCGGGACGGCGGTGGGGGCCATGAAGGCCGCGCTGCGCCGTCCGTCCGTGCCCGGGGAGACCGGCGGCGCACCGGGGCTGTGCCACGGGCTCGCCGGACTGCTCCAGATCACGCTGCGGTTCGCGCACGACACCGGGGACCCGGAGTTCTCCCGTGCGGCGGCCCGGCTGACCGCGCGGCTCTGCCGGTCCGGCGATGTCGCCCGGGACGGCCCCGGTTTCCTGGAGGGGGCCGCGGGGGTGGTCCTGGCCCTCCTCGCCGCCACCACGGACGTCCCTCCCGCCTGGGACCGGGCGCTGCTCCTGGCGTAGGCGCCGACAGCCACAGAGGGAGGACGGCCGGCTGTCACCGGCGGGTCGCGGGAAGCGCGGCTACCAGGCGCGCATGGGCTCTCCCTCGACCTGTCGCGAGACGAATCCGCCGGGCCCCTGGGCGGGTTCGCCGAGGACGGTCACGCGGTGCATGACGCGGTCCACGTCGAGGTGCGCGAAATCCGTGGGCGCGAAGTGGCAGGTGGTGCGGTTGTCCCAGAGGGCGATGCTGCCGGGTTCCCAGCGGAAGCGGACGGTGTACTCGGCGCTCGTCAGGTGCTGGAAGAGCAGGTCCAGCAGGTGGCGGCTCTCCAGTTCGGTGAAGCCGGTGATGCGGGTGGTCGAGCCGGGGCTGACGAACAGGGCCTTCTCCCCGGTCTCGGGGTGGACGCGGACGACGGGGTGGACGGCGACCTGCGGCTGTTCGCAGTAGAGCCCCAGGATCCGGCGGTCGTGCTCGTCGGAGTGGCGCAGGTTGACGGCGGTGAAGAAGGCGTGCTCGGCGGTGAGATGGTCGGCGAACTCGCGCAGCGGGGCGGAGAGTCCCTCGTAGGCGGCGACCGTGTTGGTCCACTGGGTGTCGCCGCCGAAGTCGGGGGTCCGCTCGGCGCGCAGGATCGACAGGTCCGGCGGGTTGACGTACGGGCTGAGGTCGCTGTGCCAGCCCGCGAGCGGGGAGACCCACTTGCGGCGGTAGTGCTCCTCGAAGTCGGCGCCGTAGCGCCGGGTGTCGGCTTTCGGGTCGACGGTGAGGATCTCCGGGTGGCCCTCGGGGTGGACGCCGTGCTTGCCGCCCTCGCGGCGGGTGAGCGTCCCGAAGCGGCGGCCGAAGGCGATGTGCCGGTCGTGGTCGAGGTCCTGGCCGCGGAAGAAGACCACCCGGTGGGTGAGGACGGCCTGCCGGATCCCTGCGACGGTGCGTTCGTCGAGTTCCTCGCGCAGGTCGACGCCGGAGATCTCGGCTCCGATGCGGCCGGCCACCCGGCGGACGGTGAGTGCGGGGGGCTGCACGGTCTGGGGCATGGTTGTTGCCTTTCACGGACGGGTTCGCGTCTCTGGTTCTCGGCTCTGGTTCTCGGCTCTGGTTCGCGGCTTCAGGTCGAGTGGGCCACCCACTGCATCCACAGCGGGAGCAGCACCAGCGCGACGACCGAGCTCTTGACGACGATGGCCGCGGACATGTCGACGCCGACGTCGTAGCGCTGGGCGAAGATGAACAGGTTCTGGGGTGTGGGCATCGCGGCGATCAGGACGAGGTAGTTCAGCCACTCGCCTCCTATGCCGAAGCCGTAGTGGCACACGGCGAAGGCCAGCAGGGGGAAGACCACGCACTTGAACGCGATGATCCAGATTTCCTCGGCGGTGGTGCCGCGGATCTTCAGGCCCATGCCGCCGAGGTGCAGTCCGAGGGCGAACAGGGCGACGGGCGAGGCGCTGTCGCCCACGAACGCGAAGCTGTCGAGGACCGTTCTCGGCAGGTGCACGGACAGCAGGTTGAGCACGATGCCCGCGTTGCAGGCGATGACCATCGGGGTCGCCAGGGAGGCGGTGAGGGCCGAGGCGAGCCGTCTGCCGGGCCCTCCGGTGCGGTCCGAACGCCCCAGCTCCATGATGGAGATGACGACGAGGGACAGCACGCAGACCTGGAACAGGAGCACCAGGAAGATCGGTGCCGCGTTGCCGAACAGCATGATGAACACCGGTACGGCGAAGTAGGCGGTGTTGACCTGGACGGCCGCCATGATCCGCAGGGCGACGCCGCGCGCGTCGCGTACCCCGAAGGCCCAGGCCAGTGCGCCGGTGAGGAGGACCGCGACGCCTGCCGCCGCCGCGTAGCCCGTGATGGCCCACCAGTCGAACAGGGCTCCCAGGTCGCTGCGGTAGATGTTGCCGAAGAGGAAGCACGGCACGGCGAAGAGGAAGGCGTAGTCGGCGAAGGCCTTGGAGCTGTCGGCCGGCACGATCTTCCGTTTCGCGAGCAGGACCCCGCAGCCGAAGGCCAGCACCACCGGTGCCAGCTTTTCCAGAGCCGCCATCACTCCCATGCGCGTAGGGTCATCTCCCGGTATGCGGTGACCACGTGCCGGACGAGGTCGTTGCCCGGGTCGTAGGGGTGCTCGTCGATGCGGGCGACGGGGAGGATCTCGCAGGCGGTGCCGCACAGGAACGCGCCGTCGGCCTCGCCGGCGAAGGAGGGGGGCAGGTCGCCGACGGTGCACTCGATGCCCGCGTGCTCGGCGATGGCCAGGACGCAGGCCCGGGTGATGCCGTCGATGGTGCAGCGGGTCGTCGGTGTGTGGAGGGCGCCGTCCTTGGTGAAGAACAGGTGTGCCCCGGTGGCCTCGACGAAGTTGCCGTGGCCGTCGAGCAGCAGCGCGTCGTCGTAACCGGCGCGCAGCGCCTCGTTCTTGCTGATGGTGCCGATCATGTAGTTGCCGGCGGCCTTGCTCTTGACGGGTGCGCAGCCGGGGTCCGGGCGGCGGTAGCGGCCGGTGACCAGACGGATGCCCTTATCGAGGGCGTCGGCCGCCGCGTAGTAGCCCTCCGGGAGTTCCCAGGCGGCGATGGAGGTGTGCACGGAGGTCTTCAGCGCGGCGGTCTGGATGACCTCGGAGCCGCGCCAGGCGTTCATGCGGATGTAGCCCTCGGTGATGCCGGACGCGGCGACCGCCTCCAGGGTGGCCGTGTGCAGCGTCTCGTCGTCGTGTGCGAGGTCGAAGTCGAGGATGCGGGCCGAGGCGCGCAGCCGGCTGATGTGTTCGGTCAGCAGGAAGGGTCTGCCGCCGTGGACGCGCACGCCTTCGAAGACGCTGGAGGCGTAGTGCAGTCCGTGGGTGAGCACGTGCAGGGTGGCGTCGGCCCAGTCCACGAGGCCGCCGTCGTACCAGATCCTGCCGGTGCGCCGGTCGAAGGGAATCACGGGTGCTCCCTTCGGAGCGCGAGGTCGAACAGGGGGTGCTGGAGGTCGCCGACGAGGGCGACGAAGCGGCGCTGGTGCCGGGTGAGGCCGCGCACCGAGACGCCGTGCAGGGCGAAGCGGTTGATGGGGTACATCACGAGGGTGTTGGCCTCGTAGGGGACGGTGGTGACCTCTTCGACGTACTGCGGGTCGATGTCGAAGCGGCTGTCGCCGTACTCGGAGGCGCTGGCGTGGAAGGTGTGCGCTCCGGTCCGGTACTTGTACAGCACGAGGTCGCCGCCGGTGGCGTCGTCCTCGGGCAGGCGCATGTAGAACAGGCCGCCGAAGAGCTTGTAGGGCTTGTCGACGTGGGGGCCGCGGTAGGCCGAGGGGCGGCCGGTGACCGCCGAGTTGATGACGGCCGTGCAGTCCAGGAGGATGTCGTGGGTCGCGAAGGTGTCCCGGTGGCGGCGGCCGGCGCGCAGTTCGCGCAGCGGGCCGGTCCGCTCCCGCGCCGTCGGCAGGTTCGCGAGCAGGTCGTCCTCGAAGAGGTCGAGGAACTGCCGGTAGAACGCGGGCGAGGAGTGGTGGGTGACGAAGTCCTTCCAGACCTGTGCCATCGTCCCGTCGTGGAGGACGAGTTCGGACATGTAGTTGTAGCGCTCGTTGGAGGTGATCGGCTTGCCGATCCGCTCGGCGATGTACTCCGCGGTGGGCATCGTCGTCGACAGGGCGTCGTAGAGCTCCCTGGGCAGGGCGTCGCGGACGACGATGTGGGGGAACGGGTCGCGGCGTATGTCGCTCCTGGTCACGGTGGCCAGGAGCGAGGTGATGGCCGGGGTGCCCGTGAGGGTGGGGTTCATGGCCGTCTCCTTCCGACGGTGCGGGGGGTGAGGGGTGCTCGGGGCGGGGTGCTGTGGGCGCGGAGCCAGCTCTCCAGCACCAGCAGCGACCACAGGGCCTCGGCGGTGTGTGCTCCGGGGCTCTGTGTCTGCAGGTGGAACAGTTCGCGGACGGCGTCCTGGCGCACGTAGTCGTGGCAGCGGGCGCCGGGGGCGAGGAGGAGGTCGCCGATCATGTCGTGCAGTGCCTCTCCGGGCCGGATCATCGCCGCGATCGGCAGGGTGAAGGGCTGTTTGGGCCGGTCCACGATGCGGGCGGGCACCCAGCGGCGGGCGGCCTCGGCGACCGGTGCCTTCACGGTGTCGCCGGCCACCTTGACGTCGGCGGGCAGCGCGTGCGCCAGGCGCATCACGGACGGCTGGAGGAAGGGGATGCGGGCCTCCACCGAGTGCGCCATGCTCAGGTGGTCGACGCGGCGCAGGATGTAGGACGGGAAGCGTGCGGACTGGTCGTAGCGCAGCAGGGTTTCGAGCTTGCCGTGGGTGCCCGCGCGGACGCGCCGGTCGAGTTCGTCGCCGCTGCGGTCGCCGAAGAAGCCGCCGGACGCCTTGACGTGTGCCAGGTAGTCGGGGGTGTAGAGCTTTTCGAGGGTCGTGGTGTGGACGGCGGCCATGGTGCTCTGGTAGGTGCGGTGCCAGGTGGCGGATCCGTCCCGGTCGGCCTTGGTGAAGCGCGCGTATCCGGCGAAGAGTTCGTCGGCCCCGTCGCCGGTCAGCGCGACCTTGAAGCCCGCGTCGTGGACGGCTTCGAACAGCGCGAAGGTGCTGAGGCTGTGCGGGGCGTTGTTGGGCTGGTCGAGGTGGCGCACGAACCGCTCGACGAGGGCGGGGAAGCCGGCCGGGTCGAGGAGCACCTGGTGGTGCCGGGTGCCGCAGTGGCGTGCGGCCTCGGCGGCGAAGTGCCGTTCGTCGGCGGGCCAGTCGCCCTGGTAGGCGATGTTGAAGGAGGCGACGTCCGGCACCAGGTGCGCGGCGAGGGCCGTGGTGTAGCTGGAGTCCAGTCCGCCGCTGGTGATGACGCAGACGGGGACGTCCGCGTCGAGCATGCGGCGCATCTCCTCGCGCAGCACCGTATCGAGCAGGGCCGCGGCGGCCGTGACGGTGGGTCCGCCGGCCGGCCAGTCGGGCTCGGCGGGCTTCAGCGCGGTGTGGGCGACCGTCGCCCTGCCGCCCGTGAACCGCAGGGCCGACCCGGGCTCCAAGGTGCGCACGCGCGGGTGGACGGTGCCCGGTCCCCACACGGCCCGGCCGCCGAGGTAGCGGTCGACGGCGAGCGGGTCTAGCTCGTCGGGGAAGTCCGGGAAGCGGCGCAGGGCGCCCAGTTCGGAGGCGAAGCACAGCCGGCGGCCGTCGGCGGAGAGGTAGTGGAAGAGCGGCTTCATCCCGGCGTGGTCGGTGAAGAGTTTCAGGCACGCGTCGTCGCGGCGGTCGACGATCGCGATCGCGTACATGCCCTCCAGGCGGGAGACGAACGCGTCGCCGTACAGCTCGTACAGCGGCAGCAGGACGTCGCCGTCGCACTCGCCCTCGAAGGAGTGTCCCTGTGCGGCGAGTTCGGCGCGCAGCTGCCGGTGGTTGTAGATCTCGCCGTTGAACACGCAGGAGAGCGCGCCGTGCGTGAAGGGCTGGCGGCCGTGGGAGACGCCCTGGATCGCGAGCCGGTTGGTGCCCAGCGCCCAGCCGTCACCGCGGTGGAGGGACTGCTCGTCCGGTCCGCCGGGGAGCATCGCCGCGGCGACACTGCCGAGCACGTCGGGGCCGAAGGGTTCGCCGCCGAAGCAGCCGTAGATCCGGCACACGGCTCAGCCCTCCGCGTGGGGGGCGGAGCCGGCCGGTTCGAGGGCGCGGCGGGGCGGGCTCTGGCGGGCGGCCGGGTAGTGGCGGCCGAGGAACTCGGTGACGATCTCGACCTGCCGCAGGATGTCGTCGAGTTGGGCCGGGGTGGGGCTGACGCCGTGGCCTTCGAGCGCGCTGTTGCCGGTCTTGAGGTAGACGGGCGCGGCGACGCGGACGATGTCGGGTGCCTCGTAGGTGCGGATGAAACCGCCCGAGCTGCGGGGGTTGTCGACGTGGCAGTCGAGCGGGATGGTCACCGCGCGGCGCAGTGCCGCGATCATCGGCAGGGTCAGGTCCCGTACGGGGTTGAAGCTGCCCGCGCCGAGCATCTCCAGCATCTGCGCGGAGGCGGGGTTGCCCTGCCCGCAGTGCGCGGAGACCTTCAGGTGGAGGTCGGCGGGCAGGTCTCCGGCGGTGCGCAGCCGGCCGAGGACCCACAGCAGGCCCTCGTCGTAGACGACGAAGCCCCGTACGCCGAGGTCGATGCCGCGCTTGACGTCCTCGACGGCGCGCACGAGCTGTTCCTGGCCGCGCAGCCGGTAGCCGATGCGGGATCCTTCCGGTGTCTGGGCGCCGGCGCCGATGTCGTAACTGGCGCGTGGTCCGACCGACATGAGGATCTCGGCGCCGTACTCCTGGCCGAGGGCCACATAGGCGGCGATCTCGCGGGCGGTGTGCCGGTACATGCCGCGGGTCTCGGTGACGCGGTTGATGGTGATCCCGCGGCGGCGGCTCTCGCGGAGCAGGGTCTCGGCGGCCTGTACCGAGTTGACGGTGGGTACCTCGATGCGGAAGTGGCTGCCGTCGGGGAAGGCCGCCTGGGAGCCGGCGGTGGTGTTCGGGTCCGCGTCGGGCAGTCCCAGCCGGGCGAGTTGGGAGCGGGTCTGTTCGTAGAAAGCGGTCGTGGGGGTCACCGGGTCACCTCGATTCCGAGTTGGCCGGCGGTCCGGCCGACGATCTCCTCGGCGATGCGGATGGATGTCTCGCGGTCGCTGTGCACGACCTGGACCTCGCCGAAGTTGCCGAGATTGCCCCGGCAGGCCGGCAGGACGTCGCCGTCGGGGAAGCGGACGGTGAGCGCGTGCAGGCTCTCGCCGTACTCGGCGGCCCAGCCGAGGTCGGGCGGCCCGGCGGGCTTCGGGGTGGCGTCGGCGGCCCCGAACCAGCGGACGGTCGCGTAGTGCGTGAAGGCGGGGGCGGTGGGCTCGATCTCCTCGTTCAGGTGGATGCGCACGAGGAGTTCGAAGATGTCGCCGCCGCCGGCGAGCCTGAAGAGGTTGGGCAGGCAGGATCCCATGAGCCGGGGGTTGACCTCGATGAGGCGGGGTGTGCCGTCCGCGCCGAGCATGAGCTCGATGTGGAAGACGCCGAGTCCGAGTCCGAGGGCGCCGGCCACGGCCTCGGCGAAGTCCATGACGCGGTCGTGTTCCTCGGCGCCGATTCCGGCGGGGATGGTCGTGCCGGTCTCCAGTGCCTCGTGCCGGTGCCAGGTGGCGCGTTCGCTGACGGCCAGGCGCAGGAACCGGCCGTGTGCCAGGCCGAGTTCGGCGGAGACGAAGCGGCCCCGCAGGTGCTCCTCGATCAGGATGCCCGCCGCGTAGGCGCGGTGTCCGGCGGCCCGGTCGAGGACCGTGCGCAGTTGTTGTTCGTCGGCGACGACGTGGGCGCCCTCGCTGCCCGAGCCCCGGGCGGGTTTGACGACGACGGGGTATCCGGTGGTGGCGGCGAACGCGGCCGCCTCCCGGGCCCCGTCGACGACGGCGTGCCGGGTGTTGTCGAGGCCGGCTGCCGCGAGGATCTGCCGGCAGCGGTCCTTCTGTTTGGCCGCCTCGGCGGCGCGGGCGTCGGTGAAGGGCACCCCGATCTCCTCGGCGATCCTGGCGACGGGGACCACCAGGGCGTCGACGGTGGCGACGAATCCGTCGACGGGCCGCTCGGCGTGGATGCCGAGGACGAGGCGGCGCAGGGCGTCGGTGTCGGTGGCGTCGTCGAGCTGGTGGACGTCGTCGACGTGCCGCGCGTAGGGCGAGGCGGTGAAGTCGATGTTCTGGGACCGTTCCATGGCCAGGGAGCGGATGAGGGTCACGTGGTGGCCCAGGCGCCGGGCGGCTTCGAACGCGGGGGCGTTGCCGGTCTTCCAGGTCACGAACACCACGTGCCGGGGGGTGTGGTCGTGGCCGGTGGGGTCCTGTGGTGGTGTCATCGGCTCTTCCTCGCGAATCGCTGGCCGATGCGGACGTAGCCGGGCACGTCGGTGCCGGGGACGGGGATGAAGGAGATGGAACCGGCGAGGATGTTCTTGGGCGACATGGAGGTGAATCCGCCCGCGCCGGAGAGGACCAGGTCTCCCTCGTCGAGGTGCAGCCAGGTGCCGTCGGGGCGGCGCTCGGCGTACTCGTAGCGCAGGTGGTCGCTGCCGCGCAGGACGTTCAGCCGGTAGCCGTCGGAGGTGTACAGGCCGGCGCAGTCGTCGAGTTCCATCGTGAAGGGCAGTCCGGTGCGGATCAGTCCCTCGCCGGTCAGGGCCCGCAGCAGGTCCTCGTAGAGGCCGAACGCCGGGTAGGCGTTGGTGAGGAGCAGCAGGAAGGAGCGCTGTTCGGGGAAGATCTGGATGAAGTTGTGGTGGCCGCTGCCGTTGGAGTTGAAGCCGAAGGCGGACGGGCCGAACATCAGCCAGCCCAGGCCCCAGGCGTGCATGAAGTGGTGGCCGGGGACGGGGATCTGGGGGGTGCGCATCTGCTCGGCGAGTGCGGTGGACAGCAGGCGCTGTCCGTCGGGGGCGACGCCGTCGTCGAGGGCGAGCCGGGCGATGCGGGCCAGGTCGTCGAGGGTGAGGCAGACGGAGAAGGGTCCGGCGGCGTCGTCGGCGACGGTCTGCCGGGGCGGGTCGTGGCGCGTGTAGCGCTTGGCCTGTTCGTTCCACAGGTAGCCGGCGGAGACGTCCGTGCCGTAGTGGCCCTGCTCGGTGAGGGTCTCGGGGATCTCCTTGATCCCGAGGGGGGTGAGCAGCAGTTCGTTGACGGCCCGGCGCCAGGGCACGCCGAGGAGTTTCTCCACGAGGGCGGCGACGATGGAGGTGCCGACCGCCGAGTAGGCGAACACTTCGCCCGGTGCGAAGAGCTGGCCGTATCCGGCCAGGGTGGACAGGTAGGTGTCGAGGTCGGGCAGGTCGGTGTCGTGCCAGACCTCGTAGGAGTCGTCGACGCCGCTGGTGTGGGAGAGCAGGTGGCGCAGCGTCACCTGTACGGTGCTGCCGTCGCGGCGGGCGAACGCGTGCGGCAGCAGTCCGTCGAGGGGCTCGTCGAGGCCGAGCAGGCCGCGGTCCACCAGGCGCAGGGCGACGAAGGCCAGCATGGGCTTGACGATGCAGGTGACGCGCTGCCGGGTGCCGGGCCCGTACGGCGTGCCGCTGTCGGTGTCGGCGACGCCGTGGTAGGTGGACTCCAGGGTGCCGTCGAGGAACACGGCGGCTCCGGCGCCGGGTACGCCGTGGCCCCGGGCGGATTCGCGCAGCGTGTCGGCGACGGCGCGCAGCCGGGCGGTGGCGCCGCCTGCCGTGCGGGCGGTGGGCGACTGTTCGCGCTTGCGGCGCAGCAGGGCGGCCTGGTCGGCGAGGGTGCGGTGTTCGTGGATCTCGGCGACCCGTACGGTGCGGCCCGCCGCGTCCGACAGGCGGGCCGCGAGGAGGTTGGCGAGCAGTGAGTGGCCGCCCACGGAGAAGAAGTCCAGGTCGCGGGAGAGGCGGGTCAGGCCCAGGAGTTCGGTCCACGCGCGGGCGACGGCGGCTTCGTCGGGGTCGTCGCCGGTGAGGTCCGGGGCGCCGCCGGTTTCCCAGGCGACGGGCCGGGCGGCGAGCGCCGTGCGGTCGACCTTGCCGTTGGGCAGCTGCGGCAGCCGGTCCTCGACGATGATCCTGGCGGGTTGCATGTAGTGCGGGAGTCTGTCGCGCAGGTGGCCGGCGAGGGATGCGGCGGTCAGGTCGGCGCCGTCCCGGCCGACGTAGCACACCAGGTGGGTGTCGCCGTCGGCGCGCACGGCCAGGGCGGCCACGTCGCGCAGGCCGGCGGCCTCGCGCAGGACGGACTCGATCTCGCCGAGTTCGATGCGGAAGCCGCGCACCTTGACCTGGTTGTCGCGGCGGCCCAGGAAGCGCAGTTCGCCGTCCTCGGTCCAGCGGGCCAGGTCGCCGGTGCGGTAGAGGCGGGTTCCGGCGCGTGGGCCGAGGTGGGCCGGGGCGGGTACGAACGCGGCGGCGGTGCGTTCGGGGTCGCCCGTGTATCCGTCGGCCAGTCCGTCGCCGCCCAGGTGGAGTTCGCCGGTGGCGCCGTGCGGCACCAGTCGTCCGTGGGGATCCAGCAGGTACGCCACGGTGTTGGGGAGGGGTGTCCCGATGGTGGGGGTGGTGCTGGTGGGGCCGGTGAAGCATTTCCAGGTGGAGTAGGTGGTGTCCTCGGAGGGCCCGTAGAGGTTGTAGAGCCGTTCGATCGCCGTGCCGGCGAAGGCGGCGTTGACGAGTTCCTTGGACAGCGGCTCGCCGGCCACGTTCAGCACGCGGGTCGACTCCGGCAGGGCGGAGCGCTGGAGGAGGACGTTCAGCGCGCTGGGCACGGTGTTGACCAGGGTCGGCCGCAGCCGCGTGTCCTCGGTGAGCGCGAGGACGTTGTCGGCGACGACCACGCAGCCGCCGCGGGTGAGCGGGGCCCACAGCTCGTAGACGGACAGGTCGAAGTTGAGCGAGGTCGAGAACAGGACGCGTGCCAGCTCCCGGGGGGTGTAGGTGGCCTCGGCCCAGGCGAGGAGGGCGGTCACACCGCGGTGGCTGATGACCACGCCCTTGGGCCTGCCGGTCGAGCCGGAGGTGTGGATCAGGTGGGTGACGGCCGTCGGGGCGACCGTGAGGTCCAGGGGGGTGCCGGGCTCGGTCGCCGCCTTCTCCCACAGGTCCGTCCACGGCAGGGCTGCCGCCGGCACGCCGTCGAGCCAGTCCGGGGCGTCGGTGCCGTCGTGGACGACGGCGGCCATGCCGGCGGTCGCCGCGATGGCCCGCAGCCGGTCCGCGGGGTAGGCGGGGTCGAGGGGCACGTAGGCGCAGCCCGCCTTGTGGACGGCGAGCAGGGTCACGACGCTGCGGTGGGTGCGCGGCAGGGACAGTCCGACACGGGATCCTTCACCGATCCCGCGGGAGGTCAGGGCTCGCGCCAACTGGTTGGCCTGTGTGTCGAGTTGGCGGTAGGTCAGGACGTTGTCCCGCCATTCGACGGCCGGTGCGTGCGGAGTGCGGGCGGCCTGGGCCTCGACGAGGGCGTGCAGCGGGGTGTCGCGGGCGTAGGGCAGGACGGTGCCGCACGCCTCGGTCAGCAGGTAGCGCGTCTCGGGGCCGGAGAGCAGGGCGAGTTCGCCGACAGGTGTTCCGGGGCGTGCGGCGGCGTCGCGCAGGAGCGTGCCGAGGTTGGCGGCCATCCGGGAGATCAGCTCGCGGGTGAGGCTGTTCTCGTCGTAGTGGAGGGTGAACCGCGTGGCGCGCGGGCCGGGTTCGGCCGCCAGGACGAGCGTGAGACCGGCGGGAGGGGCCGTGCCCTCGACGTAGCCGGCGCGCAGTCCGGTGCCCAGGTCGGGCGGGCCGTCGGGCAGGCCGTCGCGGACTGCCGTGCGGTAGCGGGTGCCGAGGGCGGACGCGAGCGCGTCGAAGGGCGCGGCCCGGTCGAGCCGCGCACGTACGGCGGCGGGCCTGCCGGCGGGGGTGCCGTTCGTGCCGCCGGCCCGTGCCAGGGCGAAGTCGTCCTGGCCGCTGTAGTGGTGCACGAGCACGGTGAACGCGGCGTGGAAGTAGTCCGAGAGGTCCGGTCCGGCGGCCGCGGCGCGCGCGGCGAGCGGCTCCAGGCCGTCGACGGACCAGGTGTGTCCGGCGGTGCGCTCCGCCCGCGCGGACCCGCTCGCGCTGTCGGTCACGGGCAGTTGGAGGGCCGGAGCCGCGCCCCCCGCTGCCGCGGTGGATGAGGCGGCGGAATGGTCGCCCACTGTGGTGTTCCCCCTTGTCGAAAATGTTCTTCGCGTGCCGCTCCGGACGCGGGAACAATCGTCTTTCTGTGCATGCCGAATTCACGCGTGGCACGAGTTCTTCTTCTCCCGTGACAGCCGTGCCGATGGTGCGGCGGAATTCCGCCGCACGCCACGGAGAATTACGGGAGAGGCCGGGTACGGAAAAGAGACGCGGTTACAGAAAAAGAGGCGCGGTCACGCCGCCGCGGGGCCGGGTGCGGATTTTCCGCTGCGCCGGGCCCAGTTCACCAGGGGCGGCATGGCGGAGCCGGTCAGGGCGAAGCCGGCGCCCATGGCGATCCAGCCCGCCGTGCCGTGCTCGACGGCGAGCCAGGTCAGCAGGGCCGGGGCGATCATCTTGCCCAGGTCGGCACCCATCGCGTACGTGCCCTGGTACTGCCCCTGCGCGTGCTCGGGTGCCAGGCCGAACGCCATGCCCCAGCTGCCGGCCGACTGCCGTACCTCGCCCAGGACATGGGCCAGGGCGCCGGCCAGGAGCAGCACGCACGCGAGCACCGGGGAGACGCCGCCGGTCAGTGAGAACACCGCGCAGGCGAGCGCGAGGCACAGGGCCCCGGTCCGGGACGCCCTGGCCGCCGCCGTCGGCTCGTCGGTGCCGCGTGCCGCCCTGACCTGGAGCAGAACCACGGCGACGGTGTTGGTGAGCAGGATCGCGGCGATCATCCAGCGGGGTGCGCCGGTGTGGCGCAGGATCCACAGCGGCAGGACGACGTCGAGCAGCAGGTTGTGCATGGACAGCAGTCCGTCCAGCACCACGAAGGTCAGATAGGGCCGGTCCCGCAGCACGATCAGGGCCGGTCCGGGGCGGGCGGGCTGGGGCGGGACCGCGGGGAGCCGCAGTGAGAGCAGCCCGGTGGCCAGGCAGGTCACCGCGTTGAGGACGACGGCCGAGTGGTAGGCCCACACCGCGTCCAGGGCGAGCAGCACACCGGCGAGGGCGGCGCCCACCGAGACGCTGACGTTGCTCGCGGCCCGCAGGTAGGCGCGGACGGACACCCTCTCCTCGGGCGGGACCAGTCCGGCGACCATCGCCATGCGTGCGCTGCGGCTGGCACTGTAGGCCACCGCCTGCACGCTCACCACCAGCAGGTACGCGGCGAAGCCGTGGACGGCGAGGAGGAGCGCGGTGAGGGGTGCGAGGGCGAGGAAGGAGCAGATCTGCACGGCGCGCGGGCCGACGCGGTCGGCCAGGTGCCCGGTCGGGGTGCTCACCGCGAGGGCGACAGCGGCGGCCACGCCGACTCCGATGCCGAACTGTCCGGGTGACAGGTGCAGCACGCTCGTGGCGTAGATGGCGTTGAGGGCCATCCACAGTCCTTGTCCCGTGGTGTGCACCAGGGTGATGCCGGTGAGGGTGCGCGCCGGCCCGCGCGGCGGGAGGAAGCGGCTCAGCATGATCCGGCTGTGGCGCGGTCCCGTGAACCGGACCTCCGGCCGGGAGCCGGATGCGCGGCCCGGGCCTTTTGTTCTCTGCACGCCTGGTTTCTGCACGCCTGGTTTCTGCACATCTGTTTTCTGCACGTCAGGATCCCTGACATGTCCCCACCTCTCGTTCGGCATCGTCGCCAACCACAAGATTCGGGTAATCCCCCGTCATCCGGGCCGAGATCATCGGCCTCGCGGGTTCCATCGAAGCCGGGTACGGGTCATCGCGTCCAGGAATTACTCCTGTGACACCCGTCACAAACGGATCAACTCTCACCGGACAGCGGGGATTTGAGAAGGATTTTGCGGAGGTTTCAGGGGAGCGGGATCCCTCCTGGAAGCGCCCAGGGCGCCGGAATGTTCAACTCCCCCGGCCGCCGGCGGGGCTTCCGCCCGGAAGCGGACACGGCAGGCGACTCCCTCGTCACACCTCGTAGCCTACGAACGACAGCCGTCGGCAGTGGACGGCCGAGGAGAGGAAGGGAGTTCCCATGTCGTTACCCGTGCACGCGGCCGGGGTTCGCGGGGGCGCCGTCGGCGGCGCCGGGAACCGCCGGGGGACGGCGGACCGGGGAGCGCGCCTGGTGCGCCTGCCCGACCGGCAGCCGCCGGCCGGCGCCGGCTCGGTGGTCCCCGCACTCGCCGGGGCGCTGATCAGGCGGGCACCGCAACTGGTCGAGGAGTTGATGGAGCTGGCGCAGGAGCGGGGAGTGGGGTACCACGACCGGCTGCCCGAGACGGAGATCCGCCGGTCCCTGCGCGAACACCTGCTGGGATTCCTCCGGTTCGTCGCGGCGGGGCCGACGCCGGAGGGGGATCCGCTGGCCGTGGCCACCGGTTGGGGGCACTGCCGGGCCCGGGAGGGCGTGGCCGTGGAGTCGGTGCTGCGGATGCACCGCCTGGCCACGCAACTGCTGTGGGAGAAGCTGTTCGACGAGGCCGGGGCGGACTCCCCCGAGGTGCTGCGGCGCCTCGTCGACGAGAGCGGCCCGGTGTGGGAGATGCTCGACACCTACTCCTCCGCGCTCGTCGAGGGCTACCGCTCGGCGGAGACCGACGCCCGCCGCCAGGACGCGGCCCGCAGGGACGCGCTCGTCGACGCGCTGCTCGAAGGGCGCGGCACCGAGCCCGCCGTCGCCGCCGAGGCCGGCATCGCGCTCGGCCTGCCGCCCCGCGGCCGGTTCGTCGTGATCACCGTGGACACCGGCGGCGAAGCGGCGCCGGGGCCCGCTCCCGCCCTGCCCGTCCACACGGTCCAGGCCGTGTGGCGGACACGCGGCGACCGGACCGTCGGCCTGGTGGAGCTGGGGCGCACCCCGGTGCGGCAGCTCGTCGAACGGCTCTCCGGGGTCAGGGGCCACCGTATGGGCGTCTCCGGCGAGGTCGGCGGCCTCGCCGAGCTCGCGGCCGCCCACCACTTCGCCGAGACGGCGCTGCAGACCCTGCCGCCGGGGACCGCCGGGGTCGCCGCGTTCGACGACCGGCTGCTGGAGGCGTTCGTGGTGACCAGCCCCCATGTCGCCCGGCGGCTCGCCCAGCACGCGCTCGGCGGGCTCCTGGAGTGTGCCCAGGACGAACGGAGCCTGTTGCTGGCGACCTTGGACTCGTGGTTCCACTGCGGCTGTTCGGCGGCCAGGGCCGCCGAGATCCTGCACTGCCACCGCAATACCGTGCTCAACCGGCTGCGCCGCGTCGAGTCCCTGACCGGCCGGTCGCTGGACGACGACCGGCATCAGCTCGCCTGCCGGATGGCGTTGGTCGCGGTGCGCACCCTGCCGCCGGCCTCTCCCCCGCCTCCGGCGGCCAGGACCGCCTGAGTTCCCTCTGCCTGCCGCGCGGCCGCCCGCCCGGCGGGCCCCCGCGGGCCCGTTGTGCTCGGCGCACAGTCGCGCCCCGGCAAGCCGCAGCGGGCGGCCATCGACGCGGCGGAGGCCGGGCGGAATCATGGATGCGGGGGACGCGAGGGCGTGCGGGGGATGCCGCCTTCGACCACGGGGCCACCAGGCCGTGTGGCTTCTGGATGAGCGCACAGGCCCGATCGATCCGCCGGTCCCGTCCGCGACGGCGCGGGCGCAGGCGACCGCGGCGCGGGCTGTTCGCGTTGGCGTGCAGGGGAGTTGTCCGTGACGGATGTCTTCGTCGACTCGTTCGTCCACACCTTGGGCGAACGCAAGGTGGAGGTCCACGAATCGGCCGCGGCAGGACGGCTGGTGTCGCGGCCGCAGGACCTTCAGGAAGCGGGCTTCCGCCTGCACCACATCTGTGAACCCGCCACCACCTCCTACGACCTGGCGCGGCGGGTGACGGCCGAGCTCGCGGACTCGGGCCGGCTGGGCCGTATCGACGCGATCGTCTACGCGAGCTGTCTGCCCGGCAACGCGGGCGGCGACGACCCGCGGGCGTGGGAGGCCGACCGGGACGTCAAACACCTCATGGACTTCCCCGCGAGCCGGCTGCAGGCCGAGTTCGGGCTGCGGAACGCCGTCGTGTTCGGCCTGGACCAGCAGGCGTGCACCGCGATGCTGGGCTCCCTGCGGCTGGCCGGGGCCCTGCTGCGGGCGGAGGAGGACTGGGAGCGGGTGCTGTGCGTGACGGCCGACCGTTTCCCCGAGGGCGCCCTGTACGAGCAGGCGTACAACCTCATCTCCGACGGGGCCGCCGCCTGCGTCGTCAGCCGGCGGCCCGCCGCCTTCCGGATAGTGACGGCCCATCAGATCACCAATGGCGGCCTGGGCCGGGCGGGCGACGACGAAACGGTGGGCAGTTACTTCTCCTACACCCACCGGCTCGTCCGCGAGACCCTGGACCGCGCCGGGCTGACCCCGGCCGATCTCGACTGGGTGGTCACCCAGAACACGCACGCCACGGCGTGGCAGATCCTGGCCCGGCTGCTGGGCGTGGACTTCGACAGGGTCTGCTTCTCCTCCCTGCCGGACGTCGGCCACGTCATCTCGGCGGACACCGTCGTCAACCTCTGCGAGCTGCTCGCCACCGGGCAGGTGCGGCCCGGAGCGCGGATCGCCCTGGTGATGGCCGGTTTCGGCCTGAACTGGCAGTGCGTGCTGCTGGAGGCCACCCCGGCCGTGGCCGGGGTCCGGCCCGGTCCCGGCCCCTCCTTCTCCGCCCCGGCCCCCCGACCCGACCGATGCCCGTCCGACGCCCATCCGATGAGGACCGCGTGAGTACGACCGACACCCGCACAGCCCGGCTGGCCGAGGCACTCGCCTCGCTCGGCCCCACCGCCGCACGGCTCAGCCACCTCTCGCGGCGCTCCTACCAGAACCCCTACACCGCGGTGGAGTGGCCCGGCGAAGTCCGGCCCGAGGAGGAGTGGTTCAGCAGCCCCGAGTACGTGAGCCTGTACGGCACCGGCCACTGGGAGCGGCTCGACGACAGGGCGCGCCGCCGCCTCGCCTTCCACGAGGCCGCCAACTTCTACAGCCTCAACATCCATGGCGAGAAGGGCCTGATGCAGGGCCTGGCCGAGCGGCTGTACCGCAAGGACCTGCTGGAGGTGGCCGGTTACCTGCACCACTTCCTCGACGAGGAGAACAAGCACAGCGTCTTCTTCGGCGGGTTCTGCTCCCGGTACGCCAAGGTCTACCGCGGCCGCCGGTTCTCCTTCGAGGAGGCGCGCGACCACCGTCCCCGGGACGTCGAGGACTTCCTGTTCTTCACCAGGACCATGGTCTTCGAGGAGATCGTGGACCACTACAACCGGGCGCAGTCCCGGGACGCCCGGCTCCACCCGCTGGCACGGTTCATCAACCACAACCACCACGTCGAGGAGGCGCGTCACCTGGTCTTCGGCCGCCGCCTGGTGACCGCCCTGTGGGAGGCGTGCGCGCCCTCGTGGGACAGCGACACGGTGGCCGGGGTCCGCGACCACCTCCGCGAGTACGTCACCGCCAGCTGGCGGGAGTACTACAACCCCGACGTCTACGCCGACGCCGGTCTTGACGACCCGTGGGGAGTCGCCGAGTCGGCGTGGTCCGCGCCGGCGCAGCGGGAGCACCGCCGCGCGGTGTCGCAGAGGGTCATGGATTTTCTCACGACGACGGGAATCGTGGACGAGGAGCCAGCGGATGCGTTCTGACCAGGAGATCCGGGAACAGTTGCGCTCCTGGGTGCTCACCAAGTCCGCGGGCCGGGACGGTGACCGCGTCACCGACGGGACCGCCCTGTTCGAGGAGCGGTACCTGCGGTCGATCCACCTGCCCGAGCTGATCCTGCTGCTGGAGAGGCTGCTGGAAGTGGCTGTCGACGTCGAGGACCTGCGCCCGGGGGACTTCCGGTCCATCGACGCGATGATGCTCCGGTTCGGCGGCCGCTGCGGGCACGGCACCGGTGACGGCATCGGCGGCAGCGGGGTGGCGTCATGAGCCGCACCGCGCTCGACGGGCCCGTGCCGCTGGGGGAGTTGGCCCGCGTCGGGCTGTCCTGGCGGTCGTCGGGGCAGGTGGTGCTGCGCGGTCCTCTGCTGCGGCTGGCCGAGGACTGCGACCGGGCGTTCGCGGATCTCGCCGGTCTGTGGCGGGCGGAGGAGGAGCGGCACCCGTCCTGGCTGCCCGCGAGCCGGCTGCAGCGGGTCGACTATCTGCGCTCCTTCCCCCATCAGGCCGCGTTCGCCACCCGGTTGGGCCCCGGGGAGGCGGATCTCGACGCCTTCCTGGCCGGTCCGGTCCTCGACGAGGACGGGGCCGTGGCCCGCGCCCGGCTCTCCCCCGCCTCCCAGGTCCTCACCCCGGCCGCCTGCTACCACGTCTTCGACGAGCGTCTGGGGCAGGCTCTCGACGGCACCCGGTACGTGACCACACGCAACACCTGCTTCCGGCACGAGCGGGAGTACGTGCCGCTGCGCCGGCTGAGCGCCTTCACCATGCGGGAGGTGGTCTGTCTGGGGACGGCCGCCGATACGGCCGCCTTTCTCCAACTGGCCCGGGATGCCCTCGACATGTTCTTCTCCCTCGTCGGCCTCGCGCCGGCGTGGCAGGCCGCGACGGACCCGTTCTTCCGGCCGCGCGACAATCCGCGCTACCTGCTGCAGCGCGTCGAACCGGTGAAGCACGAGGCCGTCCACGGCGGCGATCTGGCCATCGCCTCCGTCAACCGCCACCACGACCACTTCGGTGCCGGTTTCGACATCACGCTCGGCGGGGAGCCGGCGCACAGCGCCTGTGTCGCCTTCGGCATCGAGCGCTGGCTCTGCGCGCTCACCGGCCGGCACGGCACCGATCCCGGCTCCTGGCCCGATGCGGTGCGGGCGGCGGCGGCCGTGCGCCGGGCGTTCGGCGGGGGCCCGGCATGAGGGGAACCACGCTCCTCACGGGCGCCGACGGCTACCTCGGGCAGCGCCTCGCCGCCGCCCTGCTCGCGGAGGGCGACGACGACCTCGTCCTGGCCGTCCGCGCCGGGGACCGGGCCGAACTCGACGGGAAACAAGCCCGGTTGGCCGCCGCGCTCGGCGAGGACGCGACGGGCCGGACGCGGATCGTGGCCGCCGACGTCACCCGGGACGGTGTCCTGGACGGCGTCGACGCGCGGCGCGTGACCCGTATCGTCCACGCCGCAGCGGTCACCCGCTTCACCGTCGAGCGCGCCACCGCACGGCGCGTCAACGTCGACGGCACCGCCCGGATGCTCGCGTTCGCGTCCCGCTGCGCCAGCCTCCAGCGGTTCGCCCTGCTGTCCACGCTGTACGCGGCGGGCCGGCGGCGCGGCGACGTCCGCGAGGAACGGCTGGCCGACGCCGGCTTCGTCAACCACTACGAGTGGTCGAAGTGGGCGGCGGAGGAGCTCGTGCTGGACGCCGCCGGTGAACTGCCGGTCTGTGTACTGCGGTTGCCCACCGTCGTCGCCGACGACGACAGCGGCCGCGTCACCCAGCACAACGTCTTCCACAACACCCTCAAACTGTTCTTCTACGGGCTGCTGTCGCTCCTGCCGGGCGAGCGGAGCACCCCGCTGAGCCTGGCGACCGCCTCGTTCACGACGTCGGCGCTGGTGAGGCTGCTGGACCCCGCCGTCTCCCGCGGGGTCTACCACGTCTGCCCGGACCCGGGCGCGACGGCCTCGCTCGGTGAGCTCGTCGATGCCGCCTTCGCCGTCTTCGAGCGCGACGAGGGGTTCGCGCGGCGCGGGGTGCTGCGCCCGCTGCCCTGCGACGAGGAGAGCTTCACGGACCTGCTGGGCGCCTCCGGGCTGCTGCGGGCCGGGCCCGTGCACCAGGCGCTGTCCTCGGTCTCCCCCTTCGCCCACCAGCTGTACCTGCCGAAGACCTTCCACAACACGGCGCTGCGGGCCGCCTGGCCGGCCTGCCCGGCTCCCGATCCCGTCGCCCTGGCGGAAGCCGTCTGCGGCCGGCTCGTCGCCTCCCGCTGGGGCCGCCGCTCCCAGGAGGTGGACACGTGAACCTTTCCGAGAACGACCTGTGGCTGCTCAGCTACTACCGCTCGTCCGAGATCAACGGCGCCCTGTTCTTCGGCCGGGTCGCCCGTACCCTGCGCGGGGGCCCGCTCCAGGCGGACGTGACCCACCACTTCGCCGACGAGGCCGACCACGCCAAGCAGTGGACGCGCTGCATCGAGGACCTCGGCCACAGCGCGCGCAAGCTGTCCGGCGCGTACCAGGACCAGTACCTCGACGCGGTCGGCCTGCCCGCGAACCTCATGGAGATCATGGCGATCACCCAGGTCTTCGAGAAGCGGGTGATCGGCCAGTACCGCCGGCACCTGCGGGCCCCGGACGTCCACCCGCGCGTCCGGACGACCATCGAGACGATCATGGAGGACGAGCGCTGGCACGTGAAGTACGTGCGCGACGCGCTGCGGGAGATGGCGGCCGCCTACGGACAGGACGTCGTGGACGACACCCTCGCCCGGTTCACCGCGGCCGACGAGGAGGTCTACGCGAGGACCCTGGCCGAGTACGGCGAACGCGTCGCCTTCCTCGGTGACCGCCCGTGAAGGTGCTCGCCGTGCTGACCCGGCAGCCGCTCGCCGAGGCCTCGTTGACCGCGCGGGAGCGGGAGCGGCTCGCCGCGCTCCCGGCGCGGGCGCGCGGCCAGTGGCTCGTCTCCCGGCGTGCCCTGCGGCTGCTGCTGGGCCTGCTGGGGCTGCCGCCCGACACCGGCGCGTACGCCTTCCCCCACCGGCGGCTGTCGCTCTCGCACGGCGAGGGGACGGCCGTGGCGGCCGGCGCGGTGCCGCGCTCCGCCGCCACGGCACACCGGCTGCGGGGCCTCGGCGTCGACTTCGAGGCGGACCGGCCGGCGCGGGTGGACACCGCGCGCTTCTTCCTCGACGAGCGCGAGCGGTCCTACCTCGCCGCGCTGCCCGAGGCGGCGCGGGCCGGCGAGCGGCTTCGGCTGTGGACCGTCAAGGAGGCGCTGTTCAAGGCCGATCCGCACAACCGGCGCACCGTGCTGCACGACTACCGCACGGCCGACCCGGCGGCCCGCAGCGGCCGGGCCCGTACCCCTCACGACACCCGTCACGACACCGTCTTCGGCTACACGAGTGCCCGGATCCCCGGCGGCCGTCTGACCGTCGCCGCGGCCCTCGCGGCGCCACGACCACGAGAACCGGAAAGCGAGAACCCTGTGCCCGCCCTCACCTTCGACGACGTCGCCGACCGCGTCGGCTCGACGCTCTCCGTCCCCGCGGAAAGACTGACGCCGCAGACCACGCTGCGGGAACTCGCCGCCGACAGCTTCCTGCTGGTCGAGATGGCCATCGATCTGCAGGAGGAGTTCGGCACCGTGTTCACCCAGCACGAGCTGCGCGGCGTCAGCACGCTCGGCGAACTCGCCGCGCTCGTCGGCGTCCGGCCCTGAGCCCGCGGCCCGCCGTGTCCGAGCGCCTGGTCCGGGCCATGACCCGGTTCCGCCTTCCTGTGCTCCTGCTGTGGCTCGTGGCGCTGGTAGCGGCCGGGGTGGCCGCGCTGCCGCTGGCCGACCGGCTGAGCGGCGGCGGCTGGTACGTACCCGGCTCCGGTTCGCAGCAGGCCGTCGCCGCGACGCGGTCCGGCTTCGCCGACCGGGGCGCAGGCGGGATGACCGTGGTGGTCCGGGACGAACGCAACACCGCCGACAGCCCGGCGTTCGAGGCGCGCGTGCGCCGGGCGGTACGGGAGGTGACCGGGGACGGCAGGCTCCGGGTGGCGGGGAGTTACGGCTGGACCACGCTCTCCCCCGCCCACCGCGGACCGTTCCTCGGCAAGGACGGCCGCACCGCCGTCACCCTCGTCGGCCTGAAGCTGGACGACGGCACGGCGCGGCGCGTCCTGCCCGGCGTGCAGAAGGACATCGACCGCCGCTGGGCGCCCGAAGGGCTGCGGGTGAGTCTGGTGAGCGCCGCGACGCTGTTCGGTGAGATCAACGAGCTCAGCCGCGAGGGCCTGACGAAGGCCGAACTCGTCACCTTCCCGCTGCTGTTGGTGATTCTGCTGTTCCTGTACCGGGGCGTGGCGGCGGCCGTGGTGTCCTTCGTGGTCTCCGCGACGGCCATCGTCCTCACCCTGGGAGTGATGTCGCTGCTCGCCCGGTACGTCGAGCTGTCGGTGTTCGTGGAGAACGCCGCCACGATGATCGGCCTCGGGGTGAGCGTCGACTACTCGCTGTTCGTCATCTCCCGCTACGTCGACGAACTCGCCCGCGGGCACGACCGCGACACCGCGCTCGCCACGGCGCTGCGCACCAGCGGCAGGACGGTCGTCTTCTCCGGGACGGTGGTCGTCCTGGCGATGTCGAGCCTGTTCCTGGTGGATCTCAACGTCATCCAGTCGATCGCGCTGGGCGTCGTCGTGGTGGTGGCCTTCGCGGTCCTGGCCTCCGTGGCCGTGCTCCCCCTGGTGCTGCACCTGCTCGGTGAGCGGGTCCTGTGGGGGCGGCTGCCCGGCCGGCGCGGACGGCCCGAGGAGCGCGGACGCCGCTGGCGGGGCGCGGCGCGGCACATCATGCGCCGGCCGGTGCTGTTCCTGACCGTCGCGGTCCTGGCGACGGCGGCGCTCGCCGCGCCCTCGCTGTCCTTGCGCACCTTCACTCCCGACGCGCGGATCGTGCCGGAGTCCTCCCCGGTGCGTGCCGGATTCGACGCGATGCGCGAGCAGTTCGGGCCCGGCAGCGCCTCGCCGCTCACGGTGGCCGTCACCTCGCGCACCCCGCTCGACGCGTCGGCGGACGGCGGCCGGCTCGTCGCGCTGCGGGACCGTCTGGCCGCGCTGCCGCACGTCGTGCGGGTGGACTCGCCTCTGGAGGCGCTGCGGGCGGCGAGTCCCGGACGGCCGTTCGCCGCGCTCGGTACGGCCGCCCTCGGCCGGCTTCCCGGCGATGCCCGCGCCACCGTCGACCACTTCGTCTCCGCCGACCGGCGCACCCTGGTGCTGGAGGTCGTCGCGGACGACTACGCGGCGGCTCCCTCCTCCCGCGCCCTGGTCTCCTCGACGCGTTCACTGGTGGACCGGTGGGCCTCACCGGGCCTGGACGCCGTGGTGGGCGGCGAGACGGCGGAGGGCGTGGACGCCAACGCCGCGATCGAGAAGAAGCTGCCCGTGGTGGTCGCGGTCATGCTGGTGGTGATCTACCTCCTGCTGCTGGCCAGCTTCCGGTCGCTGCTGCTGCCCCTGAAGGCGATTGTCATCAACCTCCTGTCGCTGGGGGCCACGTACGGGGTGCTGGTGCTGGTCTTCCAGCACTCCTCCGTCGCCGGGCTCCTCGGTTTCCAGGAGTTCGGCCATCTGCAGAACTTCGTGCCCGCCCTGCTGCTGGCGATCCTGTTCAGCCTGAGCACGGACTACGAGGTCTTCCTGCTGCACCGGATCCGCGAGGAGTTCGACGGCGGCGCGGACAACACCACGAGCGTCGCGAACGGGATGGCACGCACCGCGCCGCTGATCTCCGGTGCCGCCCTGCTGATGGTGGCGGTGTTCGGGGCCTTCGCCTTCACCGGCATCGTGCCGATCCAGCAGCTCGGCCTGGGACTGGCCGTCGCCGTCGCCCTGGACGCCACGGTCGTGCGGCTGGTGCTCGTGCCCGCCGCCATGCAGCTCATGGGCGCGTGGAACTGGTGGCTGCCCGGGCGCCGGGCCCGGACGTCCCCGCCCGTGGGGGCCGAGGAGCCCGCCGCCCGGCCCTGAACCGCACCGCAGTCGTCATCCTCGAAGACACCCCGGAAAGGACATACCGCACGTGGACGGCTCCGCTCTCCTCCTGCTGTCGCTGAACTTCGCCTGCATCGGCGCCCTGCCGCGCGTCTTCTTCCGCTCGGACGGCCGTCTCAACGTCAAGTGGTGGCTGACGGCATGGCCGTTCTTCCTGTGCCCGGCGCTCGTCGTGCTCGCGGCGGTCCTCGGCCGGGAGCCGCTCGCCCCCGTGGGCTGGCGCACCGGACTGGACCTGCTCGCGGTGGTCCTCGACGCGGCCTCCATCGCGCTGATCTTCCTGACGCTGGGCACCCACCGCGTACCGCTGGCGCTGTGGCACCAGGACGACGACGCGCCCCGGCACCTGGTGACCCACGGCGCCTACCGCCGGATCCGGCACCCCTTCTACTCGGCGTTCCTGCTGGCGTTCCTCGCCGCGCTGTGCGTGTGGCCGCACTGGGTCACCGCCGCCTTCGCGGTGTACGGCTTCGCCGCGCTGCGCTCCACGGCGGTTCGGGAGGAACGGCGGCTGGCCGCCTCGGAGTTCGGCGCGCAGTACCGCTCGTACCTCGCGCGCTCCGGGCGTTTCTTCCCGCGCCTGGGCAGGATCCCGGCGGACGGGACGCCGGCGGCCGCCGCGGCCGTCGAGCACTGAAGGGGGCCGGTGATGTCACGTCTGATCTCCTGGCTGACGCGGCCGCACCCGCAGCGGGGTGTCCGTTTCGCCGACGACCGCGGCGGCTGGGACTTCGTGCCCTACCGGGAGCTGGCCGTCTGCGCGCGCCGGGTCGCGACCGCGATGGCCGGGGCGGGGGTGGGGCCCGGCTCGGTCGTCGCCCTGGTCCTCCCCAGCGGACGCTCCTTCCTGACCGCGTTGTTCGCCGCCTGGACGGCGGGGGCCACCGTCTGCCCGCTGCTCCCGCCGTCCTTCCAGACGGACGACGAGTACGTGGGTTACGTCTCGGGCATCCTGCGGCAGGCCGAGCCCTCGCTCGTGGTGACCGCCGAGGAGTTCACGCCCCTGGCCGCGCGGGCGATGGCCCGGGCCGGCCGCTCCGACGCGCCGTGGACGCCCCGGGAGGGCACCGTGGCGGCGCCGGTGCGCCCGGCGTCCGGGATCGCCCTGCTGCAGTTCACCTCGGGCTCCACCGGGGCGCCGCGCGGCGTGCGGGTCACGTGGGGGAACATCGCCGCCAACCACGCGGTGCAGGCGCGCATGACCGGCTGGCGGGACGGGGACGGCACCGCGTCCTGGCTGCCGCTCCACCACGACATGGGCCTCATCGGCTGCTGTCTCTTCCCCGTCGCCGCGCAGTCCCCGCTGTGGCTGATGCGGCCGGAGCAGTTCATCCGCGATCCCGCGCGCTGGCTCGCCTGTTTCGGGCCGGGCGGGGCGGCGCACACGGCGGCGCCGTCGTTCGCCTTCGCCTACGCGGCGCGGCGGCTGCGGCCCGGTGTCATCGAGGAGTTGGACCTCTCGGGCTGGCGCACGGTCTTCGTCGGGGCGGAGGCGGTCGACCCCGCGGCCCTGGACGCGTTCGCCCGCCGCGCGGCACCGGCCGGGTTCTCCCCCGAGGCCTATCTGCCCGCGTACGGGCTGGCCGAGAACACCCTGGCGGTCACCGGCGGAGGCGCCCCGGTCCGGCTGGTGCGCCCCGACTGGTCCTCGCTGCGGTGGGGGGAGCCCGTCACGGTCCTGGAGGAGACGGCCCTCGGCGACCGGCCGGTCGGGCCCGGATCCGGCTGGCTGGCCGGGCACGGCGCGCCGCACCCCGCGGACGGTATCGGTGTGCGGGTCCTCGACCGTGCGGGGCGCCCGCTGTCCGAGGGCCGCCTGGGGGAGATCGCGGTGACCGGCAGTTCGGTCGCCGACGGCTACCACGGCGGCCGGGAGGGCGGTGCCACCCGGTTCGCGGGCGGTGAACTGCGCACCGGGGACGCCGGGTTCGTGCTGCGTGGCGAGCTGTTCGTGCTGGGCCGGATGGGAGACAGCCTGAAGCTGCGCGGCCGCAGTGTGTACGTCGAGGACCTCGACGCGAAGGTGGCGGCCGCGGCGGGCCTCGACAAGGACCGTGTCGGGGTGGTGGCCGTCCACGACCGGGGGCGGGCCGGTCTCGCCGTGTTCGTGGAGCGGGCCCCCGGCCCCTGGACGGACGCGGTGACCGGCCTGCTGAGGGGCGAGCTCGGGCCGGAGCCCTCGCTCACCCTCGTCGCGGGGCGGCGCGGCCTGCTCGAACGGACCACCAGCGGGAAGCTGCGGCGCCGGCACATGTGGCGGCTGTTGCAGGAGGGCGGGGTGAAGGGGGCGACCGTCATCCGCTGAGGGCGCCGCCCCGTCCTTGATCAACTTCTGGCCGCAGGTGTCATCCTTCGGCGCTCCACCGCGGGCCGCGTCCGTTGTGATCATGGTGTCCACCCGCAGCGAGCATCGGCGAAGGACACGTGAAGGCCATCGACCACCCCTCGGCGCCCGAACATCCGCGTCCCCGGGCCGGCGGGCGCGCACGTCACCGTGCACGCCGACGGCGCCTGTACCTGGGCGAGAGACAGCAAGGCAGCGGCAGCCCCGAGCCGGCGTACGTCGACGCGGTCATGCTGGCCCCCGGCATCGCCTGCACCGAGGCGCCGTCGGCGTCGGTGACGGGCGGGGGCGCGCAGCCGTACTGGCAGCGCCGGCACACCGGCAAGCCCGATACGTGGCTGACGACCAAGGCCCTGGAGAAGACCGTGCTGCCGGCCGCCGCGGCCCTGCGCAGGGCGCGGGGCCGGGAGAAGGACCGCAAGCCCGCCGGCGGACTGTCCTTCACCGGCTACGCGGGACAACTGGTGGACCAGCTGCGGCAGGTGCCCACCGGCAGCGCGCTGCTGTCCGCGGTGCCCAGGCTGCTGCCCGTACCGGCGGCCGGGGCCGAGGCGCGGCCGCCGTGGGGCCACGACGGTGCCTTCCTGGAGCTCGATCCGGCGGGCGGGCCGCCCCGGCCCGCCGACGACATCCGCGTACTGATCGTCAACGCGGGCCGTGACCTGCGCTCGACGGCCGTGGTGCCCCGGGACGCGGACGCCGCGCGGGACGGCCGGGGCAGCTGCGTCGTCATCGGCCTTCCGTACGCGACCGTGCTGCAACTGGGCGGTGTCACGGACTCCTTCCTGTGGAGCCCGGTGGTGATGCTGGCGAGTCTGCTGTGCCACGCCACCCACATGCTGGCCGGCGCCTACGACTCCTCCCCCGTCACGGTGCCCCGCACGCTGACCCCGGGCGCCTTCGGTACGTACGCCACCACCCGCAGCGCCGCGATCGCCCTGGGCGACAGGACAGCCGTGCGGCACGCCCTGCTGGGTGCCGCGGGTGTCTCCTTCCTGCACGCGGACGGCTTCCTCCAGGTACCGGCCTTCGCGGCGGCCTCGCGCGCGGCCCGCGTGCACCGGGACGCGCTTCCCGCGGAGGCCGCCGGCCTGGCGAGGGCGTACGACGAGGCGGCGGTGGCCCGCAACACGGTGTGGCGGCTCAACGAGGCCGCCGTGGCCCGGGAGTTCGGCTACAGGCCGCGCAAGAGCCATGAGCAGTCCGGTCAGCGGGACTACTCGCAGCGCACCCTGCTGGTCGAGCCGAAGGAGCTGGTGGCGGACAAGAACCTGGTCGACAGCCCCTACTCGGCGTGGGTGAAGGGCAAGGTCGGCACACCGCACGCGTTCTCCGGGCTGAAGGACTCCTGGGAGCGGTGGTGGGAGAACGCGATGTACCTGGACTACCTCTTCGCACCCGTCAAGGCGGCCGTGAACACCGTCACGCGCGGGGCCGTGCCGAGCGCCGTGGTCAATCCGGTGAAGAACCTGTACCGGCTCGCCAACGCCGGGCGCATGGCCGGGTATTACCTCACCGCCGAGAAGCCCGCTCCGGTGGACAAGGCGCCGCTGCGGGCCGCCGGCCAAGCCGTCAACCGCCTGCCGGTGCGCTACGACGCGCACGCGCAGGCCGTCGACGCCGCCTCGGTCGACCGGCTGCTGCAGGCAGCGCGCGACGCCCAGGACACCGAGCTCGCCCTCGCCGGCGGGCGGCCGCCGGACTGGATGCGCGAGCGGCGCGCCCGGACCCCGGGCAAGGTGCTCGGGTGGGCGACGCGCAAGGTGGTGATCCCGGCCGTGCTGGAGATGACGCCGTATCTGAGTACGGCCGCCACCGGTCTGCGTATCGCCGCGCCGCACGCGGTGGCGGCGGTGCCCAGGCCGCAGCGGAGCGCCGTACGAGAACAGGTCCGGCAGTTGGACGCGTTGTTGTGAACTCTCGTGGAAGGAGCGGCGGTCATGTCGCACGAGCTGTTGCCGCAGCCGAAGAATTCGCCTGCCGTACGGACGCGTCCGCCCGCCCGCCGGGCCGACGGTCCGGCGGACGCGTCACGGCTCGGGCTGCTCAGGGCGGTTGCCGCTCAGGGCGGGGTGGACGCCTACCGGAACGCGGCCGGGGAGCGTATGGCAGCGTGGCGTGCCGAGGCCCGGGACCGTGACGGCGACAAGGGGCTGCTGGAGTATCTGCCGCCCGCGCTGCAGCCGCGCGGCGCCCGGCTCGCCCGGGACCGGCGCAAGGCCGACGTGCGGCGCCTGGACCTGCTGGCCGAGCACATGGCCGCGACGCTGCCGCAGTTGGAGACGCTGACCGACGACGAGAAGGACTTCGTGACGGGCGCGGCCGTCGCGGCCGCCACGCGCCGGGCGGTGGCGGCCGGGACGGACCCGGACCTGGACGGCCACTCCCCCGAGGCGCTCCGCGCGGCGGAACGCCTGCTGGCGCGAGCGGCGGCCGCCACCGGGACGGCGGAGGCGGACCGGGCCGCCGCAGCGCACCGGACGCTCCAGCACCTGCTGCACGACCGTGAGGCGCGGGCCTTCGCCGCGTCGCTGACCGGCCTGTCGGCGCAGGAGCTCGACGCGCAGGTGGCCCGGCTGGAGGGGGCCGAGGACGCGCTCTCGCGCCGCCTGTGGGAGACCGCCGTGGGCTGCCGGGCCCAGCACGCCGCGGCGCGCTCCGACAGCGTCGAGGGGTTCCTGATCCAGCATCAGGACCGGCTGCTGCGCAAGCGCGCGGCGATGCCGTTGCGGCTGTTCCACCGGGGCCAGGAGCGCGGGAAACTGAAGCTGCTGGAGGCGGAGGCGCCGTTCCTGACCGGCAAGGACAGTCTGCGCACCGTCTTCGCCCTGCGGTATCTGCTGCCGTTCACCGCTCCGCACGCTCTTGAGGTCCAGCAGAAGCTGGCCGCCGAGCTGCCGGACTTCCTGCGGGCCCGGATCGCCGACGCCCGCGGGTACCGTCCGACGGAGCGGCTGGAGGAGCTGCTGTCGCGGGTGGAGGACGAACAGCGGATCCGCGTGGTGCGGGACATGCTGCCGAAGCTGGGCCGCGACGGTGCCGACGCGCTGTTCAAGCGGCGGCAGGCCGAACACCGGGCGCAGGCGCAGGAGTTCACGGAGACGGTCAGCAAGGCGGAGAAGAAGCGCAACTGTCCGTCCCTGTTCACCGCGTGCTTCGGCGGGGCGGTGGCGGACGACGAGTTCGAGGCGTTCACGAAGCAGGGGCTCGACCTGGCCGCGAAGGCCTCCGGCCTGGCGGCGGACTACGCCTCCTACGAGCGGGTGCTCAACACCCCCGCCTACGCGGGCCGGTTCGCCGCCGCCGAGCACGTCCACGTCTGGAAGGACCGGCTGGGACTCGGCGGCGGCCCGCCGCGTACGGCCTGAACCGGCGCTACCGGCCGAGCCATTCGGGGCGGCCCGACCCGCGGGGCACGAGGACGGTGCGGAAGGCGCCGGGCGTCCGCGACATGACGACCTGGTCCGTGACGCCCTGGTAGCGGCCGCAGGGGGTGTCCGCGGTGAAGGTGTCCGGGTCGAGGTAGGCGTGCTGTTCGCCGGTTCCGGCGAGTTCGCGCGCGTAGTCCTTGTCGAGGACGCCGAGGCTCAGGATCCACAGGGCGACCCGGGTCAGGGAGACGTGCACGCGGTAGCTGCCGCCCTCGGTGGCGCGGCGCAGCAGTGCGGCGATGATGCCGGTGGTGGCGAGCCAGGGGACGAGGTAGTCGTTGACGACCTTGATCGGGGGCAGGGCCGGGTTGTCGTCGGTGCCCTCCAGGTTCATCATGCCGGTCACGCAGCCGGCGGTCTGGTCGAAGCCGACGCGGTGCGCCCAGGGTCCGTGCTGTCCGTGCAGGCTGACGGTGGTGTGGATGATGCCGGGCCGGATCGCGGCGGCTTCCTGCGCGGTCAGTCCCCTGCGTTCGAGGTATCCGGGGCGGTGGTTGGCGTAGAAGACGTCGGCGCCGCGCAGCAGTTCGCGCAGGACGGCGTCGGCCTGCGGGTCGCGGCCGTGGTCGAGGGTGGTGGAACGGACGCCGACCTGGGCGGTGTGGTAGAGGATGTCGTTCTCGAACTGGCCGGGCCGCCAGATGTTGAGGGCGTCGGCGCCGTGCTGGGCCATGGTGCGGCCGATGGCGGCGCCGGCGATGACGTGGCCCAGGCCCAGGGCGCGGACGCCGTCCAGCGGCTGGAGGGCGCCGGGCGGCAGCGGTTCGGGGTCGCTGTCGCCGATCTTCTCGACCTCGATCAGGGGCAGGCCGGCGAGGACGTCGCGGTACTGGCGGGTGGCGAGGAACTCCCTGGTGCCGCGCAGCATCGGCATGACGATTCCGGCGTCGGCTCCGGCCTGTTCGAGCTCCGCGCCGGACCAGCGGGCGATGGCGTTGGCTATCGCCTGGGCGTCGTCGGGGGTGCCCAGCAGCTTCAGGGCGCGGGACTTCAGCGCGGGGTAGACGTTGAGGGGCATCACCCAGCGCCCGTCGCCCGCGCGGTAGAAGGAGAGAGCGAAGGGGTCGTCGGGGGCGACGAGGGGGTAGCCGCCCAGCTTCTCCCACTTCGCGTCGTAGAAGGGGCACAGCCGGTGCGGGGCCTTGCGCAGGTCCATGGTGACGTCCTGGCCGGGGCCGCCGCGGTGCTGCCACAGCCGGGCCAGGGCGACGGACTTGGCGGTCAGGCCGAGGGCGGGGGCGGCGGCCAGGCGCAGGGCGGAGGGGACGACGGGGTCGGCGCCGGTGAAGGTGACGGTGCCTCCGGCGTCCTGTGCGCTCAGGCCGACGCCGCCGAGGACGTCGTCGAGCGCGGCGTGGATGTCGAAGTCGTCCGCGCTCTCGTCGGTGACCGGGTGGTCGAGCGCCGCTTCGATCCTGTCGGTGAGGGTCGTGCTGTCGGTGGGGCTCATGCTGCTGCCTTGTCTGCCGGTTCGGGGGAGGATGCGGCGAGGGCGCGCATCAGGGCGATCTGCGCGCGGTCGCGGCGGGCGGCGAGTTCGGGGACGGGCTCTTCGGCGAACGCCTCCCGCGCCTGCGCGGTGAGGAGGGCGACGGTGGCCTCGTCGAGGGAGGGGGTGCCCAGGCCGGTCCAGGAGGCCTCCATGGCGGGGCCGAGGTGCCGCAGGAAGTGCGGCAGTCCGCCGGGGCCGCCGCCGAGGTGGAAGGTGCGGAAGGGGCCGGCGACGGCCCAGCGCAGTCCGATGGAGTCGGTGACGATCGCGTCGAGTTCGGCCTCGGTGACCACGCCTTCGGCGACCAGGTGCACGCATTCGCGGAAGAGCGCGGACTGCAGGCGGTTGGCGACGAAGCCGGGGACCTCCTTGCGCAGGATCTGCGGCTTCTTGCCGAGGGCCGTGTAGAAGTCGCCGGCCTGCGCGAGGGTCCGCGCGGAGGTCTTCTCCCCGGGGACGATCTCCACCAGCGGTACCAGGTGCGGCGGGTTGAAGGGGTGCCCGACGACGAGGCGTTCGGGGGCCCGCAGGGCCTCGGCGATCGCGGTGGCGGGGATGCCCGACGTCGAGGTGGCCAGCAGCGCGTGGTCCGGGGCGGCCTGTTCGACGGTCCGCCAGATCTCCCGCTTGGCCTCCAGCCGTTCGGGCCCGTTCTCCTGCACGACGTCGGCGTCGGCGACGGCCTCGGCCAGGTCGGGCTCGAAGCGGAGCCGGGCGGTCAGGTCCGCGGTGGGCAGGCCGAGTTCCGCGAGAGCGGGGGTGATCTCCTCCAGCCCGGCCCGGACCTGCTCCTCGGCGTCGGGGCGCGGGTCGCTGACGACGACGTCCAGGCCGTGGGCGAGGAACAGCCCCGTCCAGGAGATCCCGATCACGCCGCCGCCGATGACGGCGGCGCGGCGGTACGCGGTGGATGCGTTCATGGCGTGTGTCCTTTCCGGGCCGCTCAGTGGGCGAGGTAGTCGTGCACGACCTCGGCGGGGCTGAGGGTGAGGTCGGTGAGGATGTGGCTCGCGGCGACGACCTCGCGGACGGGCAGGTCCGCGAGCGGGGCCAGCGCGTGGGCGAACAGCTCCAGCCGGGCCGGGCCGCGGAAGGCGCTCTTGACGGTGATGTCGGTGATCCGGGTGCGGACCAGTTCGCAGATGCGCGGCCGGCCGTCGTAGCCGGGCACCGCCTTGACCATGAACGTGGGCACGCAGATCTCCGCGCGGGCCTCGGCCGGGTCCATCGGGTGGTGCTTGTAGCCCATGGTGGCGGTGGCCACGCGCAGCGATCCGTAGTCGAGGGTGCCGACCAGGGTGTCGGAGTCGACGTACAGCCGGGGCGAGCCGGCCTTCTTCGGGTACGCGCTGAGCTCCCGGCCGCTGGAGATCGCCGGGACGCTGTCGAGGTACATCGCGAGGTTGAACTCACCGTGCTCGCCCTCGTATGCGACGGGGATGACCTGGCCGGCCTCGGTGTAGTCGCCCAGTCCGCTCACATCGGGCATCCGCATGATCTCGAACCGCACCAGCGGCTCGGGGACGGACAGCGGCTCGGGGACGAGGCGGCGCAGGGCCTCGGGGTCGGTGCGGTAGGTGATGTTCAGGTACTCGCGGTCGGTGAAGCGGTACCGGGTGGGGGCGAAGGCGGGCGCGTCCAGCGGGGTGGTGAACAACTGCGCGACGTCGTGCGCGTGCATCGGTGAGGGCCTCCTCGGGTGTCACGGGAGGGGCGGAGCTGCGGAGGGTTCCGCGCGGCGCCCGTGGGACCCATGGGACTCCTCGACGACCTTTACTGTCCAATATATGGATCTAGCCGATTCGATATCCTCGTCGATATGGACTTTCCGAGACGTCTGCTCCAGCAGTTCCTGGTCCTGGCCGAGGAGAAGCACTTCGGCCGGGCCGCGGAGCGCCTCGCGATGCGCCAGCCCCCGCTCAGCCAGGCGATCCAGCGGCTGGAGCGCGGCCTGGGCGTGACACTCCTGGAGCGCGGGCCGCGCGGGGTGCGGCTGACCCCCGCGGGCGCGGCCTTCGCCGTCGAGGCGCGGCGGCTGCTGGACGCCCAGTCCGCGGCCGTGGAGCGCGTCCGGCGCGTCGCCAAGGGGCTGGAGGGGGATCTGCGGGTCGGGTATGTGAGCATCCTCAGCCACCGCGATCTGCCCAGGCTGCTGAAGGCCGCCGCCGAGGAGCTGCCCGGTCTGCGGATCCATCTGCACCAGGACTCCACCGCCGGGCTCGCCGAGATGATCCGGGCCGGCACCCTGGATCTCGCGTTCCTCCGGGACCCTTCCGCCGTCTCCGACGACCTGGTGGTGCACACCTTCACCGTCGAACGCATCGGAGCCGCCCTGCCGCGAGGGCACCGGCTGGCCGGGGCGGAGGCGGTCGACCTGGCGGACCTGCGCGAGGACGACTTCGTGCTGCCCGGCGCGAAGGCCCTGCCGGGCCTGGCCGAACAGGCCCAACTGGCCTGCCAGGCCGCCGGGTTCGCCCCCCGCTGCCGGGCCCGCGCCGACGACCTGACCGGTCTGCTCAGCTATGTCGCCGCCGGGCTGTGCGTGAGCCTGCTGCCGGAGGACCTGCGCGCGTTCCCCGTCCCCGGCATCGTCTTCGTGCCCGTGCGAGGGGCCTCCCCCTACCTGGAGACCACGGTCGCCGCCGTGCACCGCCCGGAGGCGGACACGGCCGTGCTCCGGCTCCTCGACCTCTGCCTGCGCCACACCGCCGACGCGTGACGTGGTCGCGCCGGGAGACCCGGTCCAGCGCGTGCTCGTCGCTGCCGGGCCCGGCCGGGCCGAGGGTGTGCGGGTGCACCCGGCCGCCGGGTCCCGTGGCGTTGAACGAGCCCTGGCCGAAGGTGAGTCCGACGCTCACGCAGCGCTTGCCGAGCCGGTCGCGCATGTGCGCGGGGCGGTTGGGGAGCTGCGGCGACGAGGGCGCCGGGGAACGCCCCACCCCCGGTACCGCTGTGTGCTCACTCCCGGGTTTCGGTCTCCGGCGCGTCGTGCTGCGCCAGGGAGCAGGTCAGCTGTCCGTCCTTGACGTCGCAGGCGACGGTGTCGCCGGGGCTCAGGGTGCCGTCGAGGAGCATCGTGGAGAGTCTGTTGTCGAGTTCGGTCTGGATCGTCCGCCGCAGCGGGCGGGCCCCGAACTCGGGCTGGTAGCCCTGATTGGCCAGCCACTCCTTGGCGGTGTCGGTGACCGTGAGACCGACCTGCTGTGCGTGCAGGCGCCGGCGGCTGGCCTCCAGGAGCAGGTCGACGATACGGACCAGGTCGGCACGGCCGAGGGCGTGGAAGACGACCACCTCGTCGATGCGGTTGAGGAATTCGGGGCGGAAGTGCCTGCGCAGTTCGGCCATCAGCTCGTCGCGGATCTCGTCCACCGCGCCGTGGTGGGCCAGGATCTGCTGGGAGCCGATGTTGCTGGTCATGATGACGACGGTGTTGCGGAAGTCGACGGTCCGTCCCTTGGCGTCGGTCAGCCGGCCGTCGTCGAGGACCTGGAGCAGCAGGTTGAAGACGTCGGGGTGGGCTTTTTCGACCTCGTCGAAGAGCAGGACGCTGTACGGTTTGCGGCGCACCGCCTCGGTGAGCTGGCCGGCTTCCTCGTAGCCCACGTATCCGGGCGGGGAGCCGACGAGCCGGGAGACGGTGTGCCGTTCCTGGAACTCGCTCATGTCGAAGCGGACCATGCGGTCCTCCTCGCCGAAGAGGATCTCCGCGAGGGCCTTGGCGAGTTCGGTCTTGCCGACGCCGGTGGGGCCGAGGAAGAGGAAGCTCCCGGTGGGCCGGCCGGGATCGCCCATGCCGGCGCGGCCCCGGCGTACGGCCCGGGCCACGGCGGTGACCGCCTCGTCCTGGCCGATGACGCGCTGGTGCAGCGTCTCCTCCAGTTTCAGCAGGCGTTCGCGTTCGGTGGCCGTCAGCTGCGAGACGGGGATGCCGGTGCGCCGGGACAGCACTTCGGCGATGTCGTCGGCGGTGACGTCGGCGGTGGGGGCCTGTTCGCCGTCGAGCCGGGCGAGTTCGTCCCCGGTGTCCTTCACGCGCCGTTTGAGGTCCGCCGCACGCTCGTAGTCCTCGGTGGCGACGGCTTCGTCCTTCTCCCGTTCCAGCCTGGTGAGTTCCTCCCGCAGCGCGTCGGCCTTGGAGGCGCCGTCGCCGCCGCGCAGGGCGACGCGGGCTCCCGCCTGGTCGAGGAGATCGATGGCCTTGTCGGGCAGGAACCGGTCGGTGATGTAGCGGTCGGAGAGCGCGGCGGCGGCGTCCACGGCCTCGTCGGTGAAGCGCACTCCGTGGTGGGCCTCGTAGGAGTCACGCAGCCCGCGCAGGATCTCGACCGTCTCGTCCACGGTGGGTTCGCGCACCATCACCGGCTGGAAGCGCCGCTCCAGCGCGGCGTCCTTCTCGACGTTCTTGCGGTACTCGTCGATCGTGGTGGCGCCCACGACGCTGAGGTCACCGCGGGCGAGCGCGGGCTTGAGGATGTTGCCGGCGTCCATGGCGCCCTCCGAGCCGCCTCCGGCGCCGACGACGGTGTGCAGCTCGTCGATGAACAGGATGACGCCCTTGCGGGCCGCGGTGACCTCGTCGATGACCTTCTTCAGGCGTTCCTCGAACTCCCCGCGGTACTTCGAGCCCGCCACGAGACCGGCCAGGTCCAGGGCGACCACGCGCCGCTCCCGCAGCGCCTTGGGGACGTCGCCGGCGACGATCCGCTGGGCCAGGCCCTCCACGATGGCGGTCTTGCCGACGCCCGGATCGCCCAGCAGCACCGGGTTGTTCTTCGACCGCCGGGAGAGGATCTCCACGGTCTGCTCGATCTCGTCGGCCCGGCCGACCACCGGGTCGAGGTGTCCGGCGCGGGCTTCCTCGGTGAGGTCCCTCCCGTACTCGTCGAGCGTCGGTGTGCTGCTCGGCGGGCCGGCGGGTCTGCGGCCGCCTGCCGGGCCCTCGCGCAGCGCGCGCAGGTCGGCCCCTTCGGACCCCAGGAGCCGCGCGGCCGCCGAGGCCGGGTCCTGGAGCAGCGCGGCGAGGATGTGCTCGGGGCCGATGTACGAGGCCCCGGTCTCCTGTGAGCGCGCGTGGGCGGCCAGCAGGGCGCGCTTGGCGCCCGGTGTCAGGGCCGGCTCGCCGTGGCCGCCTCCCGTGGGAAGCGAGCCGCGCAGTTCCTCGGCCAGCTCGTCGGGGTCGACGCCCGCCTGTTCCAGCAGTCCGCGCGCCGAGGGCACCTGTGTGGCCGCCCACAGCAGGTGCGCGGTGTCCAGATCGGCCCCGTCCTCGGCGGCCCGGGCCCCGGCGGCCGCCAGCAGTTCGTGCGAGGAGTCGCTGAGCAGCCGCCCGATGGGCACGCGCTGCACGGCGGGCGGAGAGGCCCCCGGGCTCATGCCGAAGAAGCGGTTGAACAGCTCGGCGAAGGGGTCGCCGCTCCCGAAAGGCGAGGTCGTCACAGTGATCACCGATCCGGCGGGTCCGCGCGCCGTGGGGCCCGTACGCTCCTGCTTCCACCATGCGGCCGGGAAGCTAGGTACGCACCTCGGCCGCGGCCGCCGCCGGGCTCCGCGGCACACCAGCCCCTGCCCCCGTCCACCGCCCCCAGCCCCCGACCGTGCGCGACACCGGCTCAGGGCCTCCGACTCCCGCCCATCAGGCGGTACATGCCGATCGAGTCGTGCGTGGCGGTGTCCGCGAAGCCGAACTTCTCGTAGAGGAAGCGCGCGGGGCCGTCCGCGATCAGTGAGACGTAGGCGGTGGCGGGCGCGCGGCGTTCCAACTCCTCGGTGAGTGCGGCCATGATGCGCCTGCCGAGGCCACGCCCCTGGTGTGCGGGGTGTTGGGCAGGGCGAGCGCGACCGCCTCGGGGGCTTTGTCCGAGAGACCCGCATCGGTGCGCAGACGGCGCTACAGGGTGCGCGACGGGCCACCGGCTTCGAGCGGCCATCGATGGCCGGCATCGTGCAACTTGCTCAGCGCCGTGTGGTCGTTGGCCACCATGACCTGTGCCAGCCGGGCTGCCGCGGCGATGACGGCATACCAGCCCGGCGAGTCCAGGTAGACGTCGTCAGCGGCATCAGCGCCGACGGAGTCCTGTACTGCGCCGTAGGCAGCGCCGAGACGTGCCATCAGCTCGACTTCCTCATCAGTGCGAAGGCTCTGCCCCAGCCAGCGAGACGGATTGTCCGCATCACAGAAGTCGTCGAACAGCACGTGCACCGTGTAGTCGAGATTCTCGAACCGATCCGGGTCGAGCCACACCTCCCGTTGCCAGGTCGGGCTGGCCAACGCCACGACGGCAGGCACGACATGGAGACGGTAATAGGGCAGCGCAATCCCGTGATCGATCATGGGCCGAGGGTAGTCCCCGCGATCCGTGGACAGTGTCCCGGGGAAACGTGGGCCGTGCCGTCGACCGGGGCCCGGGCCGGGGTGAGGGTGACGGGGCACGGCCTGCACACCCGCGCCCCGGACCGCGTATCGCGGGGCGCCCGGCGCGGACGTTCGTGCCGGCTACAGGTGGTCGGCGGACGCGCGGGGCTGTGGCAGGAGTCCCTGGCCGGCCGGGAGGAGGGAGACCGTGCGTTCGGGGGCGGGGATGCGGATGTCCTCGGCGCGGTAGCGCTGGTGCAGGCGTTTGATGAACTCGTGCTTGACGCGGTACTTGTCGCTGAACTCGCCGACGCCGAGGATCACGGTGAAGCCGATGCGGGAATCGCCGAACGTGTGGAATCGCACCGCGGGTTCGTGGTCGGGGACGGCGCCGGTGACGTCCTTCATCACGCTCGCGGCGACGTCGAGGGTGATGCGCTCGACGCGTTCCAGGTCGCTGTCGTAGCCGACGCCCACCTGTACCGTGACGGACAGCTTCTGCTCGGGCTGCGTGAAGTTGATCATGTTCGTGCCGGCGAGCTTGGCGTTCGGGATGATGACCAAGTTGTTGGACAGCTGCTCGACGACCGTGTTGCGCCAGTTGATGTCGACGACGTAGCCCTCCTCACCGCTGCTGAGGCGTATGTAGTCGCCGGGCTGGACGGTCTTCGAGACGAGGATGTGCACCCCGGCGAAGAGGTTGGCGAGCGTGTCCTTCAGGGCCAGGGCGATCGCCAGTCCGCCCACGCCGAGGGCGGTGAGCAGCGGGGCGATGGATATGCCCAGGGTCTGCAGGACGATGAGGAAGCCCATCGCGAGGACCGCGATGCGGGTGATGTTGACGAAGATCGTGGCCGATCCGGCCACTCCGGAGCGCGACTGCGCCACGGTCCGCACCAGGGTGCCGATGACCCGGGCCGCGGTGAGCGTGGCGACGAGGATCATGAGGACGGTCACGACCTGGTTGACGGCCTGCCCGGCCGTACGGGTCAGCGGCAGGGCCGCGGCTGCGGCCGCCACGCCGGCGGCGACCGCGCCCCACGGGGCGAGCGTGCGCAGCACGTCGACGATGATGTCGTCGCCGCTCCACCTGGTCCTGCGGGCCCGCTCCCCGAGCCGGCGCAGCAGCACGCGCAGGACGAGCGCCGCGGCCAGTCCGGCGGCCACGGCGATACCGGCGACGACGACGTCGTGCAGGGTCAAGTCCCGGTTCACCGGCGTCCCTTCCCCGTGGGGAGCGGGATGGCGGCGGTGCGCGCCGCCGACGGCCGGAGACAACGATTCTCCACTCTGTACCTACTTGTTCTCAAAGGACACGAATGCGCGCCGGGCCATGGAGGCGTCCGGCGCGATCAGTCATCCTGCACTACGCCGACGCCGTGTTGTGCGGCGAGCCCCACACGTAGATAAATTTGACTAGACAGCCGCGCGCCGCGCCGTACGAGGAGACACCGTGACCGTCCTGCCCGACACCGCCTACACCCCCACAGCCGAGGAACTGGCAAGCATCGAGGAGTGGTTCGCCGAGTACGACGCCGCGGCGGGCCGGCGCGACATCGAGCGCATGGCCGACCTCGCGGTCTTTCCGCTCAACCTGGTGAGCGACGACGCCACGGGGCAGGGCGCGAGCGCCCAGTGGGACCGGCGGCGGTTCGTCGACACCATGACCCGGGTCATGGGCGGCGGGCCGGAGGACATCACCTTCGAGTCCACCCGCACACCGGTCTTCCTCGGCCCCGCGATCGCCGTGGTCTTCACCGACTCGGTCATGACGGCCGGGGAGCACACGCAGCGCCTGCGCTACGCGGACGTCCTCGTCAGGCGGGGCGGTTCCTGGGCCTTCCAGACCATGATCCAGGGCGGGTGGGGCGACCGGCTGCGCTGACCCGCGAGCGCCCCGAACGGCTCCCCGGCCGTTGCCGGGTTCCCGGCCGGCCCGCCCTCGGGCGGGAGTTCAGGCCACCGCGTTGACGAGTTCCTGGCGTTGGCGGTCCCCCAGGCCGCCCACGCGCCGGTCGGGGTCGATGCCGACCTGTTCCATCAGGGCCGAGACCTTGGCCGGGCCCAGGCCCGGGATGGCGCGCAGCAGTTGACTGACCTTCGTCTTGGCCGCGACCGGGTCGGTCTTGGCCTTGGTCAGGACCTCCGAGAGCTTGGTCTTCCCGGCGCGGACGGAGTTCAGCAGGGCCGTACGGGCCTGGCGGGCCTCCGCGGCCTTCTTCAGCGCGGCGGTGCGCTGCTCGGGGGTCATGGAGGGCAGAGGCATGGCTTCCTCACGGGTGTTCACGGGTGCGTTGACTGAATGTCACCGAACTCTGCCGTACGGGCTCGTACCCGCACAACGCGCCGCACGCAGTGACGGACGGGGATTTCTCCGACATCCACCCGGAGAGCCGTGCGGGGTGCGGGAACAGCGCGGGCGGACACGCGGTTGGAGCGGATCGACCGGCCACGGCCACCCGTACCCGAGCGAAGGAGCATTCCATGGACCGGACCACTGCCGCCGGACCCGCCGTCCCCCGATCCGCTGCCCCCGACGGAACCGACGGGAGCGACGGCCTGCGGGGCCGTACGGTCGTCCTGATCGGCGGCGGATCCGGGATCGGGCTCCGGGTCGCGCACCGGGTCGTGGCGCAGGGCGGGCGGGTCGTGCTCGGCGGGCGTACCGCGGCACGTCTGCGGACCGCGGCCGCCGGTCTCGGCGGTGCGGCGACGTGGCGCACCGTGGACACCGGGGACAGCGCTTCGCTCGCCGCCTTCTTCGACGGGATCGAGCGTGTGGACCACCTCTTGACGACGGCGGCGTCCTATCGGGTCGGGCCGATGCGCGAGTTGAGCGAGGAGGACGCCGCGTCGCCCTTCGCCTCCAAGTTCTGGGGGCAGTACCACGCGGTGCGGCTGGCGGCGCCGAAGCTGGCGCGGGACGGTTCGGTGGTGCTGATGTCGGGCGCCGCCTCGGTCCGGCCGGTCGGGCCCGCTCCCGCCTATGTGGCGTGCAATGCCGCGATCGAGGGGCTGGGCCGGGGTCTCGCGGTCGAACTCGCTCCCGTCCGCGTCAATGTCGTCGCGCCCGGCACCGTCGACGGGCACCAGTGGGCGGGCCGCCCCGCCGCCGACCGTGAGGCCGCCTTCGCGCAGTACCGGCGCGACGCGCTGCTGCGGCGTCCGGCGACCGAGGAGGAGATAGCCCAGGCCGTGGTCTTCCTGTTCACCAACACCTTCACGACCGGATCCACCCTCTACACCGACGGCGGCTACACCCTGCGCTGACGTGCGCGCGGGCCGTCCGCCACAGCCTCCGCTGCCGCTCGTGTGGCACAACTCACGATACGGTAACGCGCAGCATGGGTGAGACGACAGACGGTCACCGACAGGTCCGTCGACGCCGGTCACCCGTCCGCAAGGGTGTGCCCGTGCGACGCCCGATCGACCCCACAGGAGGACTGCAGTGGCGAAGGCGAAGTTCGAGCGGACCAAGCCGCACGTCAATATCGGCACCATCGGTCATATCGACCACGGCAAGACCACGCTCACCGCGGCTATCACCAAAGTGCTGCACGACGCGTACCCGGAACTCAACGAGTCCACCCCGTTCGAGAACATCGACAAGGCCCCCGAGGAGCGTCAGCGCGGTATCACCATCTCGATCGCGCACGTCGAGTACCAGACCGAGAACAGGCACTACGCCCACGTCGACTGTCCCGGCCACGCGGACTACGTCAAGAACATGATCACCGGCGCGGCGCAGATGGACGGCGCGATCCTGGTGGTCGCCGCGACCGACGGCCCGATGCCGCAGACCAAGGAGCACGTGCTGCTGGCCCGTCAGGTCGGCGTGCCCTACATCGTGGTGGCGCTGAACAAGTGCGACATGGTCGACGACGAGGAGATCATGGAGCTCGTGGAGCTGGAGGTCCGCGAGCTGCTCAGCGAGTACGAGTTCAACGGCGACGAGGCACCGGTCGTCAAGGTCTCGGCCCTCAAGGCCCTTGAGGGCGACGAGAAGTGGGTCAAGTCGGTGCTCGATCTGATGCACGCCGTCGACGAGGCGATCCCCGAGCCGCAGCGGGACGTCGACAAGCCGTTCCTGATGCCCATCGAGGACGTCTTCACCATCACCGGCCGCGGCACCGTGGTCACCGGCCGCATCGAGCGCGGTGTGCTGCGCGTGAACGAGGAGGTGGACATCATCGGCATCAAGGAGCAGAAGACCACCACGACCGTCACCGGTATCGAGATGTTCCGCAAGCTGCTCGACGAGGGCCGGGCCGGGGAGAACGTCGGTCTGCTGCTGCGCGGCATCAAGCGTGACGACGTCGAGCGCGGCCAGTGCATCATCAAGCCGGGTTCGGTCACCCCGCACACCGAGTTCGAGGCCACGGCGTACATCCTGTCCAAGGACGAGGGCGGCCGGCACACCCCGTTCTTCGCCAACTACCGGCCGCAGTTCTACTTCCGCACCACCGACGTGACCGGAGTGGTGACCCTGCCCGAGGGCACCGAGATGGTGATGCCGGGCGACAACACGTCGATGACCGTGAAGCTGATCCAGCCGGTCGCCATGGAGGAGGGGCTGAAGTTCGCCATCCGCGAGGGCGGCCGCACCGTCGGCGCCGGACAGGTCACCAAGATCGTCACCTAGGCGGGGCAGGCAGCGGAGCGGGGACCCGGTACCACACGCCAGAGGACCCTAAGCGCAGACCCCTGCCCCGCTCCGCTCGCCTCACCGTAGCGGCCGGGTGCTCCGGGGCCGGACGCCCCGCCACTCGACCGGCATCCGATTCCACCCGGACAGCGGACGCCTCCGGGGCGTCGGCGGCGCCTTCATCTCCCCGGCCCCGACCCGGGGGCGCGAGGCACTCGGGCGTGCCGCCGTCGCCGGGCCGCAGGCAGACGCGGGCCTCGCGGGGGTCGTTGGTGGGTGTCATTCCGGTCGTCAGATAGACCTCCGTGTCCCGTGGGGTCGCGGCACCGACCTCCTTGGTCCCGGCGCCCGGCACGGACAGTTGGACCCGGTCGCCCAGGCGCAGTTTCGTGGCGCGTACCCAGACGGCTCCGCAGCGCTGCGCGTAGCGCAGCTCCAGCCGCCGTCCGCCGGTGGCCCGGTGGGTCAGGAGGGTGGTCACCATGTCCTGTGCTCCGCAGCCCATGCGCAGGGGATCCGCTCCGTCGCAGTCGGCTCCGGCGCAGCCGGGCGCGTACGACTGCGGATACGGGGAGGAGGCCGCCGCGTTTCCCTCCTCCCGGGGCCGGCCGGCGTCGCGCCAGCCGGTCGTCAGGAGCACCAGGGAGACGACGAGCGCGGTGGCGGCGGTGAGGGCGGCGGACACCACCCACACCCTGCCGGGGCGCGCCGGGCGGGGCGCGCCGGCCGCGGCGGGCCGTGGGGGCGCGGCTGCCGGGGGCGGCACGGGGGCGGACTCCGAGCGGCCGCTCCACGCCTGTTCGGCCAGTTCCCACAGGGCCAGCAGCCGGCCGGGCGGCTCCTCGGCCACCTGGCACAGGGCGTCGACCGCCTGCCTCGGCGGCAGTTTCCTGCCGTTGAGATAGCGCTCCCAGGACGACTTGCTGTACAGGGTGCGTTCGGCGAGGGCGGCCAGGCTCAGCCCCGTGCGTCCCTTCAACTCGCGCAGTTCGGCGGCCAGTCGGGCGCACTCCGCCGGGAGGAGCCGTTCGCCGCTCATCGGCGCAGCTCCTTCCAGGTGTCGGGGCCCACGATGCCGTCGACGACGAGTCCGCGGTCCTGCTGGAAGCGCCGGGCGGCGTTCTTGGAGCGCTCGCCGTAGGCACCGTCGGGCAGGCCGGGGTCGTAGCCGTGGTGTGTGAGCAGGCACTGTGCCTCAAGGACTTCCCAGCCGGTCGAGTTCGTGTCCATCAGGGCGGTGCGGGTGGTGCTGTAGCCGGCCCGCAGTCGGCCGTCCGCGCGCTGCACGGTGCAGGGGTGGGCGCGGCCCCGTACGAAGACGAACGGGGGCTGTGAGCTCTCCCGGGCCTCGCCGGCCCCGGCCTTGTCGCCCTGCCACGGCCGGGTGAGCAGCAGGACGGCGGCCAGGACCGCGACCAGGACCACCGCCGTTCCGGCGACTGCCCGGCGGCGCCGGACGCCCCGTCGGCCGGAGGCGTCCGCGGTGGCGTCGCGCACGTCCTGCTCCGGTGCACTCTCCGTGTCCTGGCGTGCTCCGTCGGACCATGCCTCCGCCGCGAGTTCGTGCAGCACGAGCAGCCGGGTCGCGTCGGCGGCGCACACCCGGGCCAGTTGTTCCACCGCGTCGCGCGGCGGAAGCTGCCTGCCGTTGAGATAGCGCTCCCAGGAGGAGCGGCTGTAGGACGTCTTGGCCGCGAGGGCGGTCAGACTCAGTCCGCTGCGGTCCTTCAGTCTCCGTAGCTGGACGACCAGTTGACGCACTCGCTGATCCAGCGAGCCGGGCAGTGCTTTCCAACGCCGCATGTTCCACCCCATACGCGTGGTGATCCCCCGAGGCCACCGGGCCTCTTACAGCGCTCATCATGGCCAGGCCCGGCCACCGGTTCCCGCCGTCCGTCCCGGGCCACCGCGGCTTTTGGCCACCGCTCCCCCGTCGCCGCGTCCCACCACCGCGTCCCGTCCTCCCGCGTCCTCGCAGGTCGCGCCCCGGGACGTCCCACGATGGACCAACTCCCCCGGGTTTTCTGGCCGTTGCGGATGTGGCGCATCACAGTCGTCAGTGCGAGCCGGGCGGCGCGGTCCACCCCGCGCCGCCCCACGTCCACGGGGGAGGAACCACCGATGAACGCACACCGCAGCCCCGCGCCCGGTACGGGTATCGCCGTCGCGCTCCTGGCGCGTGCCGCGTGGTCGCCGGACGACCACGCCGCCGCGTAGCGGAAGCCGGCCGTGCCCACGGCGGCCCGCCCTCCGCGGGGGAGAGGACGGGCCGCCGTCACCGCGCCGTCGAGATCGGCGGCGGTGGGCCGGCTGATCCGGCAGCCGGGGCGGGGACGCCTTGCCCGGGCGACGGAGCCGCGGTTAAGGTCAGCTCCATGACTGCCGGGTCGGCCATGGGCCACGCACGAGTGAGGCGCCCGGCCTCGGCGTGAGCGCGAGGCGGGCAAGGGCCCCGCCGTGGTTTCTTCACTTTCCCGTTCACTCGCCCGCACAGGGCGTTTTGTTCCCATGGATCCCGCACGTGGAGAAACCTTCCTCATGTCTTTCGCACAGCAGCAGAACCACGCATCTTCCGAACTGCCGGCCGAGGCCGTGCAGTTGAACCACACCGTCGTCCACGCCAGGGACCGCCGGCTGTCGGCCGAGTTCCTCGCCGCGATCCTGGGGCTGACGGTGGGCGCGCCGTTCGGCCCGTTCCTGCCGGTGGACCTCGGCAACGGCGTGACGCTCGACTACTACGAGCAGCGCGACGAGCCGATCCAGTCGCAGCACTACGCCTTCCTCGTTCCCGACGCGGCGTTCGACACCATGATCGCGCGCCTGGAGGCGGTGGGGGTCACGTACTACGCCGACCCCCATCACACCGAACCCGGCGGCATCAACCGTCTCTTCGGGGGGCGCGGCGCGTACTTCGCCGACCCCGACGGCCACAACATGGAGATCATGACGCGGCCCTGCATACGGCCCTGACGGCCGACGACGCGTGGAGAATCCGGGCTCCCGCCCCTTGCGCCGCACCCGTCGCGCCTTACAGGGTGCCGGGCATGAGGTTCAGCTACGCGATGCTCCCCGACTACCCCCTCCACGAGTCGCTGGCCGCGATCCGGCTCGCCGACGAACTCGGCTTCCACGCCTGCTACGCGGCCGACGAGACCTGGCACAAGGACCTGTGGCAGCTGTTCGCCGTGGCGGCCGGGCAGACCCGCCGTATACGCCTCGGTCCCAGCGTGTCGCCGGTCGTGCTGCGCGACCCCGGTCTGATCGCCCAGGCCGTGGCCACCCTCGACGAGCTGTCCGACGGCCGCGCCGAGGCCGTGCTCTCCAGCGGCAACTTCGAGCTGCTCGCCCAGCACGGGATCGACCCGGCCGGCGGCCGCCCGCTGACCCGCGTCAAGGAGGCCCTGCACGTCGTGCGCTCCCTCCTGGACCGGGGAAGCGTCAGCTTCCGCGGCGAACTCCTCACCTGTGACGGTCTGTTCACCTTCGCCCGCCCGGTGCAGGAGAGGGTCCCGGTCAAGCTCGGCGCGATGCGCGGGCCCAAGTCCTTCGAGGCGGCGGGCGAGCTGTCCGACGGCTGCCACCACGCGCTGAGCGGCACGCGCGAGGCCTACGAGTACGCCGTGGCGCACATCAGGGCCGGGGCCGAACGCGCCGGCCGGGACTGGGCCCGCCTCGACATCGGCGCCTGGGTGGTCTTCTCGACCGGGCCCGACCCGGCGGCGGCCAAGGAGGCCGCCCGCAGCATGGTCGGTATCTACGCCGCCGCCATGCCGCGGGAGCAGCTGCTCCGCAATGGCGTGGACCCCGCCGTCCTCGCCCCGGCCATCGAGGCGATGCGCGCGGGCGACCTGGCCCGGAGCATCGCGCTCACGCCGCCGGAGGTCGCCGAGCGGCTGTCGGTCTCGGGCAGCCCCGAGGAGTGCCTGGAGAAGATCCGTACGCAGCTCGCCCCGGCGGGTGTGAACCACGTCGTCTGCGCCGTCACCGACCGCACCCTGGTCAGGACGTTCACGGGCCGCGACCTGCCGGGTGCCGCGGATGTCCCGGCCCAACTGCGGCTGATCCACGAGCGGATCATGCCTGCCTTCGCCTGACCGTGCCGGCGGAGGCGCCGAGTACGCCCGGGCGGCGGACGGTGCGCTCGCCCGGGCGGACGCCACTCCCTCAGATACGGTCGGCGGCGATGAGGAGGTAGTGGAAGCTGCCCTCCTTGTAGGCGGTCAGGAAGGGGTCCTCGATGCCGGTGGCGACGGAGGACCGGGCACGCAGCTCCCAGTAGGGGATGGTCGCGGGGGTGAGGTCGGTGACGGTGATGGGGGCCAGCCGGTTGGCGGCGAGGGCCTTGAAGTAGGCGCTGCGCGGGTGGATGTTGCAGGTGTAGTGCTCGTCGATGCGGCTGACGGCCTTGGAGCGGCCCCCGGTGAGGTCGTTGTAGCAGCCGGTGATGCACACATAGCGGCCGCCGAACTCCAGCAGCCGGGAGAACTCGGCGAAGAGCTCCATGAGGTCCACGTACATGGTGGTCTCGTTGGTCCAGATGCCCCGGCGGGAGCCGGTGGCGAAACCGGTGTCGAGCATGTTGCGGAAGTGGAAGCGCACCCGGTCGGCCACGCCCAGCTCCGCCGCCCGGTCGTTGGCGAAGGCGACCTGCGACTCGGAGATGGTCACGCCGTCGACGTGAGCGCCGAAGCGGGCGTTGGCCATGATGCTGGTGCCGCCCCGGCCGGATCCGGCGTCCAGCAGCCGGTCCTCGGGGCGGACGGCGCCCAGGTGGTCGAGGAGGACATCGGCCTGGGCGGTCTCCAGACGGTGCATCTCCTCGATGATCCGCTTCTCGCGGGTGTCCTCGGGCCCTTCGAGGACGGACGGGTCGTAGTCGCCCAGCCCGTAGTGGTGGTGGTAGAGGCCGTCGACCTCGCCGAGGCGGAGGTTGACCGGGTCCCGCTCGGCGTTCCAGTACGCGGCGACCGACTCCTGGTAGGGGGTGCGCAGGACCTTGGCGGTGGGGTCGGCGGCGGTGGGCTGGATCGTGGTGGCCATGGGCGAACTCCTCGGATCCGGGCGGCGGTTACCCGCCGTGGTAACGGGGGGTGGTGCTGTGCCATTCGCGGTTGCCGCCGAGCCAGGCCCAGGTCCCGGCGAGAAAGCGGCGCAGCGCGGGCGAACCGGCGGCGGCCAGGACGGCGGCCTCCGTCTCGAAGGTGTGGACGAGCTCGTCGTGGAGCAGGGCACTGCGCCGGACGGCCTCCTCCAGGGAACAGTTCTCCTCCGCGGCGATCACGGTCGGCAGATTGAACTCCGGGCCCGGACTGTCGCTCTCGCGGGCCATCGAGTACAGGTCGTTGACGAGCGTGGCGGCGGTGCAGGCCATGGTGAAGGCGCGGCGCACCCGGGGGTCGTAGTACTCGGTGGCCGGGACCTGGTAGCCGCCCACGGCGTCGACGAGCGCGACCATCGGCAGGAAGCTGTTGCACTGCCGGTTGACGAGGTACTCCCACACCGGGGGTGTGCGGCCGGCGGTGCGCCAGCCGGCCTCGGCGTTGAAGCCGGCGAACAGGCCGGATATCTCATGGGCGAGCCGGCCGGTCTGGGCGGGCCCGGCGTAGCGGGTGATGTGGTCGAGGGCCGAGCGCAGGGCGGTCAGGACCGGATCGTCGCGTATCGCTCCCTCCAGCTCCGGGGCGTACCGCACGGGCAGATGGGCCGGGTCGACCGCGGCGTTCGCCACGCACAGCCGGGGCCCGAGCAGTCGCGGGTCGGCGCCCGCGGACTCGTCGTCGCAGTAGTGGTCGTCGGCCGCCCACTCGGCCAGCCCGCACTTGGCCGCGGCCAGCAGCCGGTCCGCGTCGTCGGTGTCGGGGTGGGTGAGCATCAGCAGCCGTCCGAAGTCGGTGGCCCGCAGGGCCTCCAGCCGTCCGGCGTAGATGCCCACTTCGGCGGCCCAGTCGATCAGCCGGTCGTTGACCTCCTTCGCGAGGGCGGGGTCGTCGCGGACGGCCGGTGGACAGTACAGGGCGGGGACGGATGCGGGCGCGGCGGGCCGTTGGGGCCTCTCGCCGGCCGCCGGCCCGGACGCGGGCGGCGGTGCGATCCGCGCGGCGGCGGTGCCCAGCCCGCTCGGGCCGGCGGGGACGGCGCGTGGCGGCGCCGGCGGCGCGCAGGGCAACCGCGGGGCGGCCCGGCCCTGTTGGCCGAGGAGCGTGGTCACCAGGGCGGCGAGCTCGTGCGTGGCCGCCGTGGAGAGGGCGCGGGACAGCAGTGACACCGGATCTCCTTCCTTCCCGGTGGCCCGCCGCGCGGGCGGACGGGATCAGTGGCGGGAGTGCGAGACCTCGACGTTCTCCAGGAGGCCGATGGCGTCGGGGACGAGGACGGCCGCCGAGAAGTAGGTGCTCACCAGGTAGGAGATGACGGCCTGGTCGTTGATGCCCATGAACCGTACGTTCAGGCCCGGTTCGTACTCGTCGGGCAGCCCGGTCTTGCGCAGTCCGACGACGCCCTGGTCGTCCTCACCCGTGCGCAGGGCGAGGATGGAGGAGATGTTGTGCCCCCCGCCGTTGAGAGGAATCTTGCCGCAGGGGAAGATGGGTACACCCCTCCATCCGGGGACTTGACTGCCTCCGACGTTGACGCTGTCCGGGTAGATGCCGCGCTTGTTGCACTCGCGGCCGAAGGCGGCGATGGCCTTGGGGTGCGCGAAGAACAGCCGGGTGCTGCGCCGCATGCTCAGCAGCTCGTCCATGTCGTCGGGGGTGGGCGGCCCGGAGCGGGTGGAGATGCGCTGGTCGTAGTCGGCGTTGTGCAGCAGGCCGAACTCGCGGTTGTTGACCAGCTCGTGCTCCTGGCGCTCGCGCAGCGCCTCGATGGTCAGCCGCAGCTGCTGCTCGACCTGGTTCATCGGGTCGTTGTAGAGGTCGGCGACGCGGGAGTGTACCCGCAGGACCGTCTGTGCGACGCCGAGTTCGAGCTCGCGGGGGGTGAGCTCGTAGTCGACGAAGGTGCCGGGCAGCTCGGGCTCGCCGACATGGCCGGAGGCCAGTTCCACGTCGGCCTCGCCCTTCTTGTTCACCGACTGCCGGCTGGTGGCGAGGTAGGTGCCGATCTGTTCACGCAGGGCGGGGGAACGGTCGTACAGTTCGCGGAAGGCCGCCCAGGGCAGGACGAGGACGGTGCCGCTGGTGGTGGCCCGGACGGTGTGCTCCCACACCGGCTCGTCCTGGTGCCGCAGGGCCTCGTCGCCGAGGTGGTCGCCGTCGGCGAGGACGCCGAGCACGCTCGGCTCGCCGTACTTGCCGGTGCCGATCCTGTTGAGCTTGCCGTGGGCGACGAGGAAGACCTCGTGGATGGGCTGCCCCGCCTCGGCCAGGGCCTCGCCCCGCTCGAAGTCCCGCTGGGTGAAGCGCGAGGCGAGCTCCGCCAGCAGGGACTGGTCGGTGAAGCCGCGCAGCGCGGGCACCTCGGTGAGCGAGGGGGCCACGACCTTGACCTCGGCCCCGGTCTTGACGAAGCCGACCCGGCCCCGCCCGACGGCGTACGTCAGCCGCCGGTTGACCCGGTAGGTGCCGGCGGTGACCTCGGTCCAGGGCAGCATGCGCAGCACCCACCGCGAGCTGATGCCCTGCATCTGCGGGACGGACTTGGTGGTCGTCGCGAGGTTGCGCGCCGCCGTGGTGCTCAGGCTCAGCCGGCCCTGCTCCGGGATGGGCTCCTGTGGGGCTGCTGTCGTCATGGGGTTCCCCTTCGCCATGGACGTCTCGGCGATCGATATGGAAACCCGATCAGGCGATTCCGATCAACGGCGTGACGGATGACGGAACACAACCGAACAGCACAACTGCGCGTCCAGGAACAGGAGTTGCCGCAGTCACCTGGGGGTTCACGGCGGGCACGGACACCGCCCCGGGATATTCGGTGATGCTTTCGCAGGGTGATGATGCACGGTTGATCCCGAACTCGCGACCGGATCGGACAGTGTGTTCGCCCGCGGGCCCGCACCGTCCGGACGCCTCGCGGCGTGCTCAGCCGCGCGAGCGCTTCACCGCCTTGAGGATCACGAACTTCGGGTTCGAGGCGACGACTTCGCAGTTGCCGAACAGCCGCCGCAGCTTCACGTGGTAGCCCAGGTGCCGGTTGCCGACGACCCACAGCTCGCCGCCGGGGCGCAGGGCGCGGCGGGCTCCGGTGAACATGCGCCAGGAGGTGCTGTCCGTCAGCGCCCGGTGCGTGTGGAACGGCGGATTGTTGAGCACCAGGTCGACCGAGCCGTCCGGCACGCCTTCGAGTCCGTCGGCCGCCCGGAACTCCGCCCTGGCCGAGGCCGGGGCGTTCGCGCGGAACGTGGCCTCGGCCGAGGCGACGGCCTGGTAGGACTCGTCGGTGAAGAGCACCTCGGCGTCGGGGGCGGCGAGCGCGGCGGCGGTGCCGAGGATCCCGTTCCCGCAGCCCAGGTCGACGATGCGGCCGCCGCCCCGGTACGGGGGCAGGTGGTCGAGGAGGAACCTGGTGCCGATGTCGAGGCGTTCGGCGCAGAAGATCCCGGCGTGGTTGACGACCGTCAGCCCGGCGTGCTTCCCGGTGTCGGCTGGCAGCTCGTCCACGCGCGGCCAGGGCGAGTCCCCGGCGTCCGGGGCGGGGACGGCGGGCGTGCAGTGGATCAGACGGGCCTTGCGCACCGCGAGGGAGGTGCGGACCGGCCCCAGGACCGCCTCGAACAGCTTGAGAGTGGAGGTGTGGATCTCGGTGACCATGCCGGTGCCGACGACGACCGTGCCGGGGTGCACGGCGGGCGCGAGGCGGCGCAGTTGGTCCTCCAGCAGCGCGAGGCTCTTGGGGACGCGCACCAGCAGGACGTCGACGCGCTCCGGCGGCTCGTCCCGGGTCGAGCGGAGCCGGACGCTGCCCGGGTCGGCCCCGTTGCGCGCGAGGTTGGCGAGGGTGGCCTGCCGGGTCAGGTACGAGTCGGTGATCTGGACGGGACGGTGTGCCGCGAGGGCCGTGGTCAGCGCGCCCCAGCGGTCGCCGACCACGACCACCGTGCCCGTGAGGGCGACCCCGCCGGCCGTGGTGCCGTCGGCGCCGGGGGCCGTGTCGTCGCGTCCGGCGAGGTGCCGCAGCAGATAGTCGTCGGCGGCGTCCCAGGCGCGGAGCCGGTCGCGGGGGTCCTCGGGGTAGCGGGTGAGACGGAGCTCGCCCCACGGCGTCGTGAAACAGTTCATTGTGCACTCAGGCTAACCGAGCGCACTCGGGCCGCCCGTCCGCACGGGGGACGGCCGGGACCGCGGCAGCGGGGTCACGGCAGCGCTCAGCGCGGTTCCTTGTACCCGCGGGCCCACTGCATGCCCCAGCCGTAGAGCCGGTCGAGGTCGGACTGGAAGCCGCAGACGTACACCGCCTCCCGACGCACGGTCAGATGGGTGCCGCGGTTCTCGATGAGGGCCACGGCGCAGGAGCGGGCGTGCGGGGCGTTCTCGTCGAGTTCTATCGCGAACTGGTGCCCGTCGGGCAGGTGGAACATCAAGGTGGCGTTGACGCGGCCGAAGACCGGCGTGGCGTCGTAGTTGTAGACGAACACCAGCAGCCGACGGAACTCGTGCCGTTTGTCCAGGTTGATATAGAGCGTTTCGCCGGAGGGGGCGGGGAAGCGGCTGTCGGCGCCGAGTGTGACGTACGGGGGGCGGGCCAGGTCCCCGTGCAGTCCGCCCAGCGGCTGGACCACGCCCTTGGCGCCGTCGGTCAGCTCGTACAGGCACGCCAGGTCCAGGTCCACGCTCACCAGCGCGGGCCCGTGGGCGGGGACGGGCCCGGGGGCGCCGGGCGTGAACAGGCCCCGCAGCGCGCCCGTCAGCCCCGGGCCGGTGGCCGGGACGCCGCCGGTGTGCATACGCCAGGTCAGGCTGATCCGTAACGTGCCGCCCGTACTGCCGTCGCGGGTGAGCCAGTCGGCGGGGTGGGCGCGCGAGAGGCGGGTGCGGTGCGGAGCGGCCCAGTCGAAGCCCCGCCGCGCCCTCCCCCAGCCGACACCCGTGCCGCTGCGCAGGTACGACCACAGGCTGCCGCCCCCGACGGCGCTCCCCCGCCCGCCGGCCGGCGGACCCCCGGGCCGGCCCGGGGGCGCGGTGCCGGGGGCGGGACCCGGCCCGCCGCCGGGTGGCCGGGGGGACGGTCCGCCCTCTCCACTGCCGCGAACCCACATCGCCGCTTCCTCCACTTCTTCCTCGATGGACGCTGCCTCCTCGACGGAACCCGTCGGAACCCGTCGGCCCTCCCCGCCCCGGGGAGGGCGGTCAGTGACGCAGCGCCAGCTGCACGGTCTTGACGACGACCAGGACCACGGCGGACGCGAGATAGGCGCGCAGCACGATCAGGGCCAGCCGGCGGCCGGGCGAGAGCCCGGGGGGCGGCAGGGTGTGCAGCGCGGGGGTGCGCCACTCCTCGCGCGCCACGGTCACGGCCGGGGGCGGGGCGGGCACCGCGGCCGTACGGGCGTGGGAGCGGCGGGCCAGGGCGTACGCGCCCGCCAGCAGCAGCGCCACGGCGGACGCGGACGCGAGCACGGCCACCAGCGCCATGGCGGACAGCCCGGGGAAGGCCACCGCCACGGTCAGGACCAGGGAGAGCACGGCCAGCACCGCCACCGCCAGCGCGGCGACGGCGTTCTGCGCGCGGGTGTTGACCCAAGGCCCCAGCAGGGCACGGTCGTTGCACAGCAGCAGCAGGAAGACGGAGGCCGACGGCAGCAGGACGCCCGCCAGGGCCTGCACCCCCTCGGCGATCACGCCCAGTGGCATGCCCGGGGTGAGCACGACGATCGCCGACACCACCGCGAGCACCGCGATCACCAAATGGAAGGCGCGTGCCTGGCGCGGACCGTGGTGCAGCGAGTGCCGCCACCCCAGGGCGTCCCCGAGCGTGTAAGCGGTGGACAGGGACACGGCGCACGCGCCGATCACGGAACCGGCCAGCAGCGCCACGGCGAACAGCACGCCGGTCGCCCGCCCCGCGTACTGCTCCAGTCCCCTCGCCACGGCTCCCGCGTCGGTGTAGCCGCCGGCGCCCGGGCGGCCGGCGAAGGCCGCGGCCGCGCACCCCATCACCGCGAGGCCGCCCACGACCGTGGTGGCGATGCCCACGCACAGATCCGCCTTGCCGTAGCGCAGGAAGCGGGGCGTGATGCGCTTGTCGACGACGTACGACTGCTGGAAGAACAGCTGCCACGGTGTGACGGCCGCTCCGATGATGCCGATCGTCAGCAGCAGGACGTCCGAGAGCTCGGCGCCCCCGGGAAGTCCCGGGCCGAGCAGGCCCGTTGCCATGGCGGAGGCGGAGGGGTGGACCATGATCCCCACCGGGACGAGCAGCAGCGACGCGGCGCACAGGGTGATCGCGATGCGCTCGAAACGGCGGAAGCTGCCGGTGGTGGCGGCGGCGAGGACGACCACCGTGGCCACGCACACGCTCACCGGGCGCGGGAAGCCGAGGTAGCCGACGGCCAGGCACACCCCGATGAACTCCGTCATCACCGTGAGCGCGTTGACCAGCAGGAGGTCGGTGACGCAGAAGAAGCACCACAGGCGGCCGAAGCGCTGCCGGATCAGCCGCGCGTGCCCCACGCCGGTGACCGCCCCGAGGCGCACGACCATCTCCTGGTTGACGTAGAGCACGGGTATCAGCAGGACCATGGTCCACAGCAGGGCCGTCCCGTAGTCCTGCCCCGCCTGCGTGTACGTGCCGAACGCGGCGGCGTCGTTGACCATGGCGATCAGCCCCGGCCCCAGCACGGCCAGCAGCACCTTGAGCACGGTCGGCCAGCCGCGGCGGCGGCCGTCCCCGAGCACCCGCACACTGCCGAGCGCACCGAGGATCACCTCGTCCTGCAGCACCGTGCCCCTCCCGCCGCGGGCGGCGGGACCGGCCCCGCCCGCAGTGCCGGAAGCGTCGAGAATCCGGTCCGCCACAGTAAGCCCCCTCGATGAACACGGACGACGAGCAAGCACCAACAACTCGGAATACGTGAAAGGAAAAAGACGGCGGGGAACCTGAACGCACAGCGCAGGGGGCACGGGGAAGAACCAGGGGAAGAACCACGGGGAAGAAACATGGGGAAGAAAAAGGTTTCCGGCCGCGGTGACCGCGAGAGCGGCATCCGCCCGCGACCGGGCACCACACCGTAGGAGCAACTCATAAACTTGCGCAAGGACGCAAGCCGCGCCCCACAGTCATGGACGTGCACCTGCACGTGCGGCCCGCGCCGGGCTTCTCCCGCCACGTCCCGCATACCCCGCACACCTCAGGCGCCCCGGAGGTCCGCCGGGCGATAGCTCTGTGCGGACGGCGCGTCAAGCGCGCGCCGAAGCAGGCGCGAGAGCACCGGGGCACTCGAAGCACACGCGGCACCCGGTGAGCCCCCGGCGCGGGGTTCCCGGAAGCGCAAAGCGGCGAAGGGCGTCCTGCCGGCCCGCCATGAGGACGGGTCCGGCCACCCTTCGCCGCACCGCGGATACGCAACCGGCCCGCACGCGCCGACGGCGGACCGTACCTTCTGGACCGTCGGCCGCCCGGCGCGGCGCGCCCCCGGCTACCGCCGCCGCTGCGCGCTGCCGCCGCCCGTCCGGGCGAGGATCCACGCGGCCCCGCGCGCGGCCAGCACCCTGCGGCGCCGCCACCGCGAGCGCGCCGGGGCCCCGGGGGCCGCGCCCTGCGGCGCCGGCACCACGGCCAGCTCGGCCAACCGGCGCCCCGCACGCGCGAGATCCGCGATCAGCCGCTCCCTGCGCGCCGCGGCACCGCCGCCGCACAGCGCCGCGTACAGCCCTTCTATCTCGGCCACCACCGCGCCGATGCGTACGCTCTCACTGCTCACTGGCAGCCTCCTGCCCGACGACACCGCCCGCACCCCCTCGTCCGAAGAACACCAGCCCCCACACCCCGGCAGGACCTCCGACCGGCCGCGAACCCCCTGGGGTCATACTTGCACAATTGCGCAAGCCAGCAATACATGAAGAGCGGACCCGGAGTGGCCCGCGCCGGGACGACCCGCCGCCCCGGACAGCCCTCGTCCCCCGCGCCCGGCCCCGTCGCCTGCCGTAACGTGAAGAAGGACAGCAACGGCCCGCGCAGTCACCCCACCCCAGAGGAACTCCGGCGATGCACATCCACGAAACCGCCGACCACGTCAGCGTCCATCTGACCAGTTGCGCCCCGCAGGACGCGGCCACCGTCATCGCCGCTCTCGAAAGCGTCTTCGCCGCGCCCGCCGCTCCGCCGCCGCGCACGCCGGAGCACCCCACGACCCCTCACCCCACCCCCGCCCCGACGGTCTGGTGCCTGACCGTCGACACGGCGGCGCCCGCCGCTGCCGCCGCGGAACCCGCCGCCCTGTCCGGCCCCGTCGTCGCCGACCTCTACGGTGCCGCACACCCCGTGCAGCAGGTGGCACAGCACCTCAGCGGTGCCTTCAACGCCCGGCAGCAGCCGACCATCTCCGGCGAGCACGAGATCCAGGTCCGTCTCACCCTCAGCCCCGCGCCGCCCGTCGCCGACTGAGCCGCGCCCGGCGCGAAGTGCGCTCCCCGCGGGGCGGCTTCGCCACCGGCTCCCCCTCCTGCCGTGCCGGGCAGGGCAGTTGACCGGCCGGGCCCCCGGGGCCGGCCCGACGGCACGGCCGGACCGGTGCCGGCTACACCCGGTAGAAGGCCACCGGCACGGCGCCGCTGCCCTCCTCGGACTGCTGCTCGCAGTGCGCCCGCCACACCCGGGCACCCCGGTCCGGGGCCGTGTCCAGCTGCCGCAGCACTCCCGGGACCGCGATTCCCGGCAGAAAGGCCTCGTAGAGCATCGCGACCCGTCTCTCCAGCACCCCGCCCTCCCCCAGCCCGGAGGACACGATCTCGACACCGGTCCACGCGCTGACGAACAGGGTCGCGGTGATCTGCGGATCGACGCAGGGCAGCAGTTCGCCGCCGTCCCTCGCCCCGGCCAACTGCCCGGCGACGAAATCGATCCAGCCCGGCCAGGACGTGCCGAACAGCTCCCGCGCCCGGCGGTCCGCCGACAGCCGGATCGACGCGCTCAGCAGCGGCTCCCGCGGCACCCGATAGGCCAACACCAGCCCTACGTCGACCCATTCCTGCAGACGCAGCGGCTGCGGCAGTACACCCTCCACGGTCAGCGCCTCGCTCAGTACCCCCCGCGCCAATTCCTCCTTCGAGCCGAAGTGGAAATACAGCGCCCCCTTGGTCACCCCCGCCCGGGCCAGGATTTCCGCGATAGTGGCCGACTCATAACCGAATTCGTCGAATACCGCTCCGGCCGCCTCCAGAATGATTCGCCGCGTCCGCACAGCGCGCACCTGTCGCACCAACAACACCACCCCCGCAACGCCACAACACCCAACAAATAAAACCGAACAGTCCGTATATTACCTGCCCCGATGCGTCACCCCCGGGCCGCTCAGGACACCAACCCGGGCCAACACTCCACCCGTTCGGCCCAGAACGCGCCGCACGGCCGGGACCGGAGCACCGGAAAGAGGGAAGGGCCACCACGTGGCCGTCTTCCCCCCTTCCCTGCCACCCCCGGGCGAACTCCTGCGCCGCGTGCGGGATCCCGCCGTGGCGCAGACCGTCCGCTCGACCCTGGCCGCGGTGATCTCCTACGTGGTCGCCCTGCGGCTGAGCAGTGAACCGGCACCGCTCACCGCACCGCTGACCGCCCTGCTCGTCGTCCAGGTCACTCTCTACTCCACCCTCACCACCGGGATCCGCAGGGTGAACTCCGTGGTGGCGGGCGTGCTCATCGCGATCGGCTTCAGTGTGCTGGTGGGCCTGAGCTGGTGGAGCCTGGGCCTGATCATCTTCGCTTCGCTGGCCGTCGGACGTCTGGTGCGGGTCGGGGAGTTCGTCCCCGAGGTCGCCATCAGCGCGATGCTCGTCCTCGGGGTGACCAGCGTCGCCGCCACGGCCTGGGACCGGGTGCTGGAGACCGTCATCGGCGCCGTGGTCGGCCTGCTGTTCAACACGCTGCTGGTACCGCCGGTGTGGGTCGAGCCCGCCGGAGAGGCGATCGGGGAACTCGCCGGCCGGATGCGGCTGCTGCTCCTGCACATCGGCGACCGGCTCGACGTCCGCACCCCTGTCGAGGAGGCCGCCGAGCGCCTGCACGAGGCCCGCCGGCTCGACAACGACATCGCGGAGGTGGACGCCTCACTGCGGCAGGCCGAGGACAGCCTGCGCCTCAACCCCCGGGTGCGGGAAGGCCTGTTGGCCCGGATCGTGCTGCGCACGGGCCTGGACGCGCTGGAGATCACCGCCGTCGTCCTGCGCGTGATCTGCCGTACGCTCACCGACCTCGCCAAGGCCCGCGCGCACGAGCCGCCGCTGCCGCCCCGCGAGGCAGCCGCCCTGCGGGAGGTGTTCACTCATCTCGCCCGCGCCGTCGAGCAGTTCGCCGTCCTGATCACCACCCAGGTCACCTCCGGGGCCCGGCAGGCCGAGGCCCTCCTGGCGCGGGAGCTCGCGGCCGGCCGCGCCGGCCGTGACCGCGCGGCCGGGCTGCTCCTGCGGTACGTGCGGCGCTGCCCGCGTCAGTGGCAGCTGTACGGCGCGCTGCTCGCCGAGGTCGACCGCATCCTCGACGAGCTCGACACCGACAGCCGCGCCCGCCGGCTGTCCCAGGAGCTCGACCGGCACGCGCACCGGCAGCGCCGGCGGCAGCCGGGCCCGTTCCGCCGCCGGGGCAGCCCGTCCTGACCCCGCCGCACGCGCCGGCCGGCGTGCGGTCAGGTGCGGCCCGCGAGACGTACCGGCAGCACCAGGGCGTCGGTGAGGTGGGACATGGCACGCTCGCACAGCGCGGCCGCGCCCGGGTCCGTGGACGTGACGCCGAAGCACAGGGCACCGCGCACGCCCAGCACGATGACCAGCGGCGCGCCGCCCAGGCTCGTGTGCGCCGCCCCGTACATCGCCGACAGCCGCAGGGGGCCGTAGTCGGCGGGGATCGGCAGCCGCGCGTTGCTCACCCCCACGTCGAAGCGCGAGCCGCGCGACTCGCTGCGGTGGAGCAGCTCGCCGAGCGCCCGGCCGGGCAGGGGCACCAGCCGCAGGCCCCGGACCAGCGGCACGAGCCGGTGCGGGCGCAGCCGGCGTTGCAGATCGGCGCGCACGTCGCGGGCCAGGGACCAGAACGGGCGGCAGGCCGTGCCGTCGACGTCCATCAGGAAGCTCGCCGCGTACAGGCCGACGGCTTCCTCGGGGACGGGCTCCAGGATCCGTCTCAGGTCGGCGGCGACGGCCACCCGGGCCGGGTGGGGCAGGGCGCGGGCGAACGCCGCGCACAGCGCGGAGTGCAGGGTGACGCGTTCCGCGCGGCAGCGGGCGAGCAGGGCGGTGGTCCGGTCGGCGCCCAGTGTCCAGGTGTGGTAAGTGAGCGGGCCGGGCTCGTGCGTGGGGCAGGCGGGGCCGCCCAGCGCGCGGGAGAGCGCCACGAGATCGGCCGGGCGGGCCCGGCCCGGGGGCAGCAGCGCGTCGGCGGGCGGGGCCGTGGCCACCGGCCCCCGGGGGGAGGCTCCCGAGAGCCAGCTCAGCAGGTCGCGGACGACGACCGCGCCGGAGAAGGCGTCGGCGACCAGGTGGTGGTAGACGCAGATCAGGTCGAAGGTGTCGCCGGCGTCGACGAGGACGAAGCGGGCCAGCGGGCCGGTCCAGGTGTCGAAGGGCTCTTGGAGCTCCTCCCGCACCACGCGCTCCCAGGTGTCGGCGGCCGTGGAGCGCACCACGCGCAGCGGCAGGTCGCCCACGCCCTCGTCGGTCAGCCGGCCTCTCAGCCGGCCCGGCAGGACGCGCACGGCGAGCAGTGGATGGCGTTCCCGCAGGGCGGCCAGCGCCCAGCGCAGCCGGCCCGGGGTGGTGCGGCCGTGGACGCGGGCCGTCGCGGCGATGGTGACGGGCAGGACTTCGCCCGCGGCCCACACCGCGTGTTCATAGGGGGAAAGACGCCGTCGCACTGTCGCTCGTGGTCCTCACGTGTCGGCACGGTCCGGGATGGGGTGGGCACCTGCGGTGCGGCGGGGGATCACGGTGGTGCGCCCAGAGCGGTCCGCAGCCCCTGGGGCCACACCATGCGGGCGGTGAACGGCAGGGGGCCGGGGGCGCTGGTCCACGCCGGGTGCGCCGCTTCGCGGATCTTGTCCGCGTTGAGCCGGCCGGCCCGGCCCAGCGTGCGGGCGAGGGCGCTCGCGACGGGCACGGGGATGTGCACGGTGCGCGGGGCGCGCCGCCCGAGCACGGAGGCGACGGCGGCCGCGATGTCCTCCCAGCGGTGTTCGTGGCCGTCGCTGACGTGGTAGACGGTGCCCGCGGTGCCGACTTCCGCTGCCGTCAGCAGAGCACCGCACAGGTCCTCGACGTGCAGCAGGGAGTAGTGGCGCGGGCCGGGGCGGCCCACGACCGGCAGCACCCCGGCCCGTACGGCGGCCGCGAGGTGCGGCAGGAAGGCGGGGTCACCGGGGCCGTGGACGATCGGGGGGCGCACCACCACCGCCGGCACCCGCGGGGTGACGCGCAGGGCGTGCTCGCCGCCGAGCTTGCTGCGGCCGTAGGCGGAGACGGGCCCGGGAGTGTGCTCCGCCCCGCGCAGCCGGCCCGGGCCGCTCGCGGCGAGCGAGGAGCAGTAGACCAGGCGCGGGGGGCGGGGGCAGGCGGCGACGGCGGCCGCGAGCCGGGCCGTGCCCAGGGTGTTGACGCGGGCGTACGTCTGCGGCCGCGCGGCGTGGGTGACGGCGGCCAGGTGCACGACGACGTCGGCCTGCGCGACCGCGTGGGGCAGGCCCGCGCCGGTGGTGATGTCGCCGCGCACGGTACGCGCGCCGGGGACGGTCACCGGGCGGCGGGTCAGGGCGGTCACGTCGTGGCCGTGCGCCGCCAGCCGGCGGACGAGGTGGCGGCCGACGAATCCGCTCGCGCCGGTGACCAGGAACCTCATGCCAGGCCCTCCAGTTCACGGGTGTAGAGGCGGTGGGTGCGCACGTGGCGGCCGCCCATGGCCCGCGCGTGGCGGTTGGCGTCGCGGTTGTCCTCAAGGATCCAGGAGAACTCGTTCTCCCTGTAGCCGAGTTCGGCGGCGGCGCGCTGGGCCCGGCAGAACAGGGCCGCCATCAGGCCGCGGCCCCGGTAGGCGCCGAGCACGCCCGAGGTCGAGGCGCGGGTGCGGTCGATGCCGGGCGTGCGGCCGGCCGTCCCGTGGCGCAGGCCGAGCGCGCCCAGGGCCTGCCGCCACCGGGGCGGGCGGGCCGCGCCGGGACGTCGCGCCTGATTGACGTCCGGCACCCACAGGGTGAATCCCGCCGGCTCGCCGCGCACGGTGGCGATCTGCAGCAGTCCCGGCCGGATGACGGCCTTCAACCGCTGTGCGAGGAGCGCGAATTCGCGGTCGGTGACCGGGACCGCGGCGTAGTTCCGCTCCCATGCCTCGTTGTAGATCCGCTTGACGGTGGCGAGGTCGGCGTCGAAGCGCGCCGCGTCGAGGGGCCGGATCAGCACGTCCGGATCGTCCAGGGCGCGTTGGGCGGCGCGTCGGATGAGGGGCGGGCACTGTCCGTCGGCGGGGACGGGGGCGTGCCAGGAGTAGAGGTCCTTGGCCTTGGTGAAGCCGCAGTCGGCGAACAGCCGCGGATAGTAGGCGGGGTTGTGGGGCATCCCGGTGGTCGGGGGTGCGCCGAATCCGTCGACCAGCAGCCCGCACTCGTCGTTGACGGTGAAGCTGAGGGGGCCGATCGCCCTGTTCAGTCCGTGGCCGCGCAGCCAGCGCGCGGCCGCCGCGAACAGGGCCGAGGCGACCGCGCCGTCGTCCACGCACTCGAAGAGCCCGAGCTGCCCGCAGTCCGCGTCGTGCCGTTCCAGATACCGCCGGTCGACGACCGCCGCGATCCGGCCAACGGTGCGCCCCGCGCGGCGGGCGAGGAAGAGCTGCGCGGTGCCGCTGTCGAAGAAGGGGTTGTGCCGGGGGGAGAGGAAGGCGCGTGCCTCACTGTCCGCCGGGGGCACCCAGTGGGGGTCGTCGCGGTAGAGGTCGTGGGGCAGGCGCAGGAACGCGCTCACGTCGCCGCGGCGCTGTACGGGCCGCACCGTCACCCCGGTCATCGCGCGCGCTCCGCCGACGCGCCGGCTCCGACGGCGGGGCCCTTCGCCGGGCGGGGCGGGGGCGTCTCCCGCGGCAGTCCGGTGCGGCGGGCCGCGGCGGCGAACGCGTCGACGATCCGCTCCAGGTGCGCGTCGGTGTGCGTGGCCTGGAGCGTCACGCGGATCAGGCAGCCGCCCTCGGGGACGGCCGGGGCACCCACGGCGTTGGTGTAGACGCCCTCGTCCAGCAGCGCCTGCCACATGCGCACGCAGCGCGCGTCGTCGCCGACACGGACAGGCACCACGGGGGTCACGCCGTCGCGCACGTCGAGCCCCGACGCGCGCAGTTCCGACCGGAGCCGGGCCGCGAGCCGCAGGACGCGGTCGCGCCGCCACGGCTCCTGCTGCGCGAGGTCGAGCGCGGCCAGCGCCGCGCCCAGGGCCGCGGGGGGCATGGAGGCGGAGAAGAGGACGGCCCGGGCGCTGTAGCGCAGGTAGCCGATCACCTCGGCCGGGCCGGCCAGGAAGCCGCCCGTGGAGCCGAAGCACTTGGAGAACGTGCCCGTGTACAGTCCGATCTCCTCCCGGAGTCCGAAGTGCTCGCCGACGCCGCGGCCGCCCTCGCCGAGCAGCCCGATGTCGTGCGCTCCGTCGACGACGAGGCGGGCCCCGTGGCGGCGGGCCACGGCGGTGAGGGCGGGCAGCGGGCACAGGTCGCCGTCCATGGAGAACATCCCGTCCGTGACGACGGCCGCCGCCGCGTGCGGATCGGCCGCGGCGAGGAGCCCGTCGAGGTGGGCGGCGTCGCCGTGCCGGTAGACGGTGCGGCGCGCCGCGCCCAGGCGGATCGCGTCGATGAGGGAGGCGTGGTTGGCGGCGTCGCTGAAGACCAGCTCGCCGGGGCCGAACAGGGCGGCCAGCGCGAGGTTGGCCTGCAGGCCGGTCGTGACCACCGCGGCGTCCTCCGTGCCGAGGAAGGCGGCGATCCTCGACTCCAGCTCGCCGTGCAGGGGCAGGGTGCCGTTCAGGGTGCGGGCGCCCGAGCACGAGGCGCCGTACCGCTCCAGCGCGCCGGTGGCGGCCGCGATGACGCGGGGGTCGTGGGCGAGGCCCAGGTAGTCGTTGCAGCCGGCCATCACCACGGACCGCCCGTCCACCCGTGCTTCGCCGCCGCCGGCGCGCATGGGCCGGTAGAAGGGGCTCACCCCGGTCTCCGCCACGGCCCGCAGCATGGCGGACGCGTCCAGCCGCTTGTCGAAGACGTCCGCGCGGCCGCCGGGTGACCGCCTCGCCGCCGGTACGCCCGCTCCGTCGCGGGCAACGTCCACCATGACCACGCAACCTCCGGTTGCTCATCGGTTTTCCGAAACAGCTCGGAAAAGCTCGGAAACAGCTCGGAACAGCTCAACATCGGCCCGGAATCGGCCAGTCCGGTCCTCGTGCCCGTACGCGGGAAGGACACACAGCCCGCCCCGAGGAACGCTCGGCAGCCGGTCGGACCGCCACCGCCCGGCCCGGAACGGGCCCCGCAGCCGCCGACCGCGAGGACGGCCCCCAAGGAAAGCACCGCCGCACACCCCGCATCGCCGGACAATCGCCCCCGAATGACGGGCAATCGGGCCCGCCGCGGCCCGTGGACGGCCGGGCGCAGAGGCCGCCCACCTCCCCCGACCGGCTCGCCCCGCGCCCGCGAGGTGCCGCCCGGAGCCCCTGAGGGGGCCGCCGTGAGAACGACCCGAAGGAGTGACCCGTCCAGAACGGGCCGTCACCCTGAGGCCACGTCACGAGCCCGGCGGGGGCACCCGGGACGCCGGGACAACGCGTTGCGCTCCCCGTCCGTGGCACCGGCCGCCGATCCGTGTCACGGGCACCGCCCGGTCTCGGGTCACGGGTGGCCGTGCGGCGATACGGACGTGCCCCCGCCACCGATCCCGGTATAGCCCCCGCCCTGGCGAACGCCGCACCGCACGCCACCGTGGCGCGCGCCGCTGCCCCGTCCCTCCCCGGCCCGGCGCTCCGGCCGCCGGGTCCCCCTGGCCCCGGGCGCCCCTCTCGCCGCCCCTGCTCCGGGGTGCGCGGCCGGCCCCTCGCAGCGCCCCGAGTTGCACGCGCTCCGCCGCCGCCCGCCCCGCGCCGCCCCGGTACGGGCAGGCGCCGGGGCGCGGTCACCCCCGCGACGGTCCGTCCGGCGTTCGGCTGTCCGGCCCAGGCCCGTCACCCTGCGGGGCCTTCCCCGCCACCGGCCCGCTCCGGGTCCGGATCACGCGACACGCCTTGTCCCCCTTGCCCTCCCGCGCTCCCGCAGGCACCCGGTGGGGGCTGGCGGTCCGTCAGAAGCTCTGCCACGGCGGACCCATGACGCCTCCTCCCGAATTGCGGCACTCCCGGGGTGCACGCATCGTGATCGTGAAGGCCCATCTCCCGCCTCACCCCAGGAGCCACACATGCGCACTCCCCACAAGGCCGGCCTCCTCACCGCTACCGCCATCGGCAGCACGCTCGCTCTCGTCCTCTCCACGACAGGCTCCTCCGCCACCGCCACCCCGCCGCCCGCACCCGCTCCTGTGGCAGCCCCGGTCCACGCGGCTCCTCCGGCTCCCCCCGCCGTCCCGGCGCCCGCGCGCCCCGCGCAGGCGGCCCACCCCGTACCGGCGGCTCGCGCCGCCGCCCCGGCGCCCGAGGTTCTGCGCAAGGCGGCCACTTCCACCGTCAAGGCCATCGACAACAACCTCATCCGCCAGCAGGCCGCGGCGCAGACCGCCGACTGCACCACCGCCCGGCAGCCCGCCGCCTGTCAGGCGCTCACCGCTCCGCTCGGCCAGCTGACGCGGGCCCGCACCACCCTCGAAAGACAGGCGGCCTCCCCCAATCCCGACCTGCGCACCATCACCTCCGCCACCACGGACGCGGTCGGCGCCACCGCCGAGATCGCCAAGGACCGGCACGACTCCAGGGGGCTGACGAGCGCCCTCGCCGATCTGGTCTCCTGGGTGGTGACGCCCGGTCTCAACGACGTCCTCTTCGGGGCCGGACACCTGCTCAAAGCCCTGCTCGGGCTCCTCAGCTGACAGCCCCGGCCCGTGCCCCGCGGCCCCGTCCGCCGTTCCGGGCGGGGCCGCACCGCCGGTCGAGAGGAGCAGCGGGACGCCGCCGTGCAGGCCGTGAAGTGAACCGTGAAGCGAGTGATCTACCCAGCCCTCCCGGCCCCTACACGCTCCGTCACCGCTGCGGGGGAAGTCCCGTGACAACCCGGCCCCGGCCGTCTCCGGGTCCGCTCACAGTGGGACCCATGACGCTCACCACAGCGGGCAAAACCCCCGGTCCCGTCCGGTACTACCTCACCTGCGACCATCACGGCTGCACCACGCACACCACCTTCGACCTCGTGATCCCCGACCCCGGCCCCGACCGCGACGACGACCTGTGGGGACATCTGCTGCACCACACCCACACCGCCACTCCGCACATCACCGGGCTCGGCTGGACCTACGCCCACGGCAACGGCTACACCTGCCCCGGCTGTACCACCGCCTCCGCCGCTCCGCGTCACCGTCCGCTGACCTCCTGACCCGGCCGCCCCCTGCCGTTCCTCTCCTCACATGACGCGGATCCCCGTGCCTTCCGGGACGGCCACGGTGCAGAATCGGCACCGGAGTTGAAGCCGGGCGTCGCCGCCACGGGTCGGGTGCGAAGGAGCGTGAAGGTGGACGGATCGCAGGAGGAGCACGGCAGGACGGCGCGCGCGAGGGAGGCGGCGTATTCGGCAGCGCGGCAGGAAGCCGCGCGGCTGACCGCGCGGGACATCCACGGTGTGGCGCTGACCTGGGTCGACAACGCGGGTCTCACCCGCGTCAAGGCCGTGCCCACCGCCCGGCTCCCGCAGGCCGCCCTCCGGGGCGTGGGCATGTCCCCCGTCTTCGACGTCTACCGGTCCGACGACTCCCACAACGGTGCCCCCGACGGCGATCTGCGTCTCTTCCCCGATCTCGGCCGGCTCACCGTGCTGGCGGCGCAGCCCGGTTGGGCCTGGGCGCCCGTCGACCGCTTCGAGCAGGACGGCACGCCGTATGCCGGCTGCCAGCGGCTGTTCGCGGCACGGATGGCGGAGCGGGCCCGGGAGTACGGTCTGGAGCTGCGCATGGGCTTCGAGACCGAGTGGTTCGTCACCTACGCGGACGGTGCTCCTCTCCCGGCTCCGTCCGCGCCGGCGGGCGGACCGGGCGCCGTGCGCTTCGCGGGCACCGGGCCCGCCTACGGCATGGCGCGGGTCGTGGAGACCTCCGGCTACCTGCGGGACGTGCTGCGGGCGCTCGCCGAGCAGGACGTCGAGGTGCTCCAGGTCCATCCCGAGTACGCGCCCGGCCAGTTCGAGGTCTCCGTCGCGCCGGACGGTCCGGTCGGCGCCGCCGATCTCGCCGTCCTGGTGCGCGAGACCCTCCGCGCCGTCTCCGCCCGGCACCGTCTCAACGCCTCCTTCGCGCCCGTCCATACGCTGGGCACCACGGGCAACGGCGCGCATCTGCACCTCAGTCTCCACGGCGAGGGCGGCACCCTCTGCCGCGGCGGCCCCGGTCCGTACGGCATGACCCGGACGTGCGAGGCATTCCTCGCGGGCGTGCTCGACCATCTTCCGTCCCTTCTCGCGCTCACCGCGCCGCTGCCCGTCAGCTATCACCGTCTCGTCCCCCACAACTGGGCGGGCGCCTACCAGTGTTGGGGTGCGGAGAACCGGGAGGCCGCCCTGCGCTTCGTCCCCGGTCCGCCCGGGGACGCCGACGCCGCCAACGCCGAGCTCAAGTGCATCGACCCCGCGGCCAACCCGTATCTCGCCGTGGGCTCGGTGATCGCCTGCGGGCTGCACGGCATCGACTCCGGCGCGACCCTCCCGCCGCCGGTCGCCGGAGACCCCTCCCACCGTCCCGACATCAAGCGTCTACCCGCCGCCCTCCCCGACGCTCTCGAACACTTCACCCATTCCGCCCTGATGCGCTCGGTCCTCGGCGATCCCCTCTTCCAGGCGCTCGTGGCCGTCCGCGAGGGCGAGATCGCGCTGGCCCGGGGCCGTTCACCGCAGGAGCTGGTGGACGCCACGGTGGACCGGTACTGACGCGGGCCCGGACGAAGGGGAAGCACCGTGACGACAGCCCCGGCGCAGGACGCGTGGCCGGACACGTGGCCGGACAGCGGTATCGGCCCGCTGGTGGACCACCACTGCCACGGCGTGGTCCGCCACGGCCTCGACGAGGACGGCTTCGCCTCGTACTTGACGGAGTCCGACCTCCCGCCCGCCACCGGCACCACCTTCTTCGACAGTCAACTCGGCTTCGCCGTACGGCGCTGGTGCCCACCGCTCCTCGGGCTCCCGGCGCACTGCCCGCCGGCCGACTACCTCGCCCGCCGCCGCGAGCTGGGCGTGCGCAAGGCCGCCGAACTGCTCCTGCGGGCCACCGGGATCGGCGACTTCCTCGTCGACACCGGGCTGCCCGGCGACCTCACCACCCCGGACGAGCTGGCGTCGGCGGCCGGTACGCGCGCCCACGAGGTCGTCCGGCTGGAGACCCTCGCCGAACGGGCCGCCGACACCAGCGACGGCCACCGGTCCTTCCTGGACTCTCTCGCCACGGCCGTCCAGGAGGCCGCCCGTACCGGCGTCGGCTTCAAGTCGGTCGTGGCCTACCGCTACGGGCTCGACCTGCCCCCGGACCCGCCCCCGCCCGGCGAGGTGCGTGCGGCCGCCGACCGGTGGCTCGCCGCCCGGGCGCCCGGTGGCCGGGTCCGCGACCCGGTGCTGCTGCGCCATCTGCTGTGGTCGGCCGTCGCGACCGGGCTGCCCTTGCAGTTGCACACCGGATTCGGCGATCCCGACCTGCGGCTCGACCGCTGCGACCCGCTGCTGCTGACGGACTTCGTCCGCGCGGTCCGGCCCACCGGCTGCCCTCTCGTGCTGCTGCACACCTACCCGTACCACCGGGGCGCCGCCTATCTCGCCAACGTCTACCCGCATGTGTTCACCGATGTCGGTCTCGCCCTCGCGCACACGGGGGTGCGTGCCCGTACGGTGCTGGCGGAGACGCTCGAACTCGCCCCGTTCGGGAAGGTGTTGTTCTCCACCGACGCCTATGGGCTGCCGGAGCTGTACCTCGTGGGAGCGCGGCTGTTCACGCACGCGCTCGGCGGGCTGCTCACCGAGTGGGTCGACGAGGGCGCCTGGTCCCCCGGTGACGCCGCGCGCGCGGCCCGGCTCATCGCGTCCGGCAACGCCCGCCGGCTGTACGGTCTCGACTCCCCCGGCCCGGGAGCGTGATCCCGAACCGGACTGTCACGTCCGGGGTTTACGGGCCCGGCTCGGCTGAACGCGCGGGGGTTCGCCCTTCATCTTGGGGTGCTCCGGCGGATACGGCAGATCGCCCAGTCCGTGCTCGCGCTCGTCCCGCTCGGCGCGTTCCAGCGCGGCCTCCAGCGAGCAGGGCCGCATCTCCATCCCGGCGTGCACGTCACCGGCCGCGGCGTACCGGGCGGGCATCGTGGCCAGGTCGAAGTCCTCGGGCACGGCGCTGGTCAGTTCCTCCCAGCGCAGCGGGGCGGAGACGGGGGCGCGCGGGCGGGGGCGTACGGAGTAGGCGCTGGCGATGGTGCGGTCGCGGGCGGTCTGGTTGTAGTCCACGAAGACCTTGGCGCCGCGCTCCTCCTTCCACCACGCGGTCGTCACGGAGCGCGGGCAGCGCCGCTCCAGCGCGCGGGCGACGGCGATGGCGGCCCGCCGCACCTGTACGAAGGTCCAGTGCGGCACGATGGGGACGAAGACGTGCAGGCCGCGGCCGCCGGAGGTCTTGGGCCAGCCGGTCAGTCCGAGTTCGCCGAGGACACCGCGGAGTTCCAGGGCGGCCCGTACGGCGTCGGCGTAGTCGGTGCCCGGCTGCGGGTCGAGGTCGATGCGCAGTTCGTCGGGGTGGTCGGTGTCGGCGCGGCGCACCGGCCAGGGGTGGAAGGTCAGGCAGCCGAGGTTGGCCGCCCACAGGACGGCGGCCGGGTGGTCGGGGCAGATCTCGTCGGCGTGCCGGCCGCTGGGGAAGGTGATCCGGGCGGTCGGGATCCACTCCGGGAGGTTGCGCGGAGCGCGTTTCTGGAAGAACGACTCGCCGGTCACTCCGTCGGGCCAGCGCTCCAGGGTCGTGGGCCGGTCCTTCAGGGCGCGCAGGATGCCGTCGCCAACCGTCAGGTAGTAGCGGGCCAGGTCGTACTTGGTGAAGCCGCGCTCGGGGAAGTAGACCTTCTCCGGGTGCGAGATCCGCACCGTCCGTCCGCCGACGGACAGCTCCTCCGTGTCGGCCATACGCCCAAGCTAAGCGCCGCGCGGGGAGGTCGGCATCCCGTGCGCGGGCCCGCCGCGGCCGGTCATGCCCCCGGAGCCGCCGAGGGGCGCGCGGGCGCCGCTGCCCGCACAATCGCGCCCATGGACCTTCCGGTGATGCCCCCGCTGCAGCCCATGCTGGCCAGGTCCGTGGCGGCCATCCCGCCGGGCATGCAGTACGAGGCGAAGTGGGACGGCTTCCGGGCCGTCGTCTTCCGTGACGGGCCGGAGATCGAGCTGGGCAGCCGTTCCACGAAACCGCTCACCCGCTACTTCCCCGAGCTCACGCGGGCGCTGCTCGACCGGCTCCCGCCGCGCTGCGTGCTGGACGGGGAGATCGTCGTCGCCCGCGGCGGGCGGCTCGACTTCGACGCCCTGCTGGAGCGCATCCACCCGGCGGCCTCCCGCGTCGCTCTGCTGGCCGGGACGACCCCGGCGTCCTTCGTCGCCTTCGACCTGCTGGCCCTGGACGACGACTCCCTGCTGCACGTGCCGCAGCGGGACCGCCGCGAGGCGCTCGTCGGCACGCTGCGGGGTGCCACGGCGCCGTTGTTCACCGCCCCGGCCACCGGTGATCTGCCCACCGCGCGGCGCTGGTTCGAGGAGTTCGAGGGCGCGGGTCTGGACGGGATCGTCGCCAAGCCGCCCGGGCTGCCGTACCTGCCCGGCGAACGCGCCCTGTTCAAGATCAAGCACGAGCGGACCGCCGACTGCGTGGTCGCGGGACTGCGGCTGCACAAGAGCGGTCCTGTCGTGGGCTCGCTCCTGCTCGGCCTGTACGACGCCTCGGGCACCCTGCAGCACGTCGGGGTGTGCGCGGCGTTCCCGATGCGGCGGCGCGCGGAGCTGATGGAGGAGCTCGCGCCCCTGCGCATGGACGACGCGCAGGGCCATCCATGGGCGGGCTGGACGGACCCGCAGGCGCAGTCGGCGGCGCGGCTGCCGGGCGCCCCCGGCCGGTGGACCGGTGGCAAGGACCTGTCCTGGGTGCCCTTGCGGCCCGAGCGCGTCTGCGAGGTGGCCTACGACCACCTCCAGGGGGACCGCTTCCGGCACACCACGCGGTTCCGGCGCTGGCGGCCCGACCGCGAACCCGCCCAATGCACCTACGAGCAAGTGCGGGAGACGGTCCGTTACGACCTGGGGGACGTCCTCTCCGGCGGGTGCTGATTCACCCGAATTCACCCGAAAGGCCCGTTCGACGCAGCACATCCCTTACTGACGGGGCAACACCTAACGGTGTGAAAGGTACGGAACGCCACTGACCCGGTCAGGGGGACGCATGAGACACAGCAACCGCACGCCGTCACCACGCCGCTCCGTCGTCCCGCGCCGGTGCGCCCGCCCGGCGCTCCCCGCGCACCCGCGCCCGCGCGCGGCCGCCGTGCGCCGGGGTGTCGCCGTGCTGGCGTGCGCGGGCGCGGTGTGCCTGCCGGGCGCGCCCGGGCCGGCGCTCGCCGACAGCATGGACGACCCCGCCTCCCCGTTCTGGGTCGAACCGGCCGGGCCGGCCGCCCGTCAGGCCGAGGTGTGGTGGGAGCGGGGGCGCGAGGACGACGCCATGGCGCTGCGCCGGATCGCGGACCAGCCGACAGCCGTCTGGCTGACCGGCGACGACCCCGAGCAGCAGGCGGAGGAGGTCACGCGCCGGGCGCAGCGCACGGGCCGTATCCCCGTGCTGGTCGCGTACAACATCCCGCACCGCGACTGCGGTCAGTACTCCTCGGGCGGGGCCCGGGACGCCCGGCAGTACCGGGCCTGGGTGGCGCGGGCCGCCGCCGGCATCGGCGAGCGGCGCGCGTGGGTGGTGCTCGAACCGGACGCGCTGGCGCAGTGGGTCTCGGGCTGCGTGCCCGCCCCGGCGGACCGGGAGCGGCTGCCCCTGCTGGCCGAGGCGGTACGCACGTTCAAGTCGCTCCCGGACACCTCGGTGTACGTGGACGCCGGGAACGCTGGGTGGATCAGCGACCAGCGGCAGCTGGCCTCGGCGCTCACCCGTGCCGGGGTCGCGGAGGCCGACGGCTTCGCGCTCAACGTCTCCAACTTCCATACGACACCGGTCACTCGGGAGTACGGCGACCGCCTCTCCGCGCTCCTGGGGGGCGCCCACTACGTCATCGACACCAGCCGCAACGGCAACGGGCCGCTCTCCGCGCCCCCGACGCCGCCGGGCGGTGGCGAGGGGACCGCCCCGGGGGACGGCCGGGAACGCCGCGCGGGCGGCACCGGGCAGAAGCCGCCGGACGAGCAGCCGTGGTGCAATCCGCCCGGCCGGGCCCTGGGTGCCGCGCCCACCGTCGCCACCGGCAACGAGCTCGTGGACGCCTATCTGTGGGTCAAGCGGCCGGGCGAGTCGGACGGGGAGTGCCGTGGCGCGCCGCCCGCGGGCCGCTGGTGGGCCGACTACGCGCTGGGGCTGGCCCGCGCCGTGCCGGCTGTGCCCCCGCAGGCACCGGCCCGGCCGGCTGCACCGCAGGCCCCGGTGCCGCCTCCCGCGCAGCCCCCGTCGCCTGCCGCGCGACCGGTGCCCGTCACTCCGGCGGCGCCGCCCCCGCCCGCCGCCCGTCCGGCACCGGCCGCACCGCCCGGTCGGCCGCCCGCCGCCGCACGCCCGGTCCCGGTGCCGCCTCCCGCGCGGCCGGCCGCTCCGGCGGCTCCGCCGGCACCACCG
>NZ_JBHSPB010000026.1:0-94011 GCF_042656465.1 Streptomyces gamaensis
GGGACGGCGGACGGGGTATCAAATAGTCTGGCGTTGACTTTTGGCACGCTGTTGAGTTCTCAAGGAACGGACGCTTCCTTCGTACTCACCCTCTCGGGCTTTCCTCCGGGCGCTTCCCTTCGGTGTTCCACCACTCTATCAGGCTTTTCCGGCCTCCCTTACCGCTTCCTTATTCTGCAAATGCAGACACACAGAAGCGGATCCAGGAATTGGATCACGTCCGATAGGTGCTGCCCTCGCCTCGCCTGCAGTGGACTGCGGCACCGGTCGTGGGCAGGGACCCGACAGTACAGCTCCCGCCGGGGCGAGGCAAATCGATTCCGGAGGCTCCGGGGTGCCCTGTGGGCTGCGCCGGGTGGCCCTTGGTCATGCGGAACCCTCAGTTCCTATGACTTAGGCTTCTGGCCAGTGCGCCGTCCGGGACAGGCAGTGACGGCGCGTGATGAATCTCCACCCCTGGGAGGCTTCCCATGACCACCGTGACGTCCCCGCTTGCCGGACGTGCCATCGGACTCGCGGCAGTGCCCGATCCGGTCTTCTCCGGCGCGATGGTGGGACCCGGTACCGCTGTTGACCCCGTGCGTGAGCCCTCCGAGGCCGTCTCGCCCGTCGACGGCGTCATTGTCTCGCTGCACCCGCACGCGTTCGTCGTCGTCGACGGCGAGGGGCACGGTGTGCTCACGCATCTCGGCATCGACACTGTGCAGCTGAACGGCGAGGGCTTCGAGCTGCTCGTCAACAAGGGCGACACCGTCACGCGGGGCCAGGCCGTCGTGCGCTGGAACCCGGCTGCCGTCGAGGAGGCCGGCAAGTCGCCGGTCTGCCCCATCGTCGCGCTTGAGGCCACCGCCGACTCGCTGGGCTCGGTCCAGGAGGACGGCGAAGTGAAGGCCGGCGACACGCTGTTCAGCTGGCAGTGAGCCGCAGCCGTCGCCGCGTCGTGACAGGGATGCGCGGTGGCGGCACGTACGACATCCAACGCGACGGCGACGAAGCCGTCGTATCTAACGGAGCGGGTGACATGGAGACAACGCTGCGAGGCGTCGGCGTGAGCCACGGTGTGGCGATCGGCGAAGTGCGGCACATGGGCACGGCGGTTCTGGAGCCGCCGGCCAAGCAGATCTCGGCGGACGAGGCGGAACGCGAGCAGGGGCGCGCACGCCAGGCCGTGGAGGCTGTGGCCGCCGACCTCATCGCACGCGGCAACCTGGCCGGCGGCGAGGCCCAGCACGTGCTGGAGGCCCAGGCCATGATCGCGCAGGACCCGGAGCTGATCGCCGACGTCGACCGCCGCGTCGCCGTGGGCAGCACCGCCGAGCGCGCGGTGTACGACGCGTTCTCGCACTACCGCGAGTTGCTGGCCGGGGCCGGCGAGTACATGGCCGGCCGCGTGGCCGACCTGGACGACGTGCGCAACCGCATCGTCGCGCGGCTGCTGGGTGTGCCGATGCCGGGTGTGCCGGACAGCGACGAACCGTACGTCCTGGTCGCGCGGGACCTGGCGCCCGCCGACACCGCGCTGCTCGACCCGGCGCTGGTGCTGGGCTTCGTGACCGAGGAGGGCGGGCCGACCAGCCACAGCGCCATCCTGGCGCGGGCGCTGGGGGTGCCGGCGGTCGTGGCGCTGCCGGGCGCCGGTGAGCTGGCCGAGGGCACGGTCGTCGCGGTCGACGGCAGCACGGGCGATGTCTTCGTGGACCCGAGCGCGGACAAGCGTGCCGAGCTGGCGAAGGCGGCGGAGGAGCGCAAGGCCGCGCTGGCGGCCTCGTCCGGTCCGGGTGCGACGTCCGACGGTCACAAGGTGCCGCTGCTCGCCAACATCGGTGGCCCCGCGGACCTCGCGGCCGCGGTCGAGGCGGGTGCCGAGGGTGTCGGTCTGTTCCGTACCGAGTTCCTCTTCCTCGACGACAACAAGAAGGCGCCGTCCGAGGAGAAGCAGGTCGAGGCCTACCGCAAGGTGCTGGAGGCGTTCCCCGAGGGCCGGGTGGTCGTGCGGGTGCTGGACGCCGGCGCCGACAAGCCGCTCGACTTCCTGACGCCGGCCGACGAGCCGAACCCGGCGCTGGGCGTGCGGGGTCTGCGGACGCTCCTGGACCACCCGGAGGTGCTGCGGACGCAGCTGACCGCGCTGTCCAAGGCGGCCGAGGGGCTGCCGGTCTACCTTGAGGTCATGGCGCCCATGGTGGCGGACCGCGCGGACGCGAAGGCGTTCGCGGACGCGTGCCGCGAGGCGGGGCTGCAGGCCAAGTTCGGTGCGATGGTGGAGATTCCCTCCGCCGCGCTGCGGGCGCGCTCGATCCTGCAGGAGGTCGAGTTCCTGTCGCTGGGGACCAACGACCTGGCGCAGTACACCTTCGCGGCCGACCGTCAGGTCGGTGCGGTGTCGCGGCTGCAGGACCCGTGGCAGCCCGCGCTGCTCGACCTGGTCGCCGCTTCCGCGGAGGCCGCGAAGGCCGAGGGCAAGAGCTGTGGCGTGTGCGGTGAGGCCGCGTCCGACCCGCTGCTCGCGTGCGTGCTGACGGGTCTGGGCGTGACGAGCCTGTCGATGGGCGCGGCGTCGATTCCCTATGTGCGGGCGACGCTGGCCAAGCACACGCTCGCCCAGTGCGAGCGGGCCGCCGCGGCGGCGCGTGCGACGGACTCCGCCGAGGAGGCGCGGCTGGCCGCGCAGGCGGTGCTGTCCGGCGAGTGAGCCGGATGTGACGTGCGTGTGAGGTGAGAGGTGCCCCGCCCGACGGCGGGGCACCTTTCGCTTGCCGGTCGTATGCCGGAGACGGTCATGTGTCGTGCGGCCCTTCGCAGTCGGGGGCGGGGTCCGGGTCGGAGTCGGAGTCGGGGTCGGGGAGGGCGATGCCCGCGCGGTAGTCGACGCCGGGTTCGGGCGGTACGGGTTCGCCGGTGCGGGCGTCGGTGCAGTAGGCGGAGAAGACTTCCGCCTCGGTGAGCGGGCGCAGCCGGCCGCCGCGCAGACTCCAGCCCCGCAGGGTGTCCCGTCGGCCGGGGGCCGAGGTGCGCAGGACGATGCCTCCGGGGCGGTCCGTGGCGATGCCTGCGGCGAGGACGGTGCACAGGACGAGGGCCGGTGCTTCCTCCCCCAGGTGCACGCGGCCGTCGGGGGCGTGCTCGGCGTGGAGCGCCGCGACGAGCGGTGTGGCCCCCTCGGCGGGGATGCTGCACACGAGGTGGTGCGTCCCCGGTCCGGCTGCCTCGACGAGCTGTCGGAGCAGTCGGGCGGCCCTGGCGAAGGCCGCCTGTCCGATGTCCTCTCCGCAGCTCGCGCAGTCGCCGCGGGTGAGCAGGCTGGTGGCGTAGTCCCAAGTGGCCTGCTGTTCGGCCTCGTTGATGAGCTCGGGCAGCAGGAGGTGCAGGGGCTGCCCGGCGTAGGTGACCTTGGTTCCGGTGGCGGCGACCTCCGCGACGTAGCGGGTGCGGCTGGCGGTGGTGTCGGGGTCGAGGTGCGCTTCGGCGCAGAACTCCTCGTAGACCACGGGGTCGAAGAGCGTGACGCTCGTGTGCGTGCCCTGGGCGGCGAGTGTGCGCAGCAGCCCCTCCATCTGCCGCAGGTAGGTTGTGTGGTCGTCGAAGCCGAAGGACTTGTACCGTCTCATGGCGGCGAAGTCGTGCTCGTCGGCCAGGACGGCCACGGTGCTGGGCACTTCTCTGCGCAGCCGGCGTCGTGCGCTCGTCCGGCTGCCGCGGTCGGTGGTGTGCGCCATTTTCTTCTCCCCCTCGGCGCGTGTGATCGATGCTCACTCACCGTAACCGCCGCCACTGACAACGCCGTTCGCGCGGGGTCGGCTCAGGAGCGCTCGTGGGCCAGTCGCTCGTAGAACCGCAGGAGTTCGGGGTTGTCGACCGAGCCCGGGTTGACGGCCTTCTCCAGCGGGGTGCCCTGCAGAAGGCGTTTGACGGGCACCTCGATGCGTTTGCCGGTCAGGGTGTGGGGGACGGCGGGCACCTCGATGACCTCGTCGGGGACGTGGCGCGGTGAGAGCTGTTCCCGGATGGTCGTCTTGATACGGGCGAGGAGGGCGTCGTCGAGCGTGGCACCGGGGGCGAGGTGGACGAAGAGCGGCATCCAGTAGCCGCCGTCGGCCTGTTCGATGCCGACGACGAGGGATTCGCGGATCTCGGGGAGGCGTTCGACGGCCTCGTAGATGTCGGCGGATCCCATGCGGACGCCCTGGCGGTTGAGGGTGGAGTCGGAGCGGCCGTGGATGACGACGCTGCCGCGCGAGGTGAGGGTGATCCAGTCGCCGTGCCGCCAGACGCCGGGGAACATCTCGAAGTAACTCTCGTGGTAGCGGCTGCCGTCGGGGTCGTTCCAGAAGCGGACCGGCATCGACGGCATGGGCCGGGTGACGACCAGTTCGCCGACCTCGTCGGTGACGGGTTTGCCGTGGGCGTCCCACGCCTGGAGGTCGGTGCCCAGGCAGGGGGCCTGGAGTTCGCCGATGTGGACGGGCAGGGTGGGCACGGCCCCGGCGAAGCAGCTGCACACGTCCGTACCGCCGCTGACGGAGGCGATCCACAAGTCTTCTGCGACCTCGTCGTGGAGCCAGCGGAAGCCGTCGGGCGGCAGGGGCGAGCCGGTGGTGGCGACGCAGCGGACGCGGGAGAGGTCGAGGTCGTGGCCGGGGTGGACCCCCGCCTTGCGGCAGGCCATGACGTAGGCGGCGGAGGTGCCGAGGAAGGTGGTGCCTGTGCGTTCGGCCACGCGCCACTGGGCGGCGGTGTCGGGGTGGCCGGGGCTGCCGTCGTAGAGCACGACGGTGGTGCCCACCAGGAGTCCGGAGACGAGGAAGTTCCACATCATCCAGCCGGTGGAGGTGTACCAGAAGAAGCGGTCGCCGGGGCCGAGGTCGCAGTGCAGGAAGAGCTGTTTGAGGTGTTCGACGAGGATGCCGCCCTGGGACTGGACGATGGCCTTGGGCAGTCCGGTGGTGCCCGAGGAGTACAGCACCCACAGGGGGTGCTCGAAGGGCACCTGCTCGAAGACCGGCTCGGCGTCGGCGGAGGTCAGCTCCGTCCACTCCAGGGCGCCCTCGGGGGCGGGCGTGCCGAGCAGCGGGACGTGCACGACGGCGCGCAGTGTGGGCAGGCCGGTGCGCAGTTCGGCGACGGTGGCGGTCCGGTCGTGGCGTTTGCCGCCGTAGTGGTAGCCGTCGACGGTGAACAGGACGACGGGTTCGACCTGTTGGAAGCGGTCGAGGACGCTGCGGGCGCCGAAGTCGGGGGCGCAGGAGGTCCATACGGCGCCGACGGCCGCGGTGGCGAGCAGGGCGACGACGGCTTCGGGGATGTTGGGCAGGTAGCCGCTGACGCGGTCGCCGGGGCGGACGCCGAGCCGGCGCAGTGCCTCGGCCAGGGAGCCCACCTGGCGGCGGAGTTCGCGGAAGGTGACGGTGCGGGGCTCGTGGGTCTCGTCGACGTGCAGCAGGGCGGGCTCGTCGGCGCGGGCGGGGTCCTCGGCGGCGCGCAGGGCGTGTTCGGCGTAGTTGAGGGTCGCGCCGGGGAACCAGCGGGCGCCGGGCATCGCGGGGTCCGCGAGCACGCGCCGGTAGGGGCTGCCGAAGCGTACGTCGCAGTATTCGACGAGGGCCTGCCAGAAGCGTTCGAGTTCGGTGACGGACCAGTGGTGCAGCGCGGTGTAGCTCGCGGCGGGGTCGCCGGGGGCCGGGGCGGGGGCGCCGTGGTGCTCGGCCGCCCAGGCCTGGAAGCGGGTGACGCGGGCGCGTGCGATGCGGTCCGCGCCGGGCCGCCACAGGGGCTCGGGGTGCGGGGCGGGCTGCTGAGTGCTGGTCATCTGGCGGCTCCCGGGCTCGACGCGTCGTGGGCGTCACCGCGCACACAGGCGGGGTATGCGCGTGACGCGGCTGACGAGGACGATGCCATGTGATCGACTCGGGCACCAGGGTCGGCGTCTGTCAGTGCCACGGCGCGCGGGGTGGTGCGGGGCGGTGCGGTTCCACAGGGGGTGAACGGCAGTTGAACGGCACACCGGCCGGATCTCGTCGATGGCAGGCTGAGCAGCATGGATGCGGGTGATCTGCGGCGGTTGGCGGGGGCGGTGCGTTCGGCGGACGGGCTGCGTGCCGTGCGCTACGCGTGGCGACGGCGGTGTACGGACGCGCGGGGGCTGCCCCGGGCGGGGGTGGAGCGGGCGCGGGTGCCGGGTGCGGCGACGGGGGCCGAGCCGCTGGCGGGCGGTGGGGTGGTGCGTTTCGCGCGCTCTTCGCTGTGGGTGCGGGTGGCGGCGGGCGGCGCGGTGTTCTGCGGCTGGGACGGTGCCGGGCCGGAGCCCTCGTACGCGCTGGCCGGGCCGGTGCCGGAGGCGGACGAGCGGGCGGTGCTGGAGCCGGACACCGACGGCGGCTGGCGGGTGGTCTCCGAGCGGATGCTGGTGACCGTGGGGCGGCACGGCTCGGTGGAGGTGCGGACGCCCGGCGGGGCCCTGCTGCGCCGCGAGTTGCCGCCCCGCTGGTGGGAGCCGGTGGTTCCGGTTCCGGGGGGCGGGTCCGGGAGTCCGGGGCCGCGGGGCGCGGCTCGGTGGCTGCAGCGGGCCGAAGTCGCGGCGGACGCGCGGTTCTTCGGGCTCGGCGGGCGGGCGGCGGGGCCCCGGTTGCGGGACGGGGCGTACCGGCTGTGGAACACCGATCCGGGCGGGGCCTTCGAGCCGGGTGACGATCCGCTGTATCTGACCATGCCGGTGCAGCTGGTGGTGGCGGACGCGGGTACGCATCTGGTCTTCCACGACAACTCCTGGGACGGCCGCGTCGTGCTGCGTCAGGGCGAGGAGGGCGCGGGTTCCGGGCACGACCGGCCGGGGCGCTGCGACGTCCGTGCGGACGGGGGCCCGTTGCGTTTCTGGGTGCTGGTGGGTACGCCCGCGCGTGTGCTGCACAACTGGGCGCTGCTGACGGGCGCTCCGGCGCTGCCGCCGTCCTGGGCGCTGGGTCATCAGCACGCGCGCTGGGGGTTCGGCGGCGAGCGCGAGGTGCGCCGGGTGGTGGCCGGTTACCGCGAGCGCGGGCTGCCGCTGTCGGCGGTGCATCTGGACATCGACCACTACCGGGGGCACCGGGTGTTCACGGTGGACCGTGAGCGGTTCCCCGATCTGCCGGGGCTGGCCGAGGAGTTGCGGGGGCAGGGGGTGCGGCTGGTGTCGATCGTGGACCCGGCGGTCAAGGCCGAACCGGGGCAGCCGGTGTACGACGAGGGTCTGGCCATGGGGGCGTTCGTGCGGGACGGGCGGGGCAGACCGGTGCGTGGCGAGGTGTGGCCGGGCACCTCGGTGTTCCCGGACTTCACCGATCCGCGGGTGCGCAGGTGGTGGGGCGGGCTGTTCGCGGAGCGGCTCGCGCAGGGGTTCTCGGGGTTCTGGCTCGACATGAACGAGCCGGTGTCCTTCGCGGGGTTCGGCGATCCGACGCTGCCGCGTTCGGCCCGGCACGTGCTGGAGGGGCGCGGCGGTGACCACCGGGAGGCGCACAACGTGTACGGGCTGGGCATGGCGCGCGCCGCCCACGAGGGGCTGTGCCGGCTGCGGCCGGACGAGCGGCCGTTCCTGTTCTCGCGCTCGGGCTGGGTGGGCATGCAGCGTTACGGCGGCACCTGGTCGGGCGATGTGGCGACGGGCTGGCCGGGGCTGCGGGCGTCGCTCGCGCTCGTGCTGGGCCTGGGGTTGTGCGGGGTGCCGTACTCGGGTCCGGACATCGGCGGGTTCACCGGTTCCCCGTCGCCGGAGCTGTATCTGCGCTGGTTCCAACTGGGCGCGTATCTTCCGCTGTTCCGTACCCATTCGGCGATCTCGGCGGGGCGGCGGGAGCCGTGGGAGTTCGGCGGCCGGGTGCTGGAGCACGCGGCGGCCGCGCTGCGGGAGCGGGTGCGGCTGCTGCCGTACTTCGTCACGCTGGCGCATCTGGCCCGGCGGACCGGGGCCCCGTACGCGCGGCCGGTGTGGTGGCGTTCGCCGGAGGACCGGGCGCTGCGCGACTGCGAGGACGCGTTCCTGCTGGGTGATTCGCTGCTGGTGGCGCCCGTGCTGGAGCAGGGGGCCGAGCAGCGGGCGGTGCGGCTGCCGCGCGGGCGGTGGTACGACACGGCCACGCGGCGGGCGTACGACGGTCCGGGGCAGGTGCTGCTGGACGCTCCGCTGTCGCGCGTTCCGGTGCTGGCGCGGGCGGGTTCGGTGGTGCCGGTCGCGGGTGCGGACGGCGGGGTGGAGCTGGAGGTGTGGGCGCCGGCGCCGGGCCGTACGGGCGGTGGCGTGCTCGTCCCGGACCGGGGGGACGGGTGGGAGCCCGCGCGGGCGGTGCGGTTCACGACGCGGTGGCGGGACGGGGTGGTGGCGGTGGAGCAGGAGGGCTCGCCGGAGGTGACGTATCCGGTGCGGGTGCTGGGGGCCGAGGAGGGGCCGGGGCGGCAGTGAGCGGTCCGGTAGAGGGCTGGTCCGGTAATGGGCTCCGTTGCCGGACAGCCGGTCCTCATGCTCCCCCGGACGAGCGGGACGTGCGCGGGTGTCTTCCGCCGCGCGTGAACACCTGATATCTGCCATCGCATGGCTTCCTGTCCCTCGGTCACCGTCCTCCCCCGCCACGTCCGCCCCCGCCACGTTCTCCTGCTGCTGCTCACCGCGCTGTTCGCGCTCGTTCCGTGCTTCACGGCGCAGGCCGGCCCGCTGCGGGACCCTCGTCCTGCGGCGGATTTCGTCGCCCTCTCCGAGGTCGATCCGACGGTCCTCCAGGAGGTGCGGTACTTCACGCCGCACAACTTCACCGGCCGTCCTGTGGAGGGTTATCGGCGTCCGGCGTGCCTGCTGACGCGTCCGGCCGCCGAGGCGCTGCACCGTGTACAGCGTGCGCTCCTGCGGAAGGGTCTCTCGCTCAAGGTCTACGACTGCTACCGGCCGCAGCGGGGTGTCGACGGTTTCGTGCGCTGGGCGAAGGATCTCGACGACCAGCGGATGAAGGGGGAGTTCTATCCCCGCGTCGAGAAGTCCCGGCTGTTCGAGGACGGTTATATCGCCGCGCGCTCGGGGCACAGCCGGGGCAGCACCGTGGACCTCACGCTCGTACGGCTGCCGGTGCTGCCGACGCGCCCGTACGTGCCCGGTGAGCCGCTCGCCCCCTGCTACGGGCCGCGGGAGCGGCGTTTCCCCGACAACTCGGTGGACATGGGCACCGGGTTCGACTGTTTCGACACGCTCGCCCACACGCTGGACCCCCGGGTGGGGGGTGTGCAGCGCGCGAACCGGCTGCTGCTGAAGTCCGCCATGGAGCGGGCCGGTTTCGTCAATCTGCCCGAGGAATGGTGGCACTTCACTTATCAGCCGGAGCCGTACCCGGACACCTACTTCGACTTCCCCGTGTGCTGGTCGCCTCCTACAGGGCCCGCAGACCGTGGATGACGTCGCGCAGCAGGCTCTCGTCGGGCAACTCCGCCGGGGGGACGGGGCGTACGACCCGCACCAGCCGGGCGGCGATCAGGTCGGCGACCAGGACGCGTACCACGCCGGGGGGCAGATCGAGTGCGGCGGCCAGGTCGGCGACCGCCTGGGGGGCGCGTCCGGCCCGGTCGACGATGTCGAGGTGTTCGGGCGCGAGGGCGGGGTCGGTGGCGGCGCGGGCGGCGAGGTCCGTGTCGGCGACGACGAGCGCGATCAGGTCGAGCCCGGCCGCTGCGGGGCCGGCGGTGCGGCCCCGCGTCATCGCGTACGGGCGTACGACGGGCCCGGCCGCGGCGTCGTACCACACGTCCCCGTCGGCGGCGGCCTTGCGGTGCCGGCCCTTGCCCGGGCCCCGGCCGGGCGCGGAACCGGCCGCGGGCGGTCGGCCCGTCCCGGGGGGCATCGCGTCGGTCACCCGTCGGCGGCGCCGGACCGCGGGGCGGTGGCCAGGTGGGCGCCGACGCGTTTGACGAGCAGCGTCATCTCGTAGGCCACCAGGCCGATGTCGGCGTTCGCGTCGGCCAGCACGGCGAGGGCGCTGCCCTCCCCCGCCGCGGTGACGAACAGGAAGGCCCCGTCGAGTTCGACGACGGTCTGGCGGACGTCGCCGGCGTCGAAGCGGTGGCCGACTCCCTTGGCGAGGCTGTGGAATCCGGAGGCCACGGCGGCCAGGTGCTCGGCGTCCTCGCGGGCGAGGTGCTTCGAGGCGCCGGTGGCCAGGCCGTCTCCGGAGAGGACGAGTGCCTCGCGGACGCTGCCGACGCGGTCGACGAGGTCGTCGAGGAGCCAGGTGAGTCCGCCGGCGCCGCCCGGGGCGGTGGCGGGCGCGGCGGGGTGTGCCGTCGTGTGTGCCGTGGCGTGTGTCGCGGTGTGTGTCGCGGCCTTCGGTGCGGTCATGGGCCGTCTCCCTCGGGTGTGGTTCCTGGTGCTGTGCCGGTCGGTGGTGTGCTCGGGGGGCCGTCGGGCGGGGCCGCCCGGTGGTGCGCTCCGCTGTCGTCGCTCTCGCGCCCGCGCTGCCAGCCGCGTTGGAGGGCGGCCATGCGGGCCCGTACCTCGTCGGCGTCGCGTTCGGGCGACGGGCCGGTGGGGGTGGGCCCCGGCTGCGCGGCGAGGGCGGCCTGCCGTACGCGCCGGGGCAGTCCTCCGCTCGGGGTGTGCTCCTGCTCCCCGGGGCCTGCGGCCGCGGTGGGCGGCCGGCGGCGCGGGAGGGGTGCGGGGGCCTCGCTCGCCTGGTGGTGCTGTTCGTCGAACGGGCAGAGCCGGGGCGGTGGTTGCCGTGGCGCGTCGGGCGGCCGGTGGCGCGGCGCGGCCTCGGTGAGCAGGGCGGAGGGGACGAGGGCGACGGCGGTGGTGCCGCCGTACGGGGAGGGCTGGAGCGAGACGCGCACGCCGTGGCGGCGGGCGAGGCGGCTGACGACGAACAGGCCGAGGCGGTCGGTGTCGGTGAGTTCGAACTCCGGTGTCTCGGCGAGGCGGAGGTTGGCCTCCAGGAGGGCGTCGGGGGTCATGCCCAGGCCCCGGTCGTGGATCTCCAGGGCGAAGCCGTTGGGGACCCGCTCGCCGTGGACCTGGACGGCGGTGTGCGGCGGGGAGAAGACGGTGGCGTTCTCCAGGAGTTCGGCGAGGAGGTGGGTGAGGTCGGCGACGGCGGGACCGTGCACGGCGAGCGGGGGCAGCCGGCGCACCTCGACGCGCTCGTACGCCTCGACCTCGGCGACGGCGGCCCGTACCACGTCCATGAGCGGGACGCTGCCGCGCCACTGCCGGCCCGGGGCGGCGCCGGAGAGGATGACCAGGCCCTCGGCGTGCCGGCGCATGCGGGTGGTGAGGTGGTCGAGCCGGAAGAGGTCGGCGAGTTCGGCGGGGTCCTCGGTGCGGCGTTCCATGGCGTCGAGGAGGCGCAACTGCCGGTGGAGGAGCACCTGGTTGCGGCGGGCGAGGTTGACGAAGACGGCGGAGACGCCGCGGCGCAGTTCGGCCTGTTTGACGGCGGCCTCGACGGCGGCGCGCTGCAGGGTGCCGAGCGCCCTGGCGACCTGGCCGAGTTCGTCGGGGCCGTGGTCGGCCGGGGGGGCTTCGGCCTCGATGTCGACGGTTTCGCCGGCGGCGAGGCGGCGCATCACGGCGGGCAGCCGGACGCCGGACGCCTCGTGGGCCTGTTTGCGCAGCGCGCGCAGGTCGCGCACGAGGCCGCGGCCGACGCGCAGCGAGACGACGAGGGAGCACAGGAGGGCGGCCAGGCCGAGGACGCCCGCGCAGGCCGCTTTGGTCAGCACGCCGAGGGCGACGGGTTCGACGCGGTCCGCGTAGCGGTCGACGGCCTCGTGGTCCATGCGGGCGAGGTCGTCGAGGACGGTGGTGACGGTGGACTGCCAGCGCTGCGGGTCGAGTTGTCCGTGGGCGCGGGGGCCGCCGGCGAGGATCACGGCGTCCTCGGTGGTGCGCAGTGCCTCGGCGGCGGAGCCCTGCCAGTAGTCCTCGTAGGTCTCCTGGTCGGTGGTGGGCAGGGCGAGCAGGGTGCTGCTGTAGAGGATCCTGCGTTCGGCGACGCGGTCGGAGAAGGCGCGCAGGTCGGTGCGGCTCATGGTGCCCGCGGCGAGGGCGGCGGCGAGGAGGGCGTCCTCGCGGGAGAGTGCCTCGCGGGCGCGGGCGATGCCGACGAGGGAGCGGCCCTGCCGGTCCATGTCGACGTTCTGCAGGGTGCTCAGGCCGCCGAAGAAGGCGTACTGGGGGTCGACGATCTCGTTGTAGGCGGTGAAGGCGGTGGCGCTGGTGACGGTGTTGTCGTCGACCTTGCGGCGGATGTCGGTGATGTCGTCGAGTCGTTTGTCGATGCCGGTCAGCCGGCGTCCGGCGTCGTCGCCCATGTCGCCGCGCAGGCTCTGGGCGGCGGTGCGGAAGGCGGTGACGGTCCGGTCGGTGGCGTCGCGCCGTTCGCGCAGGGCGGCCTGGGCGGTGGAGTCGCGGCGGTCGGCGAGGTGGACGAGGGTCTGGCGGCGTTCCTGCTGCAGGGCGCGGATCATGTCGTCGGCGGGTTCGCCCAGGTCGCGCAGGACGTCGGCGGCGGCGAGGAGGCGGGCGGCCTCGACGCCGGTGAGGGCGGTGGCGAAGATCCACAGGGCGGTCAGGGACACCAGTGGTACGAGCAGGAGTGCCACGATCTTCCGGCGGATCGACGTGCCCCGTAAGCGCATGGCCTCCCCAACGTCAACCCCGGCGCGCGGGGGTGGTGTTACGACAACAATGCGCCGTGAGCCTACTACTGTGCGGTACAGCTCTCGAAGACCAGTGCGGCCGCCGACTGCCGCCGGGGGGAGCGCAGTTGGCGGCGGGTGCGTTGATTGCGGGGCTTTCACCCCGTACGGGTGGCGGTCAGTGCCGGTCGTGCGGCATCAGCCGATCGCGTGGTGTCGGCCGGTTCTGTCTCCTCGCGGGAACTTCCGGGCGGGCTCGGCCGCTCTTGGTGGTGGGAGAGTCCCGCCGGCCGCGGTCCGTGGTCCGCGCCGGGGGGAGCCACTGGGGGAGGTGGGCCGTGACGGTCCGGAATCACGACGTCCCGTCGTACCGTCCTCGGCCGCTGTGGGTCGAGGAGCCCGCGCGCCGGCCGCGCATGCCGGATCCGGTGCGCGCCGCCGCGGTGCGCGCGGTGCTGATCATCGCGGTGACGCTCGTCCTGGCCATGGTGGGGACGCTGTTCACGCTCGCCGGTTCCTGGTTCGCGCTGCCGGTGCTGCTGTGCGCGGTGGCGGGTGTGGTGGCCGCGACGTGGGGGGTGCTGGATGTGTGGGTGTCACGGCAGGTGTGGTTGCAGCGGCACGGGGTGGTGTCGGTGCCGAGCAGTTCGGCACGGCCGTCGATACGCCGGGCCCGCAGGCCGCGCTATCAGTGACCGGGGCTTCCTCGGTCGGCGGATCCGCCGCCGGGGCGCTGTGCCGGTCGTGCCGGTCCGTGGGAGCACGCCGTCGGGTGCCCGCCCGCTCCTCGGCACGGACCGGGGCGGACGGGCGGGCGGGATGGTGACGACAGGGCCTAGCGGTCCGCGCTCGCGGCGGTCTCCTCCTCGGCCGGGCGGCGGAACATGCGGGTGGCCGTGATCTGGCCGTGCACCGGTTCGGCGTCCGCCTGCTGCTGGGGCAGGCCGGGCCGCAGGTGCTCCTCGACGCTGATGTACTTCAGGCCCGCTCTGAGGTCCGCGTCGTTGCGCAGCCTGATGACGAGGGGGAACTCGGCCAGCGCCGTGGTGTCGAACAGCCCGGTGGTGTACAGCAACTGCACGCCCAGGGCGTCGGCCACCGCCCGCTGGAGCTCCAGCAGATAGGTGGCGTTGGCGCGCCCGATGGGGTTGTCGAGGAACAGGGTGCCCGCGTGCCGCTGTTTGTCGCGGCCCCGGTCGTTGCTGCGCAGGGCGGCCATGGTGCAGTACAGGGCGATGGCCGCGGTCAGCAGCTGCCCGCCGGAGAAGACGTCGCCCATCTGCCCCACGGGCACGCGCTCGGCGCGCAGCACCGCGTCCGGCTTGAGGATCTCCACGGCGACGCCGCGCGGCTGGAGCGCGGCGGCCACTCCACGCAGCAGCAGGGACATTCCGTCGCGGCGCAGATCGGAGTTCTTCCGCACGGCGGAGCGGGTGGCCTCGTCGATGACCTCGCCGAGCCGCTCGGTGAGCGTGCTCTGGTCCGGGTCCTCGAAGCGCATGCGCAGGAATTCCTGGCCCGACCACTCCCCCAGGCCCTCGGGCAGCCGGGAGAGCCGCTGCGCGGAGCGCAGGGTGGTCAGCGAGGACTCGACCAGGCCGCGCAGCCGGTCGACGATGCTGTCGCGGTTGCGCTCCAGCTGCTGCAGTTCGTCGGTGAGCACGCGCAGCCGGGGGGCGAACGCCTCGGCCCAGGCTGCCGCGTGCTCGGGCAGGGCGGCGGCGGGCAGTTCGCGGATCTGCTGCCGGGCGGGGGTGCGCACCTGCTCGTAGCGGGTGGAGTTGGCGTGCCGGACGAGCACGTCGCTCGCCTCGCGCACGGCCGTCTCGGCGGCGGTCAGGTCGGCGGCGCAGCCGCGCAGGGAGCGCCGGGCCTCGGCGGCGGCCTGCCGGGCCTCCTCCAGGCTGCCGGGGTACGGGCCGGGCTGCTCGGTGTCCTCCTCGGCGGCGGGCTCGCGCAGCAGGTCGCGCAGGAGGGCGGCGGTGTCGTCGAAACCGGTGGCGGCGTCCTCGGCGGCGCGGTGGGCGCGCAGCAGGTCGCCGTGCGCGGTACGGGCGCTCTCCAGCGCGCCGGTGCGGGCGGCCAGTTCGGCCGTGGCGGTGCGCAGCAGTTCCTTGGCCTGCCCGGCGTCGGCGGGCACCAGTGCGTCGGGGAGGGCGGTGTGGGCCTCGCCGTCGGCGGGCGCGAGGCGCTCGGCCTCGCCGCGGAGCCGGCCGAGTTGTTCGCTGGCCGTGGAGGTGCGGGTCTCCAGCAGCTGCACGAGCGACTCGGCGCGGGCGGCGGCCGCCTGCCGGGAGGGCCCGTCGGCGCCGTCGGGGCCTTCCAGGAGCTGGGCGGCGCGGGTGCGCACCTTATTGGTGAGGCGGTCGAGTTCGGCGCGGGCGGCGCTCTCGTCGCTCTCGGCGCGGGCCTGTTCGGCGCGCAGGTCGGCGCCGACGCCGACCTTCTCGTAGACCTGTGAGGCGGCGCGGTAGGCCTCGCGCAGGGCGGGCAGGGAGGCCGTGGGCGCGGCGGTGGTGTCGGGGAGTTCGTCGGGGGCGCCGGCGATCTCGGCGCGCTCCGCGCGCAGGGCGCGGGCCGTGCGCCGGGCGTCGTCGGCGGCGCGCTGGGCGGCGCGGCGGTCCTCGTCGGCGGCGCGGGCCGCGTCCACGAGGGCGGCGGCGCGTTCCTCGGACTCGGCGCTCTCCTCGGCGAGTTCGCGCAGCCGCGTCTGCCAGGCGGCGCGCTCGCGCAGCCGGTAGGGGAGGCCCGCGAGGGCGTCGGCGACGCGGCGGGCGCGCTGCGCTCGCTCCTGGCGTTCGTCGCGCACGCGGGCGGCCTCGGCGAGGGCCGCCTCGGCGTCGGCGAGGGCGGCCCGCAGCCCGGCCAGTTCGGCGGTGGCCTCGTCGGCCGCGCCCCGGGCGCGGGCGGCCTCGTCGGCCAGTTCGGCGAGGCGGCCGGCGGGGCGGCCGGCCCGCCAGGAGGCCAGGCGGGCGGCGAGCGTACGGTCGCCGGCCAGGCGGGCCGCCACGGCGCGGATCTCCTCGTCGCGGGCGAGGGCCTTCTCGCGCAGGGCGTGCCGTTCGGCGTCGGCGGCGCTCTCGTCGTGCATGGCCGGGTTCGGCGGCACGAGGAAGACGCCGCTCTCGCGGGCGGCGGTGTCGGGGGCGGGGGCGAGGAGGGCCTCGGCGGTGCCGACGGCGACGGCGGAGCGCGGCAACAGCGAGGCGGCGCCGAGGACTTCGCGGGCGCGGGTGTGCGAGGCGGGGTCGGTGACGACGACGCCGTCGACGAGCTCGGGGCGGCGGGCGAGCACGGCGGCGTGGTCGGCGGGGTCGACGGCCTGGGCGAGGTAGCGCCAGCCGGGCAGGGCGGGGATGCCGTGCTCGCCGAGGTACTCGACGGTGGCCAGCACGTCGGGGCTCGGCGGCAGCAGGCCGCCGTCGCCGAGCGCGCCCAGGATGCGGGCGTCGTCGGCGGCGGCCGTCCGCAGTTCGAACAGCTGCCGTTCGGCGGCGGCGACGCTCTCGTCGAGCAGTTCGCGCAACGCGTCGGCGCTGCGGTCGAGTTCCTCGGCGGTGAGGGGGGCGTCGTGGGCGGCCGGGGCGGCCGCCTCCTCGTCGGGGCGCGCTTCGGCCGGTCCCGCGTGGTCCTCGCCCTCGCGCTGGCCCGGCACCTGGCCGGTGGCCGACGGCTGCGGCAGGCCCAGGAGTTCGGCCAGGCGCCGGTCGGAGCCGAGGGACCCGGCGGCGCGGCGCTCGGCCTCGTGGGCGCTCTCGGCGGCGGTCGCGGCGTCGGCGGCGCGGGCCGCGGCCAGTTCTGCGCGGGACTCGGCGGCGGCGGCCTGCCTGGCCCGCTCGGTGCTCTCGCGGGCGGCCTCGCGGGCGCTCTCGTAGGCGGCGACGGCCGGTTTCTCGGCGTCGCTCGCGGCGAGTGCGGCCCGGGCGGGGTCGGCGTCGGGGGCGGAGTCGTCGAGCCAGCCCGCGCGGACGGCCTCGGCGGTCTCCTGCTCGACCTCCGCCAGGCGCTGGCGCAGATGGCCGCTCTCGCTGCGGGCGCGCTGTGCCTCGGTGGCGGCGGCGGTGGCGTCGCGGTGGGCCGCCTCGCTCGCCTCCTGCAGGGTGGAGGAGCGTTCCTCCTCCTCGTTGGCGAGCCGTTCGGCGTCCTCGGCCGCCGCGTTGAGGGCCCGTACCAGGTCGGTGGCGGCCTCGGCGCGGGCGGCGAGGGCCGGGGCGGCGTCCCGCTCGGCCTCGCGGATGGCGGCGGCCACGCGCGCGGAGCGGTCGGCGGCGGCGCGGTGGCGCAGTACGGTCTCGGCGGCCTGCCAGGCGGCGTGCAGGGTACGGGCGTCGCCGAGCTCGCGGCGCTGGGCGGCGGCGGCCTTCTCGGCGGCGGCGAGTGCCAGCGAGGCGTGCCGGTAGGCGAGTTCGGCGGCGATCAGGGAGCTGTGGCCGCGTTCCCGCTCGGCGTCGGTGACGGCGTGCGCGGCGGCGGCGACCTGCTCGGCCAGCGCTCCGGCGCGGCCGCGTTCCTCGGCGCCGCGGGCGGAGAGCGCGCGGGCGAGCGTACGGGTGCGCCGCTCCGCCCCGGCGTGCACGCCGCGTGCCGTCCCGCGCCGCTCGGCGGCCTCGGCGATGCGGGCGAGCAGGTCCAGGGAACCGGCGGTGAAGTCGCGTTCGGCGGTCAGCTCGGCGCGGCGGCCCAGCTTGTGGGCGAAGCCGTGGACGAGGTCGGCGAGGCCGTCGGTGTCGCGGGTGTCGGTGACGGCGCGCAGCAGCAGGTCGGTGAAGTCGGAGTCGTTCTTGACGGCGAACAGGCCGGCGGCCTCGCCCTCGTCGGCGTTCATCTCCCGCTGGTAGCGGAAGAGTTCGGGGTCGAGTCCGAGCTCGCCGAGGTGCTCGTTCCAGCGTTCGTGGATCTCCTCCCACACCACGTCCAGGTGCGGGTAGGCCTTGCCCGCCTCGGTCAGGGCGTCGCGGAAGCCCTTCATGGTGCGGCGCCGGCCGCGGGCGCCGGAGCTGCCGTCGGCCGCCTCGCGCAGCACGGTGGCCTCGGCGACGGGCAGGGAGTCAAGGCTCATGCCGGGACCGGGGCGGAAGGAGTACCAGGCCTCGGCGAACTTGCGGGGGTCGTTGGAGACCTGCCGGCCGCGCCACTCGCTGACCTTGCCGACCACGACGGTCTCGCCGGTGACGACGTGCTGCCACTCCAGGGCGACGTGTCCGCAGTCGTCGGCGAGCAGGAACTTGCGCAGCACGCCGGAGCTGGCGCCGCCGAGGGTGTTGCGGTGACCGGGCAGCATGACCGAGAAGATCAGCTTCAGCAGGACGGACTTGCCGCCGCCGTTCTCCAGGAAGAGCACGCCCGCGGGGGCGGGGCGGCGCGGCGGACCGACGGGCTCCTCCTCGAAGAACTCCGCCTGCGTGGGCGCGGGGCTGGGCACCGGCGCGCCGACGCCTCTGAGGTCGAGCACGGTGTCGGCGTAGCGCGCGCCGGCCGGCCCGATGGAGTAGAGGCGGACCCGGGACAGCTCGTACATGACGGACTCTCGTTGTCGTGAAGGGTGGCAGGGGTGTGACGGGTGCGGCGCGGGCCGGTGCCGCCTCAGGAGGCGTGGAAGGGCAGTCCGGCGTCGGCGGCCAGGTCGAGGGCGTCGCGCTCGTCCGGGGGCAGCAGGGTGGCGCTGCCGTCGGCCACGGGCACGATGCCCAGCTCCAGCAGTTCGGCCATGGCGGCGGTGCCGGCCATGTCGCGGACCTGCAACTGGTAGCGGGCGGTGGTGCGGTAGGCGCCGCCGGCGTCGTCGCCGGTGCGCTGCAGGAAGCCGGAGTCGACGAGGAAGCCGATGGCCTTGGCGACGATGCCGGTGGTGGAACCGGCCAGGCGGCGGGCGTCCTTGGTGGCTCCTGTGGCGCTGCGACGCGCGTAGACGCGCCAGGCGGCCTCCAGGCCGGGGGCGTCGGTGCTGGGGTCGGTGTTCTCGCCCGCTTCGGCGGCCCGCTCCTCCAGCCGGCGGCAGGCCTGGCGGACGAAGGCGTCGACCCCGTTGACGGTGACGCGGCCGATGTAGCCGTCGTCGGCGAGGTCGGCGGGGCGGGGGAAGGCCAGGGCGGCGACGGCGAGATGGGCCAGGCCGTGCAGGAAGCGGTCGGCGGAGTCGGCGGTGGTCCGGCGGGCGTAGTCGCCCATGCGCACGGCGAAGACGGAGTCCTCGGCGGCGGTGACGGCCATGCCGGCGCGGGTGGACACTTCCAGGACGACCAGGCCGAGGCCGGCCGCGACCGCGTCCGCGAGGCGGGCGAAGGCGGGGTCGTCGCGGTGCCGGCGCAGCAGCTCGGCGTACTCGGCGTCGCGCGCGGGCACGAGCTTGGGCTGGAGGCCGAAGGCCACCAGCCGGGCGGCGTCGGCGGCGTCGGCGGGGGTCACGGTGCCGCTCGCCGCGGAGGGCGGGGCGGGGCTGGGCACGGCTGCCGGGTGCTCGGTGCCGGCGGCGGTGTCGTGCTCGGTCACGGGTCGTGCTCCTGTGGGTGGTTGCTGCGGTGGTGCCCCGGTCCGTGTGCTCACACGGCCTCCGTGCGGTCCGCGGCCATGCCGGCCGCGTCCAGCAGGGCCTTGCCGACGATGAGGTCGGCGCCGCCGAACTCCGGGTCGTCCAGTTCCGTGCCGTCGTCGACGGCGAACAGCAGCTGTCGTTCGCCCTGGCGGTAGGCGGTGCCGACCGGGGGGCTCGCGGCGTGGACGGCCAGGAGGGCCACCAGGTAGGGCAGTTCGGGGTCGCGGCGGCGGGCCTCGGCGAGCAGGCCGGACAGCCGGCGCGGCGCGTCCGGGGGCAGGTCGAGCAGTTCGGTGGCGGCGGCGAGCTGTTCCTCGCTGAACCGGCTGTCGTCGGGCGTCTCGACGAGGTCGGGCTCGGGCATCTCCGCGCCCAGGTGCTCGCGTTCGGCGGGCGGGGTGAGCAGCATCTCGACGAGGTCGCCGACGCGGACAGCGGCCGGGGTGCGCAGTCCGGTGCCGTGGGTGAAGAAGGCGTCGGTGACGCGGCCGGCCTGGTCGAGGGGGAGCGGCAGTACGGGCGCGAGCAGCTGCCCGTACAGATCGAGCCCGGCGCGGGCGGCGGGGGCGGCGAACGCCTGCCGGTCCTGCTCGGCGCGGAAGAGGGGGCCGGCTTCGAGCAGCCGGGACTGCAGCTGGGTGTGGCGGCGGATGCAGTCCTTGACGATGTCGACGAGCTCGGCGGCGCGGCGCTTGTGCTCGGCCGTCCTCGGATCGACCGCGGCCTCGGCCTCGTCGCGCGCCTTGCGGATGTTGGTGAGGATCGCGTTCTCGTGCCGGTAGCGGTCGGCGACGTGGTCGAGCGCTTCGGCGATCATGTCGGGGACGGCCTGCAGCCAGTCCACGGCGCGGACGTTGCGGCGGGTGGCGTCGAGGGTCTTGCGGAGGGTCTCCGCGTACTGCACGGTGCGGTAGCGGGCCTGTTCGGCGGCGAGCTGGGCGTCGGCGAGGCGGCCCCGGCTGATGAGGACCTCCAGCTTGACCTCGGCGGCGATCTGCGCGCTGGTGACATCGGTGTCCAGGGCGCCGACGAGGACGTTGACGGCTTCGTCGGTGGTGCGCAGGAAGACGCTGCCGCCGGGGCCGGGGACCTCCTCGATGAGCTTGAAGTCGTAGTCGCGGCGGACGTAGGCGCCGTCGGGGCCGAAGGTGCCGTAGACGGCGCGGAAGCCGCGGTCGACGCTGCCGACGTTGATGAGGCTCTCCAGGACCCAGCGGGCGACGCGCTCGTGCTCGCTGTGGGGCCGCCGGGGCGCCTGGGCGGCGACGCGGGGCAGCAGCCGGGTCACTATCTGCTCGTGGTCGGCCCCGGTGTCGAAGTCCATGGTGAGCGTGACGAGGTCGATCGCGGCGAGGGCGAGCTCGGCCATGGCGTAGACGCCGCAGTCCCCCGCGAGGCCGGTCTTGCGCGCGTCGAGGTCGTGCAGCGGGGCGGTGCAGGCGAGCGCGCGCAGCCGACGGGCCAGGCCCTCGTCGGCCGCGGGGCCCGGTGCCGGCCGTGACGGCCCGTCGAGCTGGGGCAGAACGGCTGCCTGAGCTGGAGAAGTCACGTCGCACAGAGTAGGCGGTCGCACTGACAACGGACGAAACGGCACGGGGTCGGGGCTCCCCCGCGCGGCGTGCTCGGCCTCAGTGTGTGGCGCCGCCCACAGCGCGGATGTCCTCGGTCCGGTGCGCGGCGGTGACCGCGATCACACGCAGCGCCTCGGCCGTCGTGGACACGGGCAGTGACGGCAGGGTCCGGTCGGCGACCTGTGCGGGCGTGTACGGCACGTGCACGAACCCGCCGCGCAGGGCGGGGCGTTCGGTGGCGGCGAGGTGCAGCAGCCCGTAGAAGACGTGGTTGCACACGAAGGTGCCGGCGGTGTGCGAGAGGGAGGCGGGCAGGCCGGCTTCCCGTACGGCCGTGACGCACGCCTTGACGGGCAGGCGGGCGAAGTAGGCGGCGGGGCCCGCGGGGACGACGGGTTCGTCGAGGGGCTGGGCGCCGGCGTTGTCGGGGATGCGGGCGTCGGCGAGGTTGACGGCGACGCGTTCGACGGTGACGTCGGGGCGGCCGCCGGCCTGGCCGACGCACAGCACCACGTCGGGCGCGCTGTCCTCGACGGCGGCGCGCAGGACGTCGAGGGAGGTGCCGAAGGCGCAGGGCAGCAGCGCGGTGGTGAGGTCGAGGCCGGCGGGGGGCCGCTCGGCGGCGGCGCGGACGGCCTGCCAGGAGGGGTTGACCTCCTCGCCGTCGAAGGGTTCGAAACCGGTCAGCAGGACCCTGGTCATGGCGGTGCTCCCACGAGTGGACGATCACGGGTGGACGATCGCGAGTGGACGGTGCGCGCGGTCAGACGGCGAAGAGGTACATGATGGCGATGTTGCAGCCCAGCAGGACGAAAGCGGTGGGCAGTTGGGCCTTGATCGGCCCGTACTGGTCGGTGAGTTCGAGCAGGGCGGCGGGCACGACGTTGAAGTTGGCGGCCATGGGGGTCACCAGGGTGCCGCAGAACCCGGCGAGCATGCCGATCGCGAGGACGGCCGGGGCGTTTCCGTGGGCCTGTTCGACCAGGACGGGCCAGCCGACGGCGGCGGTCAGCACGGGGAAGGCGGCGAAGCCGTTGCCCATGACGACGGTGAAGAGGAACATGCCGACGCAGTAGAGGACGACGGCGAGGAAGACGGAGCCGTCGGGGAGCACGGCGGTGGTGATCCTGCGGACCTGGTCGCCGACCCCGGCGACGGAGAAGATCGAGCCGAGGGTGGCCAGCAGTTGGGGCAGCAGCATCGCCCAGCCCATGGACTCCAGCATCGAGCGTCCGGCGTGCAGGGGTGTCGCGAGGCGCCTCTCGCGCAGCATGACCATGGCGACGGCGAGCGCGGCGAGCGATCCGATGCCGAGCCCGAGGATGGTCTCGCTGCCCGCCTGCAGCAGCGGACGGCCGCCGACGGAGATCCTCTTGAGGCCGACGGCGCACAGCATGGCGACGGCGGGGATGGTCAGCGCGGGCACGAAGAGGCGGCTGCCGAACCGCCGCGCGGCCGCCTCGCGTTCGGCGGCGGTGGTGGTACGGGCCGTACCGCGCCCGGTGAAGCCGAAGCCGGCGAGGCAGACCATGACGAGGACGGCGGCGCCCAGCGGTTCGGCGGGCGCCTTCTTCTCGACGACCCAGGTGCCGTAGACGAAGCCGAGGCCGAGCAGGCCCCAGAAGGCGGCGGTGCCCAGGCGTTTGGGGTTGGTGCGGTCGGTGAGCATCTGCACGGCCATGGCGAGGAAGAGCGCGCCGACGAGCCAGTAGAACCACTCGGCCCGGATCATGTGGCGTCCCCCCGGCCGTCGTCGGCACGGTCACCGGCGGCGCGCGGTCCGGCGGTGGAGGCGGCCAGGGTCCGGTCCAGGCGCAGCAGCCGGTAGCCGTGCACGGCCAGTGCGCACAGGGCGGTGGGGATCGCCCACAGCGCGAGTTGCAGGGGTTCGAGGTGCGTGTGGTAGGTCGTGTTGACGAATCCGGTGATCAGCAGGATCGAGCCGACGGCGAGGAAGACGTCCTCGCCGAAGAAGAGTCCGACGTTGTCGGCGCTGGCGGCGAAGGACTTGACCTTCTCCCGGGCCCGGTCGGACAGCGCGCCCAGGCGGCGTTCGGCGGCGCCCTCGGCCATGGGGGCGGCGAGCGGGCGCACGGTCTGCGCCTGGCCGAAGACGTTGTTGAGGCCGAGGGCGGCGGCGATCTGGCGCAGCAGGAGGTACAGGGCGAGGAAGCGGCCGGCGGTCAGGGAGCCGAAGCGGGTGATCAGGCGGCGGGCCTGTTCCTGGAGGCCGTGGCGTTCCAGCAGGCCGATGACGGGCAGGGTGATCACGAAGATCGTCACGGAGCGGCTGCCCGCGAACCCCTCGCCGAAGGCGGCGAGTACGCGCTGCGGCGACAGTCCGCCGAGCAGGCCGGTGGCGATGCCGGCCGCGCCGACGACGAGCAGGGGGTTGCGTTTCGTGGCGAAGCCGGCGACGACCACGAGGACCCCCAGGAGAACGATCATGCGTCCTGCCTTCCGGGTTGCCGGATCCCTCGCTCGTTCGCGCGAGGCGGCTCGCGAGGACGCTAAGGTATCGTTCAACAATCCTCAAGGGTCTTGATGGACGATTCCGTATCGCCCTGAACGCCCTTTTCCGCACGGCGACTTCTCGTTCTGCTTGCTCCGGTTCATGCTCCGGCAGTGACAACTGCCGTACCCAGGGGGGATGCCATGGCCCGCTCGACCGCGCAGCGCGTGGCCGACGCGCTGCGCGACCGCATCGAGGAGGGCGGACTGCCGCCCGGCACCCGGCTGTCCGAGGAAGCCCTGGGCCGTGAACTCGGCGTCTCCCGCAACACGCTGCGCGAGGCGTTCCGGCTGCTGGTGCACGAGAGCCTGGTCGTGCACGAGCTCAACCGCGGGGTCTTCGTCAAGACCCTGGGCCCGGCGGACGTCGTGGACATCTACCGGGTGCGCGCTGCCCTGGAGACCGCGGGCGTCCGGGCGGCGGCGAGCGCCCCGGCAGCGCTCACCGCCGCCGTCGGCGCGGCCGCGGACCAGGGTGAACGGGCCGCGGCGGCGGGCGACTGGCGCGGCGTCGGCACGGCCGATCTGCGCTTCCACCGGGCGCTGGCCGCGCTGGACGGCAGCCCGCGCATCGACCGCGCGATGGACCGGCTGCTGGCCGAACTGCGGCTGGCCTTCCACACGATGCCCTCGCCGCGCCGCTTCCACGAGCCGTTCCTGCCGCGCAACCGCGCGCTCGCCACCCTGCTGGAGCACGGGGAAACCGGCCGTGCCGAGGCCGAGTTGGCCGCCTATCTGGACGACGCCCGAGAGCTGATACTCGACGCGATGCGGGAGGCATCCTCATGACCGTGAACGGACCCGCCGGCCCCGTACTCGACCTCAACGCCGATCTCGGCGAGGGGTTCGGGCGCTGGCAGCTGACCGACGACGACTCCCTGCTGTCGGTGGTCACCAGCGCGAACGTCGCCTGCGGCTTCCACGCCGGCGACCCCTCCACCATGCGCCGGGTGTGCGAGAGCGCGGCCGAGCACGGGGTGCGTATCGGCGCCCAGGTCTCCTACCGCGACCTGGCGGGCTTCGGGCGGCGCGCGATGGACGTGCCCCCGGGGGAGCTCGCGGACGAGATCACCTACCAGATAGGCGCGTTGCGCGTCTTCGCGCGGGCGGCCGGTACGGACGTGACGTACGTCAAACCGCACGGCGCGCTCTACAACCGCACGGTCACCGACGCCGAGCAGGCGGCGGCCGTCGTCGCGGGCGTCCTGGGCGCGGGCGGCGCGCTGCCCGTCCTGGGACTGCCCGGCTCCCGGCTGCACGAGGCGGCCCGCGCGGCCGGTCTGGTGGCGGTCGCCGAGGCGTTCGCGGACCGCGCGTACACGGCCGCCGGCACGCTCGTGCCGCGCCGTTCGCCGGGAGCCGTGGTGCACGACGCGCAGGCCGTCGTGGCACGCTCGGTGCGCATGGCGCGCGAGTCGGCCGTCACGGCCGTCACCGGCGAGGACGTCCCCGTACGCGCGCGCTCGTTGTGCCTGCACGGCGACACTCCCGGGGCGGCGGACCTCGCGCGCCGGGTGCGCGGCGCGCTGGAGGAAGCGGGCGTGCGGCTGGGGGCGTTCGCGTGAGTACGCCCGACCGCGCGCGAATACGGCCGCGCGCCGTGCCCGTCGGCCGGCACGCCCTCCTCGTCGAGGTCGCCGGCACCGAGGAGGCCCTCGCGCTCCACGCCGAACTGCTGCGCCGCCGCGCCGACGGCACGCTGCCGCCCGTGCGCGAGATCGTCCCGGCCGCCCGTACCGTGCTGCTGGACGGGCTGGCCGACCCGCGCGGCCTGGCCGACCGGCTGGAGCGCTGGACGGTTCCGCCGCTCGCGGCCGCCGACAGCGAGCCCGTCGTGCTGCCCGTGCGCTACGACGGCGCCGACCTCGCGGAGGTCGCCCGGCTGTGGGAGGTGGGGGTGGAGGACGTACCGCGCGTGCACTCCGCGCTCGAATTCCGTGTGGCCTTCTGCGGGTTCGCGCCCGGCTTCGGCTATCTGACGGGCCTGCCGGAGCGGTTGCGGGTGCCGCGCCGGGCCACGCCGCGCACCGCGGTCCCCGCCGGGGCGGTCGCGCTCGCCGGCGCGTACACGGGCCTCTACCCGCGCTCCTCCCCCGGCGGCTGGCAGCTCCTGGGCCGTACGGACGCGGTGCTCTGGGACACCGCGCGGGAGCCCGCCGCGCTGCTCCGGCCGGGCGTGCGCGTACGGTTCGAGGCGGTCGCGTGACCGGGCCCGCGGCCCCGGGAGCGGCCGTGCTCCGCGTCGAGCGGTGCGGGGTGCTGACGACCGTGCAGGACCTGGGCCGTCCCGGCCACGCGCACCTGGGCGTGGGGCACTCCGGCGCGCTCGACCGGCCCGCGCACCGGCTCGCCAACCGGCTGGTGGGCAATCCCCAGGACCGCGCGACGCTGGAGACCACCGTCAACGGGTGCGCGCTGCGGGCAGGCACGGCGGTGACCGCGGCGGTCACCGGGGCGCCCTGCCCGGTGCGCGTCGACGGCCGGCCGGTGGCCTGGGGCGCCCCGGTGCGCGTACCGGCGGGCGCCGTTCTCGACGTGGGGCCCGCGACGGCGGGGCTGCGCAGCTATGTGGCCTTCGCGGGCGGTGTGGACGTGCCGCCCGTGCTCGGCAGCCGGGCCCGGGACCTGCTCTCGGGGCTGGGGCCCGATCCGCTCGCCGACGGCACGACGCTGCCGCTCGGCGCGCCCTGCGGGCCGCCGCTGTGCGCCGACGTCGTGCCGTGGGCCGCGCCGCCCCTGGGCGAGCTCGTCCTGCCGCTCCTCCTCGGCCCGCGCGCCGACTGGTTCACCCCGGACGCGCTGCGCGCGCTGGCGCGCGGCGGCTACCGGGTGGCGGCCGCAAGCAACCGGATCGGCCTGCGCACGGAGGGGCCGGCGCTGGCCCGCGCCGTGGACGGCGAACTCCCCAGCGAGGGCATGGTCCTCGGCGCCGTGCAGGTGCCGCCGGACGGCCGGCCCGTGATCTTCCTCGCCGACCATCCGACGACCGGCGGGTACCCCGTGGTCGGCGTCGTCCCGGAGCCCGCGCTGGCCGACGCCGCGCAGGCCGTCCCCGGTACCGCGGTGCGGTTCGTGCCCGTGCGCGCTTAGGGCCCGTACGGGCGGGATCCGCGCCGGGCGCGTCCGTCCCGTGGCGCGTGCGGGGCGCCCGGCCGGCGCGTCAGTCGATGCTGCGGATGATGTGCGGCTCCGGGTCGGACTCCTCTCCCCAGACCGGCTTGCTGCCCCACACCGTGCGCCGGGCGCGCGGGGTCTCCTCGCGCTTGTCCACGCGGACCACGGTGCGCTCCCGTTGCTCTTCGAGCTGCTCCACGACGGCTCCTCCCCCTGTCGGTCCCCGGTTCGTTGCCCGGTCCCGCCCGCGCGGCGCGCGTGGCCGGTTTTCCCAGGGTGACCGTGGCGAACCGGCGCCCACCACCCCGGATACGGCCATAGATGGGCGTGCGGAACGGCCCGAACATCTGGCTCCGACCCGGCGTCAAAACGTCCCATCAGCGTTAAAATTTAGGCAGATCCGACCTGACATGGAAAGAAGGTGGCTGACGTGACCGCCCCAACGTCGCCGCGGATCGACCACCACCCGGACATCGTGGCTCTGCGTGCCCACTCCGAGGAGGCCACGAGCACTCCGGTGGCACAGGCCGTGGAGGCTCTCGCCCTCCTGTGCGGCGTCTATCTGGCCGCTTCCCCCTGGATCGTGGGCTTCAGCGGCTCGACGACCCTGGCCGTCAACAACCTGATCACCGGTGTCGCCCTCGCGTTCCTCGTCGGCGGCTTCGGGCAGGCCTACGAGCGTACGCACGCGATGAGTTGGGCCGCTCTGTGCATCGCTGTCTGGACGATCGTGGCCCCCTGGATCGTCTCGGGACACGCCTTCGCCACCCGCGCCGTCGTGAGCAACGTCGTCGTCGGCGCCGTCGCCGTGCTGCTCGCCCTGGCCATGGCGGGCATGGGAATGGTGAGGGCCGAGCAACGGTGACCCGCTGAGGGACCGCGCGGTCCCGCGCCGGGCCGGCCGTCCGCACAGCGCTGCCGCACCGTGATGGTGCGGCAGCGTTGCGTGAACTCCCTGGGTGCGGCAGAGGGTGTGCGCGCACGGTGCCGACGGGTGTCCCCTCCGCGTCCCGCGCGCCTCCCGTACGCGGTGCGCGCTCGCGTGCGTGCGCGGCTGGATCCCGTCGGTCGCGCCGCCCCCTCGGCACCGCGATGTCGCCCTGCGGACACCGTGACGTCGCCTCCTTCCGCACCCGTGACGACGCCCCGACACGGCACGCCCTTCTGCCCGTTCACCCCCGCGGATGAAAACTCCCGTGTTCTACGGCACTGATGTCTCTGCCGCGCGGGAAGTGGCAATGCTCCTGACCACTCCCCCACGTGCCCCCGCGATTGCCCCGCGATTCCCCCGAGACGCCCCAGAGGTGCCGCGCATGAGGACTGTCCGCTCCGCCGCGCATCCCCCACGGACCCGTGAACCGGCCTGCCCCGCCCGGCCGTTGCCGAGCCGCCGCGCGGTGGGCCGATGACGCCCGACGGCGGGGAGCGCGCCGGGGAGCGGGGCGACGGGCCGCCGGACCGCCGCGCCGGAGCGGACCCCCACGAGCCGCACGGGCGCGCCGACGAGGACGGCGGCCCCCGGGTCAGGTCCCACACCCCCGGGCGGCAGGAGCACACCGCGCTCCCGGAGCAGCGCCGTCCGCCCTCGGCGCAGGGCGCCCCCGGCCCGTCCGCGGTCCCGGCCCCCGGCGCACCGGACCCGTCGCCGCGTCCCGCCCCCGATCCCGCCGCCCTCGTGGTGCTGGCGAGGACGCTCGGGGAGGTGGCCGGCGCGCTGCGGGCGACGGGCCGTGTGCTCACCGCGGTCGCCGCCGACCCCGCCCTGCTCACCTCCCTCGGCCGCTCGCCCCGCAGCGGCGCGCTGGCCGTCGGCGCCCTGGTGCGGGCCCTGACCGACCCCGCCGGACTCGGCTTCGCGCCGGACGGCGAGGGGCCGGGGCGGGCCGCGCGGCTGGCCGGGGTCGTCGCCCGGCGCGGCAGCCTCGCCGTCGACGTCGCCGTCGTCTCGCTCAAGCTGCGCATCCGGCTGCGCGCGGTACGGCGCCCGGCGTGCGCCGAAGCCACCGTGGTGCGGCGGCTGCTGACCGCCGTCGAGGCGGACCGGCAGGACGTCGCGCTGCGCATCCTCGGACGCGGCGCGCCCGCCCGGGCCGACCGGCGGGCCCTGGGCGCCCTCGCGCCCGCGCTGCCCGAACTGCTGGCGTGGGACGCGCTGGTCGACGACAACCCCTTCAACGACGCTGCCGCCTGGCGCACCGTCCTCGGCAGTGCCCCGGACGCGCCCGGCCACCGCAGAACCGACGACGGCGGTTGAGCCGGCCGCCGTCGCCGCCTCACTCCGCGCAATCGTCAACCTCTCTTGTCCGCACCCGACTTGTCACGCTCTCTGGAGATGCGCACATGACCCCGGTACCGCGCCCGCGCCGTGAGTGGCACGCTCTGCCCTTCCCCCTCGCCCTGTGGGAGATGAGAAGACAGCGGGACGCGCTGCGCGCGCACAACCTGCACGACACCTCCGGCTCCGGCGAGGTGCGGCTGCGCCGGCCGAGCCGGGAGCTGTTGCCGTTCCGCAGCTACGACGGTTCGGGCTACGACCCGGACGACGCCGACATGGGCCGCGCGGGCACCCGCTTCGACCGCAACTGCGCGCTGCCGGAGACCTTTCCGGAGCCGGAGGACAAGGGCCTGCTCTCGCCGAGCCCCCGCGAGGTGAGCCGGCGCCTGCTGGCACGGCGGCACGGCTTCCGCCCCGCGCCCACGCTCAATCTGCTGGCGGCGTCCTGGATCCAGTTCCAGAACCACGGCTGGTTCGACCACGGCACGCACACCGCCGACCGGCCGCTGGAGGTCCCGCTGGAGAAGGACGACGACTGGCCGAAGTGCCCGATGCTGGTGCCCCGTTCACGCCCCGCGCCCGACGCCCACCCCGACCCCACCCTGCCGCCCGCGTACGGCAACACCGTCAGCCACTGGTGGGACGGCTCGCAGCTGTACGGGGCGAGCGAGCAGCGGTGCCGGTCCCTGCGCACCGGGGAGCGGGGCCGACTCGCCGTGGAGAACGGCCTGTTGCCCGAGGAGAGCGCTCCCGGACTGTGCGGGGTGGACCGGACCGGCTTCAACGGCGACTACTGGGTCGGGCTGTCGCTGCTGCACACGCTCTTCGCCAAGGAGCACAACGCGGTCTGCGACCGGATCGCCGCCGCCCACCCCACGTGGGGCGACGAGCGGCTCTTCCAGGTGGCGCGGCTGGTCACCTCCGCCGTCATGGCCAAGATCCATACGGTGGAGTGGACGCCGGCCCTCGTCGACCGGCCGGTGACGCGGGCCGCGGCGCACCTGAACTGGTACGGCGTGCTGCCCGCGCGGCTGCGCGGCAGGGTGCGCCGCTTCGGGCGGGGCGAGTCGCTCTTCGGCATCCCCGGGTCCGTCACGGAGCACCACAGCGCCCCGTACGCGACGACCGAGGAGCTGGTGAGCTGCTACCGGATGCATCCGCTGGTGCGTGACGAGTACGAGATCCACTCGCACCGTACGGGGGCGCTCGTCGCGCGGACGGGCTTCGACGCCCTGCAGGCGCACGCCACCCGGGGCGCGGTGGAGCGCTGGGGCCTGTCCGACCTGTGGTACTCCTTCGGGACGATGAACCCGGGGGACATCACCCTGCACAACCACCCGGACTGTCTGCGCGCGCTGGCCCGGACCGGCGGGGAGCGCGTCGACGTGGGCACCCTGGACGTGCTGCGCGACCGCGAGCGCGGAGTGCCCCGCTACTCCGCCTTCCGGGCCGCGCTGCACCGGCCGCCGGTCACCGGCTTCGAGGAGCTGACGGGCGGCGACGTGGTGCTGGCGGCCGAGCTGCGGGAGGTCTACGAGGGACGGCTGGACCGTGTCGACACCATGGTCGGCATGTACGCCGAACCCCGGCCGCGCGGCTTCGCGTTCAGCGACACCGCGTTCCGTGTCATGGCGCTGATGACGGCGCGGCGGCTGCGCAGCGACCGTTTCTTCACCAGCGACTACCGGCCGGAGGTCTACACCCCGGAGGGGCTGGAATGGATCGACCGGACCGGGATGCGGGAAGTGCTGCTGCGTCACCATCCGGAGCTGGTGCCCTCGTTGGAGGGCGTACGCAACGTCTTCGCGCCGTGGCGGATGCTGCGGCCGGGAGGGATCGCCCGATGAATCCGGACCCCACGCCGTGCGAGGACGGCGCGCACGCGGCGGACGGCAGCGCGCCCTGGTCGGTGCCGGTCCGCTCGCAGGCGGGTCAACTGCGGGAGCAGGCGGGCCGGTTGCGTTCGGGCGCGGCGGACGTGGCGCTGTCGGGCGCGGAGGCGGCGGCGCTGCGCAGGCGGCTGCTCGCGCACGCCGAGCGGGCGGAGACGGCCGCGCGCTCCCTGGAGCGCGCGGCCGAGGCGCTGGCCCGCCACGAGACGGTGCTCGCGGCGCTCGCGCGCGAGCGCCGCGGACCGGCCGCCGGGGACGGCGGCTGAGCGGCGGCCGGGCGGCGGGGCCGCGCTCAGCCGCCGGCGAGGGCGGGCTCGCGCGCGTACCAGCGGTCGTCGCGCAGCTCCGCCAGCCCCTGCCCGGCGAGACCGTTGACGTGTTTGAGGATGGTGCGCTCGGTGTAGCCCACCGTGGCGCTGAGCTCGTCGAGGGAGGCCCCTGCCGCGCCGCAGGCGCGCAGCCCTTCCCAGGTGCGGGCGGTATGGCGGCCGAGGTCCGGGACCGGGGGCGGCGCGGCCGCGGCCGGGGGCGGTGCCGCGCGGCCGGCGGCGGGGCGTCGGCGGGCGGGCCCGACCGGGCGGGGGGTGCGGTTGACCCTGCGGTGCCTGCGGCCCTTCTGGCGCTTGCTCATGGGTGTACCACTGCTCCGTCCTGTGTCGTGGGTCCTGCTGTCTGCGGTCTCTCCGGAGCGTCAACTCGGCGCGTCGGCAAGCGGTTACGCCACTCCGGAGCGTGCACACAGCATCACACACAGCGAGTATGCGTGATGGCGGGACCCGGACGGCGGAGGCGGCGGGCCGGGTATGTGACGCTGGGGAGGTGCGCATACTGATTGTCGAGGACGAGGTGGGGCTCGCCGACTCCCTCCGCAGGGGGCTGGCCGCCGAGGGGCACCGGGTGGACGCCGTCCACGACGGGCACCGCGGCCTGGAGGCGGCGCTCACCGGCGGTTACGACGTGATCGTCCTCGACGTCATGCTGCCGGGGCTGAGCGGGTACGAGATCTGCGGGCGGCTGCGCCGGCTCGGCCAGTGGACGCCGGTGCTGATGCTCACGGCCAAGGACGGCGAGTACGACGAGGCCGAGGGGCTCGACGCGGGGGCCGACGACTATCTGTCCAAGCCGTTCTCGTTCGTGGTGCTGCTGGCCCGGCTGCGGGCGCTGGGCCGCCGCCGGGGCCCGGAGAGCCCCCGCCGCTTCCAGGCCGGCGACCTCGTGCTGGACCCGTCGGCGCGGCGCTGCCGGCGCGGCGAGCGGGAGATCGAGCTGACGGCGCGCGAGCTGTCGGTCCTGCGCTGCCTGATGGCGAGCGCCGGACAGGCGGTGGCCAAGCGCGACATCCTGGACGAGGTGTGGGACTCGCCCGCCGACACCGACCCGAACATCGTCGAGGTCTACGTCTCCTCCCTGCGCCGGAAGATCGACGTGCCCTTCGGCCGGCGCGCCATCCGTACCGTGCACGGCACCGGCTACCGCATAGCCCCCGACGGTGGCTGAGCGGACCCGCCGCCGCGCGCGGCTGATCCCCGCCACCGTCCGCGGCCGTGCCGCCGCGGCGGCAGCACTGGCGATGGCACTCGTCCTGGCCGTGGGCGGCAGCTGGCTGTACACCGTGCTGCGCGCCAATCTCCTCGACACCACCAACGGACGCACCGAGCTGACCGCGCGCGAGGTCGCCGCGCGGGCGGAGGCCGGGGAGCTGCCCGAGCAGCTGCCGGCGCCCCGCTCGGGCGTCGACGTCGTCCTCGTCCTGGACGCCCGGGGCACCCTGCTCGCCGCCACCCGCCCCTCGGCCGGTCCGCTCGCCGCAGAGTTCTCCCGGCTGCGGCCGGATCCGGGCCGCGACTCCGCCTCCCGCATCCTGGACGGCTCGCACGCCATGGGCGGCCAGCGCGGCGACCTCGTCGTGGTGCGCACCTCCCCGGCCGGCCAGGAACGCTACGTGTACGCGATGACGGTGCTCGGCGACGTGGACGGGGCGACCCACGCGATCGCGGTGGGGCTGCTCGCGGGCGCCCCGCCGCTGGTCGCGCTGGCCGCCGCGATCGCCTGGGCGGTCACGGGCGCGGCGCTGCGCCCGGTGACCGTGATCCGCCGTGAGCTGGCGGCCGTCCGCGCGGACGAGCTGGACCGGCGGGTGCCGGAGCCGGCGGGCGAGGACGAGGTGGCGCTACTGGCCCGTACGGTCAACGGCACCCTGGACCGGCTGGAGCAGACGGTCGCCCGGCAGCGGCAGTTCGTCGCCGACGCCTCGCACGAACTGCGCAACCCCGTCGCCTCGGTGCGTTCCCAGCTGGAGGTCGCGCTGGCCGCTCCCGGCGGTCCGACCGTCGCGGCCGTGGGGGCCGCCCTGGAGGACACCGTGCGGCTGCAGCGCATCGCCGCCGACCTGCTGCTGCTCGCCCGGCTCGACGCCCGGGCACCGGGCGGCGGCGGGGAGCCGGTGGATCTCGCGCTGCTGGCCGCCGAGGAGGCGGCCCGGCGTCCGGCGCCCCGGGTGCCGCTGCGCGTCGAGGCGGAGGCGCCCGTACCGCTGCGCGGCCGCACCGGGCAGCTGGAGCGGCTGCTGGCCAATCTCGTCGACAACGCGCTGCGGCACGCCGCCGGGCAGGTCGTCCTCCGCGCCCGCCTCGACGGGCCCGGCCGGCAGGCCGTGCTGGAGGTCGCCGACGACGGTCCGGGGATCCCCGAGGAGCAGCGGGAGCGGGTCTTCGAGCGGTTCGTGCGGCTGGACGCCGCACGCGACCGGGAGAGCGGCGGCAGCGGGCTCGGTCTGGCGATCGCGCGGGAGATCGCGCACGCGCACGGCGGGACGCTGCGGGCGGAGGCGGCCACGCGCGGGGCCCTGCTGGTGGCGCGGTTCCCGGTGGGGGACGCCGCGGACGGGGCCCGTGGTTCCGGCGGAGTACGACAAGCAATGCCTGAAGAATCTTTCAGAAGCCTCAGGTTTCCTTCAGCAGGTGGAGTCCATCATTGATCAGTGTGACCGTGGAATCCGTGCAACTTCAGGGCAGTGACGACAGCAGGGCGCCCGTGCGCCGGGCGCTGACGTCCGGGCGGCGCAACCGCGAGGCACTGCTGCTCGTGTTCGCCGTGCTGATCTGCTGCTTCGGCTACGCCTACACCGGGCTGTCCACCAAGGACAACGCGTGGGACGGGCTCGCGGGGTTCGCGGGGAGCATGCTGCTGATGGCGCTGGTGCCGCACATCGCGCTGCGCCGCTTCGCGCCGTACGCCGACCCGCTCATCCTGCCGCTGACCACGCTGCTCTCCGGGTTCGGCCTGGTACTGCTGCATCGGCTGGACTTCTCCTACGCCGCCCGTTACAAGTCGGCCGGCACCGCGTCGAACCAGCTGATGTGGACGGTGATCGGTGTCGCCGTGTGCGTGGGTGTGATCGTGCTGTTGCGGGACCACAGACGGCTGCAGCGCTACATCTACCTCACCATGGCCGTCGCCCTGGTGCTGCTGATGGCTCCCGCCTTCTTCCCCGGTGACACCTACGGCGCCAAGCGCTGGATCATCCTGGGGCCGCTGTCCTTCCAGCCCGGCGAGTTCGTCAAGTCCATGATCGCGGTCTTCTTCGCGGGCTATCTGGTCCTGCACCGCGACGCGCTCGCGCTGACGGGCCGCAAGGTGCTCGGGGTGCGGCTGCCGCCGGGACGGCAGCTGGGGCCGATCCTGACCGTGTGGGTGTTCAGCCTGCTGGTCCTGGTCTTCGAGCGGGACCTGGGCACCTCGCTGATCTTCTTCGGCGTGTTCGTGATCATGCTGTACGCGGCCACGGAGCGCACCAGCTGGGTGCTGTGCGGTGTGCTGATGGCCTCGGCCGGCGCGGCGGTGGTGGGCTCGATCGAGCCGCACGTCAAGGGCCGTATCGTCGGCTGGCTGCACCCCTTCGCCGTGTATCTGCCCAAGGACCAGCAGCCGCCGGGGACCGGGTCGGAGCAGGCGGCGCAGGCGCTGTTCAGCTTCGGCAGCGGCGGTGTCACCGGCACCGGCCTGGGGCAGGGGCACCCCGACCTGATCGGGTTCGCCGGGCGCAGCGACTTCATCCTCACCACGGTCGGCGAGGAGCTGGGGCTGGCCGGCACGATGGTGATCTTCATGCTGTACGCGCTGCTGATCCAGCGGGGGCTGAGCGCGGCGCTGCACTCGCGCGACCCCTTCGGCAAGCTGCTCGCGGTCGGGCTCGCCTCGGTGCTGGCACTTCAGGTGTTCGTGGTCGGCGGCGGTGTCATGGGGCTCATCCCGCTGACCGGCAAGGCGCTGCCGTTCCTCGCGAAGGGCGGCTCGTCACTGGTGGCGAACTGGCTGCTGGTCGCCGTGCTGATCCGGATCAGCGACAGCGCGGGACGCAGCCGGGAGGCGATGGAGGCGGCCCCCACCCGGGCATGAGCCCCCTATCTTTCCCGGTGCCGGCGGTGCCGGAGCGGCCCGACGGCCGGCTCCGGCACCGCCGGCTTCCGTGTGTGCGGCGGCATCCGCGGGGCACGCGTGTCACGGGAGGCGTTCGAGGAGGGTGCGGGAGGCGTCGAGCATCAGCCGCACCACCCGCTCGGGGTCGGCGCTCGCGAGCGGTTCCTTGCCGAGCACGCCCCGGCTCAGCCCGATGCCCAGCAGCCAGGCGAGGATCAGGTCGGAGCGCAGGGCGGCGTCGTCGGCGTCGCTGAGCCCGGCGAGGGCGGCCGCGTACTCCTCCCCGAGCCGTCGCCCGCTCTCGGCGGCCTCGTCGTCGCCCCCGGCCGAGCGCAGGAAGACCTCCAGGGAGCGGTCGCGATGGTGGGCGTCGCCGGAGGCCAGGAGGTCGCGCAGGGCAGTCTCCAGGACCAGCTCCGGCGGTGTCTCGCGCAGGCGCTGCCGGCTGCCGCGGGCCATCACCACGCCGAACAGTGAGCGCTTGGAGCCGAAGTAGCGGAAGAGCAGGGCCTGGTTGACGCCGGCGCGGGCGGCGATCTCGCGGACGGTCGTACGGTCGTAGCCGCGTTCCGCGAACAGGGCCGCGGCGGCCTCGACGAGGGCCTGCCGGGTCGCGTCGGCGTCCCGCTTGCGCTCACCGCCGCCCGGCTGCGGGCGTTCGCCCCCGGCAGCCCCGCCTGGGTCCGCGGTGGGCTGCGCGCGTCCGCTCCGCGCATCCTGCCCGCGCCCGCCGCCCGCCCGCCGCCCGGACCCGCCGCCGGCGCTCGCGGAGGCGTCCGGCGCCTCCGCCCTGTCGTGTGCCGCCGCCGGGCCGGGCCCGACCGCCGTGTCCGCGTCGCCTGTTGTCATGCCGCACTCCTCCCCCAGGGGCGGACAGGATAGCTGCCCCTGCCATCTCCCTTGGGGGACAACCCCGTTGACGCGCGGCCGAGCACACCTCTACCGTTTGTAAGCAGCCGCTTACATGCGGCGCGAGGGAAGGGGTATGCCATGACCACCACCCATGTCGAGCCCGTCGCCTATCCGTTCAACGAAGCCACCGACCTGTCCCTGTCCGATCTGTACGAGCGGGCGCGCGAGACGGCGGGGCTGCTGCGGGTGCGGATGGCCTACGGCGAGCCGGCCTGGCTCGCGACCCGTTATGCCGACGCCCGTCTCGTGCTGGGCGACCGCCGCTTCAGCCGGGCCGCAGCCGCCGAGCGGGACGAGCCCCGGCCGACGCCCGGCCGGCGCGAGCCCGGCATCCTCGGGATGGATCCGCCCGACCACACCCGGCTGCGCACCCTGGTGACGAAGGCGTTCACCGTGCACCGCGTCGAGCGGCTGCGCCCCGGGATCCGGGCGATGGCCGAGGAGCTGCTCGACGCGCTGATCGCGGCCGGGCCGCCCGCCGATCTCGTGGAGCACTTCGCGCTGCCGCTCCCCGTGGCCGTGATCTGCCGGCTGCTGGGCGTGCCCGAGGAGGACCGGCCCAAGTTCCGCGAGTGGAGCGACGACGCGCTGTCGACGAGCCCGCTGACGACCGAGGAGATGGCCGTCAGCCAGAACGAACTGCGCGCCTATATGGCCACGTTGGTCGCCGAGCACCGCAAGCGGCCCGCCGAGGACCTGATGACCGCGCTCATCGAGGCACGCGACCGCGACGACCGGCTCTCCGAGCGCGAGCTCATCGACCTGTGCGTCGGGATCCTCGTGGCCGGGCACGAGACGACGGCGACCCAGATCCCCAACTTCCTGCTCACACTGCTCGATCACCCGGGCGAGCTGGAGCGGCTCCGCGCGGATCCCTCGCTCGTGGCGGGCGCGGTCGAGGAGTTGCTGCGTTTCGTCCCCCTGGGGGTGGGCGCGTCCCAGCCCCGCTACGCGACGGAGGACGTGGAGGTGGGCGGCACGCTGGTCCGGGCCGGGGAGCCCGTCCTGGTCGCCGTCGGCGCCGCCAACCGCGACGGGCTGCGCTTCACCGCGGCGGAGCGGCTGGACATCGGGCGGGAGGGCAATCAGCACCTGGGCTTCGGGCACGGCGTCCACCACTGCCTGGGCGCGCCGCTCGCCCGTCTGGAGCTGCAGGAGGCCCTGCGGGCCCTGGTGACGCGGATGCCCGGCATACATCCGGCCGGTGACGTGGTGTGGAAGACGGAGATGCTGGTGCGCGGTCCGCGCTCGATGCCGGTGGGGTGGTGAGGATGGCCTGGGAGGTGTCCGTGGACCGCGGGAGCTGTCTGGGCTCGGGGATCTGCGCGGCTCTGGCCCCCGAGCTGTTCGAGCTCGCGGACGAGCGCTCGCGGGCGCGGCAGGAGCGGATACCGCCGGACGGGGCGGCGCTGGACGCGGCGGACTCCTGCCCGGCGGCGGCGATCACGGTCCGGGAGGAGGGCAGGGTGATCGGCCCCCGGCGCTGAGCACGCTGCCGCGCTCCGCGCGGCTCACGACCCACGACCCACGCCTCACTGCTCACGCCTCACGGCTCACCGCTCACGGGCACGGCCACAGGAGGCCGTGCCCCGCCCCCGGGTCCGGGCTCCGCGCCCGGCCCGGATGCCCGTCGGCGCCGGCGCGGTGAGGGCCCCACCCGGCCCGGCCACGGGTGGACGCACCCGTCCGGCTGGTGGTGCGGGTACGGCCGATACCGGTGCGCGGTGCGGGAGTTGTGCGGTATCGCGGCATGGGTAGGCTGACGGACGTTCGACCGCTCTGTGCCCACTCTCTGAAAGGGCGTCAGCCATGTCGGAAGTCCGTTCCGCGCGGCGGCGAGGGGGCAAAGCGCTCCTCGCGCCGTTCCTCGCTCTGCTCTGTGCCACCGCGACGGCCGCCACAGCCACCGCCGCCCCGCAGGCCCCCACCGCCACGGACCGCGCGGCCAGACCGGTCGTGCGCACCGACCACGGGGCGGTGCGCGGCACGGCGCACGGCGCGTATGCCACGTATCAGGGCATCCCGTATGCCGCGCCGCCGACCGGGCCGCTGCGCTGGCGCGCCCCCGAGCCGGCGCGGTCCTGGCAGGGCGTGCGGGACGCGGGGGCGCCGGGCCCCAAGTGCGCCCAGCTGGAAGCCTCCGGGAGCGGCCAGGAGACCAGGCTCACCGGCTCGGAGGACTGCCTGTATCTGAACGTGACCACCCCGACGGCCCGTCCGGCGGAGCGGGCGGGCAAGAACCGGCCGGTGATGGTGTGGGTGCACGGCGGCGGGTTCACCTCCGGCTCCGGCAGCGACTACGCGGCCGAACAGCTGGCCGTGCAGGGCGATGTCGTGGTCGTCACCGTCAACTACCGGCTGGGGATGCTCGGTTTCTTCGGCCATCCGGAGCTCGGGCGCTCCGGTGACTTCGGGCTGGCGGACCAGCAGGCGGCCCTGCGCTGGGTCCGCGCCAACGCGGCCCGTTTCGGCGGGAATCCGCGCAATGTGACCCTGTTCGGCGAGTCGGCGGGCGGGCTGAGCACCTGTGCGCAGCTGAGCGCGCCCGGCGCGGCCGGGCTCTTCCACAAGGCCGTGATCCAGAGCGGCCCCTGCGCCCTGTACATGCCGCGGGGCAGCACGACCCCCGGCTCGCCCGCCGGCGGCCTGTGGACCTCGCAGGCGGCGGCGCAGGCCACGGGCACGGAGACGGCCCGCAGGCTGGGCTGCCCGCGTGCGGCCGAGGCGCTGTCGTGCCTGCGCGCGCTGCCGCTGTCCCGGCTGGTGACGCCGGAGCTGACCTCGGCGTTCTCGAAGGTCGCCTACGGCAACGCGGTGCTGCCGCTGGAGCCGCAGCGGGCGCTGGAGCGGGGCCGCTTCCAGCGGGTGCCGGTGGTGCAGGGCACGAACCACGACGAGATGCGGCTGTTCGTCGGCCTCACGCTGGCCGACCAGCCCATCCCGGACGAGCGCGCCTACCGGGCCCGGCTGCGGGACTCCTTCGGCACGGCGGCGGGCGCGGTGGAGAAGGAGTATCCGGCGGCCGCCTATCCCTCGCCCGCGCTGGCCTGGTCCGCGCTGCTCACGGACCGGGCCTGGGCGTGCACGGCGCTGCGCACGGACCGGGCGCTGGCCGGCCATGTGCCGTTGTACGGCTACGAGTTCAACGACCCCCATGCGCCGAACCCGCTCCCGCTCCCCGCGCCCAAGGGTTTCCCGTACGGGGCGTCGCACGCCTTCGAGCTGCCCTATCTGTTCTCCTTCCCGCAGGCCGGGCCGCTGACGGATCAGCAGCGCAGGCTGTCGCAGCAGATGATCGGCTACTGGACGCGCTTCGCGCACACCGGTGACCCCAACGGCAAGGGCGCGCCGCGCTGGGCGCGCCTGGGCAGCGGCAGGCCGCTGGTGCAGTCGCTCGCGCCGGGCCGGGGCGGCATCAAGCCGGTGGATCTGGGGGCCGAGCACCACTGCGGCTTCTGGTCGCGGCACGGCGCCTGACCCCTGTCCCGCAGGAGCGTACGGCGGCCTCCCCGGAGTGCGGGCCCAAGCGGACCCAAGGGGCCCCGAGCGGGCCCGAACGGGCCCGAGCGGTTCCGGGGAGGCCGCCGCGCGCCGGTCAGCGGCCGATGTCGGCCGGGCACAGTCTGCGCGGCGTCGTGTCGCCGCGCAGCGTCGCGTCGACGCAGCCGCCGGGCAGCCCGTCACGGGCGCTCGTGCCGAAGTTGGCGGTCACGGTGAGGGTGCCGTCGCCGAAGACGGTGCGCTGGAGCGTGCGGTCCTCGGTCAGGGTCCTGAAGTCCGTCATGGGCTCGGTGCCGGCGGCCTTGTGCAGCGGGGCGAAGTACTTCTGGAGCGCGGCGAGTTCGCGGCCGTGCTCGGTGAGGGAGTCGCCGTCGAGCACGAAGTTCAGCGGCGTGTTGTAGAGCATGGCCAGCAGGGCGCGGGTGGTCTTCTGCCGCGGCAGCTTGTCGTAGGACAGTTCCCATCGTTCGGTGTTGACGAGCGCGTCGTGCAGCGCGGTCTCGTACAGCGGGACGCGGTAGGCCGGGTCGTACATCGCCTTGGCGACGCGCGCCGGGAGTTCGGTGGGCTTGAAGAAGAAGGCCGGTGCGTCGGCGGGCCAGAAGCCGCCCCACTGCTGCTTGTCGTTCTGCGCGGCCCACAGGCCGTCGGCGGCGGGTGTGCCGGAGCCGTGGTCGAAGGCGAGCACCTGGTTCGCCCAGGCCCCGGCGGACTCCGAGCCGAGCACGAGCCGGTTGTCGTCGACGATGCGCCGCATCCGGGCCAGCCGGTTGGCGCGGTCGCGCGCCCGGGTCATGGGGTGGGCGGTGCTGTGGTCGCGGAAGAGCTCGCCGGCGGCGTCGACGTCGAGGAAGTAGCTGTCGGCGCCGTTGGCGGTCATGCCGCGGGTGCGGTCGGCGAGGTAGTGGTGGTCCGGCTCGGCCTGCTCGAAGGCCTCGGAGCTGAGGTAGCAGCCGCGGCCGCCGAAGCCCTTCACGGGGTGGTGACCGGCGTCCTCGACGCAGTACTGCGGATAGACCCCGTCGGGCCACACGGAGGTGGGGGTGTCGGCGGTCCCGGGGTCCTGGCCGTTGGCGAAGGTGTCGTACGGGCCGACGAGATAGCCGGCCTTCTTGGCGGCGGCGACGGCGTCCGCGTCCATGGGCCGGTCCCCGGAGGCGTAGCCGAGCCACATCCGGTCCACTCCGAGCGCGCGCAGCCGCTCGACGCCCTCGGCGGTGCGGGCGTCGCCCCACAGGTAGGCGTGGAAGGCGCCGAGGAGCTTGCCGGTGGCGGGTACGGCCTCGGTCTTCCGCTTGAGGCTGCCGAGCAGGCCGTGCTGTTCCAGCCAGGCGCGGTAGTCGGCGGCGGGCGCGACGGGCGAGCCGTCGGTGAGGGAGAGGGCGACGGTGTAGTCGGTGGTGCCCTCGGCGCGGGAGAAGGTGTGGATGGCGGTGGCGCGCAGTCTGCCGTGCTCGGAGTCCGGGCGCACAGCGGTGCCGATGTCGGTGGGGACGAGGTAGCTCACGCCCTGCCCGCCCATGGTCCAGCCCCACAGCGGCAGGGTCAGTTCGGACTCCATGGCGAGTCGGGTGCCGGCGAGTCCGGCGTCCGCGGAGTTCCAGAAGGGGTCCGCGACGGGCAGGGAGAGCCCTTCGCCGCGCGGGAGCTGCAGGGCGGTGGCGGCGGGGTCGCCTCCGGTCACGGGCCAGGACAGGCTGCGGTCGTCGGTGCCGGTGGACCGTACGGTCATCAGCAGGCGGCCCTGTTCGGCGCGGGCGGTGACGGTCAGTCCGGTCGCGGGGTACGACCAGTGGGCGCCGTCGCTGTCGGTGGTCACGGGGCCGGGGGCGCCGGGGCCGCCGTCGGCGGCGGGCGCGGACAGTTCCACGGTGCCCAGGCCGGTGCGGGCGGTGACGCGCAGCGAGGCGACGTCGACGGTGGCGGTGCCGCCCCGGAGGGGAAGGTCGACGAATCCGCCGTGCACGCGGGCCTCTTGGGCCGCGTGCGGTGCCGCCTGGGCGGACGGGGAGGCGAGGGTGACGCTCGGCAGGACGGCGGCCAGGACGACGGCGGCCGCGCGCAGGGTGCGCCGGGAACGGTGGCAGGAAGAAGTCAAACGCATGGGAGAGTTGATAACGGTCGCTCTTAAGAGATTTCTGAGAGCGCATCAGACACCCGCCCTGAAGCGCCGCCCGTCCCAAGGAGGCGGCGTGCCGAGCGGTTTGACGCCACGTCACTCCGGCGCGCTGCGGGCCGGTGCCCCGAGGTGTCGGCGGCCCGGGGCGCCGGCCGCAGCGCTCGTGCTCCCCTGCTACCGCCCCTTCTGGAAGAGCTCCAGCAGGTCCTGGCGGCCGAACACCCCGGCGGCCTCGATCGCCGAGGGCGTGCCGGCGGACGGGTCGGCGCCGTTGTCGAGCAGCAGGCGCACGACCTCGTCCTCGCCCTTGAAGACGGCGCCCGCGAGCGGGGTCTGGCCGCGGTCGTTGGCGCGGTTGGGGTCGGCGCCGCGCTGCAGGAGTGCCTCGGCGGTGTGCGCGTGGCCGTGGTAGGCGGCCAGCATCAGGATCGAGTCGCCGCGGTCGTTGGTGAGGTTGGCGGGTACCCCGGCGTCGACGTAGGCGGCGAGGGTGTCGGTGTCCCCGTGCCGTGCCAGGTCGAAGACCTTGGCCGCGAGCTGGAGCACTTCGGGGTCGTGGGCGGGCTCGGTCTCGGGGGTCTGCTCGGTCATGGTCTGCGGTCCTCCGGGTTTCGCGCCTGGCGGCACCCTGCTTCCGGGTGCGCCCCAACCCTACGTACGGCCGCGCCCGCCGGGGTCCGCGGACCGGCGGGCCGCCGCTCGGCGGACCGGAAACGGACGCGCCCGTACGGGTGAATCCACAGCCTCGCCGGTGACGGCCGACACCTGACGCGCCCCGGACGGCCATGATCGCCCCAGTACCGGTTTCGGGGCTCTTTCAAGCGGTTTGTTTCCTTTGCGGCGATGAGCTGTCCCCTCGGTGATCAACCCTGGGAAGGTCCCGTACGGCACCTCTCCGCTTTTGCCTTGTTAATACTTTCTGTGACGCTTGAGGGACCCATGGTGACCGTCCTCGACCACCCAGGAGAACGTCATGATCCTGTCCATCTCCGGCGTCGTGCTGTTCGGCATCGTCGTGTTCCTGTTCTTCCGGAAGGACGGGCTGAAGCCCTCGCACGGCATCGTGTGCGCCCTGTTCGGCTTCTATCTCGCGGGTACGGCCATCGCCCCCAGCATCCGGGCGGGCAGCGCCAGCCTCGCCGGTCTCCTCGGCGGGCTGAGGTTCTGAGCGCCTCCCGCCGACGTCTCCCCCGACGCCCCGACCCCAGGAGCCCGTTGTGGGCCGGCGACCGCTCCCCCGCTCCCTGACCGGGGCCGGCCCGCTGCTGCGCGGGCACGCCCTCGCGCGGGGGGCGGCGTACGGCGCGGCCGACGTGCTCCACCCGCTGCTCGTGATCGCGCGCGGGCTGCGGGCGCTGGCGGTCGCCGGGTGGCGGCGCTGGGAGCGGACTCCCAAGGACCGGCGCGGCCCCGCCGCGCTGCTGGCCGTCTCGTGCCTGGCCATCATGGCGCTCCTCCCCTACGGGCCGGTGCTCGGCCTGCTCTCCCTGATGGGCGCGGCGGCCTGGGCCGGCCGGGACCGCGCCGCCACGGCCGCCCGGGGCGAGGTGCGCATCGAGGACCAGCGGCTGCGGGCGCTGTACGAGGCCCTGGTGCCGTATCTGTCCACCCCGCAGGACCCCGAGCCGCTGTACGCGCACGGGGGCAGCTGGCAGGAGGTCTTCGAGGAGTACGTCTTCGACGAGGACGGCCGGCTCACCGCTCTCCAGCTGCGCTACCCGGCCTACTTCGCCGACGGCGAGGCCGAATCCCGCTCCAGGGTCGAGCAGTTGCTCCAGGCCAAGGCCGGGCGCGGCCGGGAGTACCGGTTCGAGTGGGACGAGGAGACCGGGCGGCTCGCGCTGACCGTGCTCTCGGCGCTGCCCACCTGCATCCGCGCGCAGCGGTTCGTGACCGCGCCCGGCGAGACGGTGCTCGGCTTCACCGACCCGTGCGCGGTGCAGCGGCGGCTGCCGGTGATCGACGGCACGGGGGTGCGCGACGCGCCGCCCGTCCTGTGGCGTACGGGCCAGCGCTCCACCGAACCGCACCTGCTGGCCCTGGGCCGTCCAGCCTCCGGCACCACCACGCTGCTGCGCTCGATCGCCCTGCAGGCGCTGCGGCACGGCGACGCCGTACTGATCGACGGCGGCGGCACCGGCGAGTACGCCTGTCTGCTGGGCCGCGCGGGCGTCCTCGCGGTCGAGTCCTCACCGGCGGGCGCGCTCGCCGCGCTGGAGTGGGCGGCGCACGAGACCGAGCGGCGGCTGCTGGCCGCCCAGGACGCCCGCTCGCAGGGCCGGCCGGCCCCCGACGACGTGCGCCGGCCGCTGTGGATCCTCGTCGACCGGCCCACCGCGCTGGGCCACCTCGCCGCCGCCGAGGGCCTGGGCGACCCGCAGGAGCTGCTGCAGGTGCCGCTGCTGCACGGCGGGGTCGCCCATGTCACGGTCGCCGTGGCCGAACACCTCGACAGCGCCGACCTGTTGGACACCGAGGTGCTCAAGTGCGCGCGGGCCCGGGTGGTGCTCGGCGCCGTCACGGCGGAGCAGGTGCGCGCCGCGCTCGGCGCGCCCCCGCATACCACGCCGCCGCCCGAGGTGCCGCCCGGCCGCGGCTACGCGCGCCTGGGCGGCGGCCCCGTGCACCGCCTGCAGGTGCCGGCCACCCCGGACCCGTACGACGAGGAGACGCCCGACGCGCAGCGGCTGGCCGTACGGGACCTGCTGCCGCCGTCCCTGACCCGGGGCACGGCGTGGCACGCGCGGGACGACAGGCAGCGCGCCGAGGAGTAGCCGGCCGCTCAGGCCACGTACGTACGGGGCGTGCCCTCGGCGAAGACCGCTCCGCTCGCGACCAGTCGGGCGGCCTCGGCGAGCCGCAGCACCGCCTGCTCGGCGACCGCGCCGCCCACGGTGAACGGCAGCCGCACATACCCCTCGAAGGCGCCGTCGACCCCGAACCGCGGCCCGGACGGCACGCGCACCCCCAGCCGCTCCCCCGCCTCGGCGATCCGCGAGCCGGACAGCCCGCCGGTGCGCACCCACAGGGTGAGGCCGCCGCTCGGGACGGTGAACTCCCAGTCGGGCAGGTGGCGTTCGAGGGCCGCCAGGACGTCGGCGCGCATCTCGCGGGTGGTGGCGCGCCGTATGGCGACGGCGGCGTCCCAGCCCTCGCTGGTGAGCAGCCAGGTGACGGCGAGCTGTTCGACGACGGGCGTGCCGAGGTCGGCGTAGGCGCGGGCGGCGACGAGGCTGCGGATCACCTCCGGGGCCGCGCGCACCCAGCCGATGCGCAGCCCCGCCCAGAAGGACTTGCTCGCCGAGCCGACGGTGATCACGGTGCTGCCGGCCGGGTCGAAGGCGCAGACCGGGCGCGGGAGTTCGAGGCCGGGCTCCAGGGACAGCTCGGCCATGGTCTCGTCGGCGACGAGCACCGTGCCGGCGGACCGCGCCGCCTCGACGAGCTCGCGCCGCTGGTCCTCGGGGGCGAGCGCGCCGGTGGGGTTGTGGAAGTCGGCGATGACGTACGCCATGCGGGGCGCGGCGTCCCGCAGCACCTGGCGCCAGGCGGGCAGGTCCCAGCCGGCGAGGCCGCCGGCCATCGCGACGGGCACGAGCCGGGCGCCCGCCTCGCGCATCAGTTGCAGGACGTTGGCGTACGAGGGCGACTCGACGGCGACCCGCTCGCCGCGTCCGGCGAGGAGTCGGCAGATGGCGGCGACGGCGCCCATGCCGCCGGTGGTGACCATGATCTGCTCGGGCATGGTGGGCACGCCGCGCGCGGTGTAGCGGTCGGCGATGGCCTGCCGCAGGGCGGGCAGACCGGCGGGGTAGTCGCCGTGGGTGTGGGCGAAGGGCGGCAGCTCCTCGACCGCGCCCCGGAAGGCGCGGGTGAGCCAGGGCTCGGGGGCGGTGGGGGCCGCGCAGCCCAGGTCGATGACCGAGGCGGCGGCCTCGGGGGGCAGCGGGTCGAGGGCGCGGGTGGGCAGCGGGCTGCCGGCGGGCACGGCGGTCCAACTGCCCGCGCCGCGCCGGGACTCCAGGAAGCCCTCGCCGCGCAGGGCCTCGTAGGCGGCGGCGACGGTGGTGCGGCTGACGCCGAGGGCGGCGGCGAGTTCGCGCTCGGCGGGCAGCCGGGAGGCGACCGGGACGCGGCCTTCGAGGACGAGCAGGCGCACCCCGTCCGCGAGGCTGCGGTAGGCGGGGGACCGGCGGCCCCCGAGCGGGGTCACCGTCGCGCCGCGGGGGTGCTGCGAGCCGAGGAGGCGCGCGAGCTTCTGCGCGCCCACCGTCGAGGTCCACTGCGTCATGGCGAGCGGTCCACCTTCCCGGGATTGGCCATGGATCTTGGGTCTGCCCAGTCCACATACTGCCACCGGTAAGGCCACTTGCACCATGCAGCGCCATGTCGCAGCCCGCCTCCGGCCGATCGGCCGGGGGCGGGTCGTCGTGCGGCCGGGTGCGCTTCGAGAGGAGAAGGGGGAGATGTCCGTGTCCGGTCCCCAGTGCGCGGCACCGTCCGTTCCTTGTGCGGCGCCGTCCGTTCCGGCGGCCGTGGCCCGGCCGCCGCGTGCGGGCGGCGGCCGCCGCCTGGCCCGCCGGCTGCCGCAGCTGTACGGCGGGCTCGTGCTGTACGGCGTCAGCGGGGCCCTGCAGGTGCGGGCCGGGCTCGGGCTCGCGCCGTGGGACGTGCTCAACCAGGGGGTGGCCCGGTGGACGGGGCTGTCCATCGGCGCCGCGTCGATCGCCGTGGGCGCGCTGGTGCTGCTGCTGTGGATCCCGCTGCGGCAGCGGCCGGGGCTCGGCACCGTCTCCAACGTCCTCATGGTGGGGCTCTCCCTGGACGCGACCCTCGCCCTGCTGCCCGGGACGGGGTCGCTGCCGCTGCGGATCGCGCTGCTGGTCTGCGCCGTCGTGCTGTGCGCCGCGGCGACGGGGCTCTACATCGCGGCGGGCTTCGGCCCCGGCCCGCGCGACGGGCTGATGACGGGGCTGCACCGGCGTACGGGCCGTTCGCTGCGGCTCACGCGGACCTGCATCGAGGTGGCCGTGCTGGCGGCGGGGTGGGCGCTGGGCGGGACGGCGGGGGCGGGGACCGTGCTCTTCGCCCTGGCCATCGGACCGCTCACGCAGTACTTTCTGCGCCGTTTCACACCGGGCGGGGCGGCGGCCGGAGCCGCTCCGGCGGGAATCCGGATGCGCGCGGAAGGGGTCCTGAGGGACCCTGGATGCGGGCCGGGAAACGCGGGCCGGTAGTGTACGCCCTTGATCCGCCGGACGGACCGTTACTGCGCGCTAAAGCTTCGGAGACGCAGGGTGACATCCGTTGCCAGATGTGACAAAACGGGCGCTGGTGGGTACAACAAGGGGCGGCACGACGGGCGACGCATGTCCCTCAACGGGGAATCTTCACCGCCGACCGGACGTTGACCGGATGACGACGACAGCGACACCTGTCCTGTGGGCGACTAAGCCCGGGAGGCACGATTCATGAGTGAGCGAGCTCTCCGCGGCACGCGACTTGTGGTTACCAGCTACGAGACCGACCGCGGCATCGATCTGGCCCCGCGCCAGGCGGTGGAGTACGCATGCCCGAACGGCCATCGATTCGAGATGCCGTTCTCGGTGGAGGCGGAGATTCCGCCGGAGTGGGAGTGCAAGGCGTGCGGCGCCGTCGCACTCCTGGTGGACGGCGAAGGTCCCGAGGAGAAGAAGGGCAAGCCCGCGCGTACGCACTGGGACATGCTCATGGAGCGGCGCACCCGCGAGGAGCTGGAGGAGGTGCTGGCCGAGCGGCTGGCGGTCCTGCGCTCCGGCGCCATGAACATCGCCGTGCATCCGCGGGACAACCGCAAGTCCGCCTGACGACGGACTGGTTGGACTCAAGGGGCCGGGCCACTGCGTGAAGCAGTGGCCCGGCCCCTTGTTGTGCCTGCCGGGGCCGACGGGCCCCGTGGGGGGTGGCTCGCGGCCGTCCACGGCGCCCGTGAACGGCCGTACGGGCTTGTTCAGCGCGGCAGTTGGGGGCCGTCGTGGCGCGGCCCGGAGGGTTCACGCCCCTCGTCGCGGACGACCTCGCCCTGGACGACCTTGCCGTCGGGGTGGTGGATGCGGGCCTGTTGGAAGGCGTCGCCGAAGGAGCCGGGCGCGAAGGCCGTGGGCGCGGCGAGCCTGCTGCCCACGGTCCTGCGCAGCAGGGCCCGGGTGGGCGGGAAGAGGCACAGCAGTCCGGCCGCGTCGGACAGGAAGCCGGGCAGGATGAGCAGCAGCCCGCCGAGCATGGTCAGACCGGTGCCGCCGCTCTCGGGCGCGGGCGCGGCCGAGGGGCTGCCGGGCTGCAGGGAGTCGGACAGCCGCCGCCAGGCGCGGCGTCCCGCCCGCTTGACGACGATGCTGCCGAGGACCGCTCCGGCGATCAGCAGGGCGAGCACGGTGAGTCCGCCCGCCGCCTCCGCGACCACCGTCAGCAGCCAGATCTCCAGGACCGCCCACAGGGCCACGCCCAGGGGAAGAAGCCTGCGGGCGCGGCCGCGTCCGGGCGGCCGGCCGCCCGGGCCCGCCGCGCTCCGACCGGGTTGCTGCTGTGCTCCGAACGTCATGCCTCAAGTGTGCCTGGGCGGCGGCGGAACGCGGGGCCCGGGTGCGGGCCCCGCCGGGCGGGCGCTCAGGTGCGGTCCGGGCCCCTGCCGAGTGCCTTGCCGAGCCGGGAGCCGATGCCCCAGGAGGTCACCCGCCACAGGGCCTCCGCGACGATGTCGCGGCTCATCTTGCTGTCGCCCAGCTCGCGCTCGACGAAGGTGATGGGGACCTCCACCACGTGGAAGCCCTTCCTGACCGCGCGCCAGGCCAGGTCGACCTGGAAGCAGTAGCCCTGGGAGGCCACCTCGTCCATGCCGATGCCCTCCAGGGTCTCCCGGCGGAACGCCCGGTAGCCGCCGGTGACATCGCGCAGGGGGACGTCCAGCATCAGCCGCGAGTAGGTCGAGCCGCCGCGGGAGAGGAACTCGCGGGACTTGGGCCAGTTGACCACGCGCCCGCCGGGCACCCAGCGCGAACCGAGCACGAGGTCCGCGCCCTTGAGCGCGGTGAGCAGCCGGGGCAGTTCCTCGGGCTGGTGCGAGCCGTCGGCGTCCATCTCCACCAGGACGCCGTAGCCGTGGTCCAGGCCCCAGCGGAAGCCCGCGAGGTAGGCGGCGCCGAGGCCTTCCTTGCCCGTGCGGTGCAGCACCTTGACGTGCTCGTCCTCGGCGGCCAGTTCGTCGGCGAGCTTGCCGGTGCCGTCGGGGCTGTTGTCGTCGGCGACGAGGACGTGCGCCTCCGGCACGGCGGACCGCACCCGGGCGACGACGGTCTTGATGTTCTCCGCCTCGTTGTAGGTGGGGATGATCACCAAGGTGGTGCCGAGCGGACCGTATCTCCGCTGACCATCGTCGATCACTTGTGTCGCTGTCCCTTCTTCGCCTTCTTGCCCGTCTTCTCCCCCTGTGTCCGACGGCCGGTCAGCAGCGCGGCCGCACAGGACGAAAGCCCCACGATAGCGAGCGCCCATTCCGGAACCGCACCGACGCGGTCGGCGAGGGTGGTCCCGTCACGCAGGGGGATGCGTGCGCTGATGACCTCGCGGGTGAACTCGGGGGCCCGCTGCTCGACGCGGCCGTTAGGGCCGACGACGGCGCTGATGCCGCTGGTGGCGGCGGTGACCACGGTACGGCCGTGCTCGACGGCGCGCAGCCGGGACATGGCCAGCTGCTGCTCGGGCTGGTCGGTGCGGCCGAAGGTCGCGTTGTTGGTCTGGACGACGAGGGCGCGTGCTCCGGCGCGCACGGTGTCGCGGACGATCTCGTCATAGGCGATCTCGAAGCAGATCACGTCGCCGAGCCGGGCGGGCCCCACCTGCAGCAGACCGGTGCGGTCGCCGGGGTAGAAGTCGCGGGGGACGCGCTGGAGGCGGGAGATGACGCTGCTGAGTTCCTCGCGGAAGGGCACGTACTCCCCGAACGGCACCGGGTGCTGCTTGGTGTAGGAGGCGCCGGGCCCGCTCTTCGGGTCCCAGACGATGCCCTCGTTGAAGACGTAGCCGGGCTTGGTGGGGTGGTCGACGAGCGCGCCGACGAGGATCGGCACGCCGATCGCGCTCGCGGCCTCCTGGATCCGGTCGTAGGCCTCCACGTCGCGGAAGGGGTCGAGGTCGGAGGAGTTCTCCGGCCAGATCACCAGGTCCGGCCTGCGCGCCTTGCCCGCCTTGACGTCCCGGGCGAGGTCGAGGGTGGCGTTCACGTGGTTGTTGAGGATCATCATCGGGCGGCCGAGGAAGTCCATGCCGGGCTTTTGCACATCGCCCTGGACGACGGCGATGTCGACGGTGTCGTCGGCGCCGGTCGGCACGGGCACCGCGTAGCCGGCGCAGGTGAGGGCCGCCGTGAGGGCCACGGCCCCGGCGGCGGGCAGCGCTGTACGGACGCGGCGCACCGTCCGCAGCCGCCGCGCGGCCAGTGCCGCGAAGGCCAGCAGCGTGCCCGCGAGGGCCACGGCGAAGCCGACGAGCGGGGCGCCGCCGAGGGCCGCGAGCGGGGTGAAGGGCGAGTGGGTGTTGGCGAAGGCGAGCCGCCCCCACGGGAAGCCGCCGAAGGGCACCCGGTCGCGCGCCCACTCCTGGGCCACCCACAGACAGGCCGCCCACAGCGGCCAGGCCCGCAGCCGCGAGGTACGGGCCAGACCCGCGCCGAGCGCCGCGACGAACAGGGCCTCCACGGCGGACAGCCCGAACACCACGTCGTAGCCGACGACGTCCAGCCAGCGCAGCAGCAGCACGAAGAAGGGCAGTGCCAGGGCGAAGCCGGTCCAGGCGCCCTGGCGGGCGCTGCGGCCCCGGGTCAGCAGGCTGAGCGCGGCCACGGCGAGCACCGACAGCGGCCACAGGTCGTAGGGCGGGAAGGCGAAGGCCAGGGCCGCCCCGACGGCGGCGGCGAGCGCGGTGCGCGGTGCCTCGCGGCGCACGAGCCGGGCCAGGCGCACGGCCCGGCCGGGGCGCGGAACGGGTGCCGGGGCGGCCGCCCCGGCACCCGGTGTGCCGTCGCCGGCGGGCGTGGACGCCGCGTCGGTTCCGGCGGAGGTGTGGGGACCCGGGGGCACGGTCGAGCCTTCCTGCTGCTTGTGCGATGGTGAAGCCGACCGTACAACGCGCGGCGGGGGAAGCCGCAGGGGGTGTGCGGCGGGCGAATGGGGGCCCGGTGTCCTTCGGGCCGGCCGGGGACCCGCTGGCTGCGGGTCGGCCCGAGACCGTTGTCTACTGAACCTCCGGGCCCCACCCGGGTCGCACCTGCCGGCCCGGCGGAGCCTTCCCTCGCCCCCGTGCGCTGGAACCTGGCTGCCAGTGGCGGTGCGCCCCTGCGGCGCCCCGCCCCATGGCCCAGCGGCGTTCGACGACTGTGTGGAGACCCACCGGCCGGACGTCCTGTGGTGGACCCGGCCGAACCTACCGGCCGCCGCCCGCACCCTGTCAACAGCGCTGTGACCTGGGGGGTTTCCTCAAATCAGCAGGTCACTGCGGCGCGTGGGGCGAGGCGGCGACAGGCCGACGGCACGTCGTTCGGCGGTACGCGGGCGCGGGGGCGTCACTCGTTCGGAGCCCGCGCCCGTTCAGCGTGCGGTGGCCTCGTGGACGGTGCGGCCGCCGACGACGGTGCGCTCGCACACGGGCAGTTCGAGGCCGGGGGTCAGGTCGGGCAGGCCCGGGGTGCCGGAGCGGGGGTCGGTGGACCAGTTGGCGACCCGGGTGTCGGGCACCTGCACCACGAGCTCGCCGGCCCGCCAGACCGCGTAGTCGGCGGGCGCGCCGGGCACCAGCACACCCGCGTCGTCGCGGCCGATCGCCCGCCAGCCGCCGCGGGTGTGCGCGGTGAAGGCGGCCCGCACCGAGATCCGGTGCTCGGGGGTGCGGTGGAAGGCGGCGGCCCGCACGGTGCCCCAGGGGTCGAGGGGGGTGACGGGGCTGTCGGAGCCGAGGGCGAGCGGGACGCCGGCGCGCAGCAGGGCCGCGAAGGGGTTGAGGGTGCGGGCCCGCTCCGCGCCCAGGCGCCGCGCGTACATGGCGTCGTCGCCGCCCCAGGCGGCGTCGAAGGCCGGCTGGACGGAGGCGGTCAGGGCGAACTCGGCGAAGGCCGCGATGTGTTCGGGGGTGAGCATCTCGGCGTGCTCGATCCGGTGCCGGGCGGCGCGGATCCGGGCGGTGCCGAGCTTGTCGGCGGCGGTGCGGACGCCGTCGAGGACGGCGGTGAGCGCGGCGTCGCCGATCGCGTGGAAGCCGGCCTGCACCCCGGCCTCGGTGCAGGCGGTCACGTGGGCGGCGACGGCGGCGGCGTCGAGGTGGGCGGTGCCGTGGTGGCCGGGCGCGTCCGCGTACGGCTCGTGCAGGCACGCGGTGCGCGAGCCGAGGGCCCCGTCGGCGAACAGGTCCCCGGCCGCACCGAAGGCGCCCAGTTCGCGGACGCGAACGGCTTCCTCGGCGGAGGTGACGGCCTCGGCCCAGTAGCCGGTCACGCGCGGGCCGGGCCGCTGGGCCGCCAGTGCCAGCAGGCCGGTGAAGTCGTCGGGGCCGGAGATGTCGGGGCCGGCGCACTCGTGGACCGAGCCGATGCCGAGGGCGACGGCGCGGTCGAGGGCGGCGCGCTGGGCCTCGGCGCGCTGGGCGGGGGTCAGGCTCGCGTGCGCGGCGGTGCGCACCGCGTGGTGGGCGGCGTCGGTCAGCGGTCCCTCGGGGGTGAAGCCGCGCAGGTCCCGCACGCTGGGGACGAGGTCGAGCAGGGCGGTGCTGACGGCGGCGGAGTGCACGTCGACCCGGCTGAGGTAGAGCGGGCGGCCGCTGGCGGCCTCGTCGAGCTCGTGGCGGGAGGGGGGCCGCTCCTCGGGCCAGACGCTGTTGTCCCAGCCGTGGCCGAGCAGGACGGCGTCGGCGGGGCGGTCCGCCGCGTGCGAGCGGACGCGCTCCAGTGCCTCGGTGAGGGTGCGGGCACCGGTCAGGTCGAGGCCGGTGAGGGTGAGCCCGGTCGCGGTGGTGTGCACGTGCGCGTCGGTGAACGCGGGGGTGACGAGGGCGCCGTCGAGGTGGACGACCTCGTCGACGCCGTCGGCGAAGGAGTCCGCGGCGCCCTCGGAGCCGACCCAGGCGACGGCGCCGCGCTCGACCACCATCGCGGTCGCGAAGGGGTCGGCGGGGCTGTGCACGGTGCCGCCGCGCAGCAGCACGGTGCGGGGGGCGGCTTCGGCGGCGCGGTTCGTCTCGCTCACTGGTTCTCGCCTCATGGGGTCGTTCGCGGCAGGAGTTCTCGCGGCCCGGCGGGGCCGCGGCTCACAGTCTCGCCCCAGGTCCGCTCCGCCGTGCACCCGGGTCCGGCGGCGGCGCGGCCGGGGAGACGTCAGCCGACCCTGGGGGGCCGTGCCTCGTAGGGGGTGGAGAGCACGATCGTGGTGCGGGTGGAGACCCCGGCCAGCGAGCGGATGTGGGCGAGGAGGTGCTCCAGCTCCAGGGGGGTGGCCACCCGGACCTTGAGGATGTAGTTCTCGTCCCCGGCGACGCTGTGGCAGGCCTCGATCTCGGGGATCTCGGCGAGCCGGTCGGCGATGTCGTCGGGCGCGCTGGGGTCGAAGGGTTTGACCGAGATGAACGCGGTGAGGGGCAGCCCGACGGCCTCGGGGTCGACGACGGCGGCGTAGCCGCGGATGACCCCGCGCTGTTCGAGCCGGCGCACGCGTTGGTGCACCGCCGAGGTGGACAGGCCGGTCGCCTTGCCCAGGTCGGTGTAGCTCATCCGCCCGTCCCTGACGAGCAGTTCCACGATTTCTCTGTCCAGCTCCTCCACGCGGATCAACCTACTGTGTCCGGGCCCGCACGGCACAGCCGACGGCCCGGAGCCCCGCCCCGGCCGGGCCGGAGGCGGATCGGGAGCCACCCGTGAAGCATGTGACGAACAACACACATATGCACCCGTGTCCTTCCGGGTGCGGCGATTACCGGACTCTTCGCGCGGGAAGTGCTCCGGGTGGCCGCCGCCGAGCCTGGCCGGCCCATCCGAGGGGGAGAAAGACTATGCCCAGCCTGGAACGTTTCACTGACGGCGACGGCACCTGCGGGACCCACGGGGTCGAGGAGTCCGTCGAGATCGCCGAGCCGGCCGCGATGTTCCGGGTGCTCTGCCCGGACTGCGCCCGCCCGATCGCGCTCCTCGCGGACGAGGACGTGCTCCCGGAGCACGCGCTGTGCCCGTCGCCGTGGAATCCCTTCGGGCTCACGGTGTGCCCGGGTTCGGGGCTCTCCGTCGAGGACGTCCCCGCGGCGGACGAGGCGTCCGGCTCCCAGGAGTTGGACCCGGCGCTGCTGCTGACGCTGCCGGAGAGCCTGGACTGGCGGACCCAGCCGTTCTCGCACATCGGCGGTCCGGGGTCGCGCCCGGTGCGGGTGCCTCAGATGCGGCGTCCCCGCTGATCCGCGCGTGTCCGGGAGCGGACACGCGAGAAGTGAACACCACGACGGCGGCCGGGACTTCGGCCGCCGTCGCCGTTGCCCCCCCGCAGTCTTCGAGGAGTTCCGTATGCCGATCCCGCCGCTGACCTGCCCGCGCTGCGGGACGACCGCCGAGGACCTCTCGGGGTGCGCCGCCTGCCGCGCGCAGGGCGTCGGGGCGAACCCCGTGCCGCCGCTCGCGGATCTGACCGGCTTCCGTCTCGCGGACTTCCCCGGCGGCCCCTGGGGTCTGCCCGCCGCGCTGCCCGTTCCGGGGGAGTACGCCGCGGCCGTCGGCCTCGGCGAGGGCGGCACCCCCAACGTCCGTATTCCTCACGGGGGTTCGGCGGGGGGCGAGCTGTGGGTGAAGTACGAGGGCGGCAATCCGACCGGCTCGCACAAGGACCGGGCGATGACCGTGGGCGTGGCGGCCGCGCTCGCGGCGGGCGCGGACACCGTCGTCGCGGCCTCCTCGGGGAACGCGGGCGCGGCCGCCGCCGCGTACGCCGCACGGGCCGGGCTGCGCTGCGTGGTGTTCACCACGCCCAAGGTGCCCGAGACGCTGCGGGCGCAGATCGACGCGCTGGGCGCGGTACGGGTCGTCCGGGAGGACTTCGCCGCGCGCAACGCCGCGATGCGCGCGGCCGTCGGGCGTTTCGGCTGGTATCCGCTGACGAGCTTCGCCGCTCCCCCGGCGGGCGGCAACGGGTATGCCAACGAGGGCTACAAGAGCGTCGCGTACGAGATCGCCCGGGACTTCGGCGAGCGGGTGACGGCCGTGGTGGTGCCCGTCTCGCGCGCCGATCTGCTGTCGGGGATCGCGCGCGGCTTCCGCGAGCTGCGCTCGGCCGGGCTGCTGGCCCGTACGCCCCGGCTGGTCGCGGCCGAGGCCTCGGCCGCGGCGCCGTACGCGGCGGCGCTCGCGCGCTCCGGCCGGGCGGAGCAGGAGCGCACCACGGTGGTGGACGGCCCCTCCCCCGCGTTCTCCCTCGGCGGACAGCGGCCGACGTGGCAGGGGCTGGACGCGCTGTGGCGGTTCGACGGCGCGGCGCTCGCGGTGCCCACCGGGGAGTTCATGGCCGAGCACCGACGGCTCGGCGCGCGGGGCCTGTTCGTGGAGCCGTCCTCGGCGGTCGCCGTCGCGGCGGCCCGCCGCTGGGCGGACGCGCGAGGGGGCACGGTCGTCGCGATCGGCACGGCCACGGGCCTGAAGGACACCGCGAGCGTACGGGCGCCGGCCGCGCCCGTACCGGAACTGGCGGAGCTGACGGACTGACGGCCTGACAGCCCCGGTACGGCCGGGCCGGACGGGCAGCGCGACGCGACGCGGTGCGTCAGTGGGACTCGGGGCCCATGAGGTGCCGGGCGACGACGAGCCGCTGGATCTGGTTGGTGCCCTCGACGATCTGCAGCATCTTCGCCTCGCGCATGTAGCGTTCGACGGGGAAGTCCGCGGTGTAGCCGTAGCCGCCGAGGAGTTGTACGGCGTCGGTGGTCACGCGCATCGCGGCGTCGGTGCAGAACAGCTTGGCCATGGCGGCCTGTCGGGAGAAGGGCCTGCCCGCGTCGCGCAGCCGGGCGGCGGCGAGGTAGAGGGCGCGGCCGGCCTCGATCTGGGTGGCCATGTCGGCGAGCATGAAGCGCAGGCCCTGGAAGTCGGCGAGCGGGCGGCCGAACTGGCGCCGTTCGGCGGTGTAGGCGAGCGCCTCGTCGAGGGCGGCCTGGGCGAGGCCGACGGCGCAGGCGGAGATGCCGAGCCGGCCGGAGTCCAGGGCGTCGAGGGCGATGGCGAAGCCCTGGCCGACCTCGCCGACGCGCCGTTCGTCGGGGATCCGTACGCCGTCGAAGTGCAGTTGGGCGGTGGGCGAGCCCTTCATGCCCATCTTGCGCTCGGGGGGCGCGGCTTCGAGCCCGGGGGCGTCGCCGGGGACGAGGAACGCGGTGATGCCGTGGGCGCCCTCGTCGCCCGTGCGGGCCATGACGGTGTAGAAGTCCGCGATGCCGCCGTGGGTGATCCACGCCTTGGTGCCCTCCAGGACCCACTCGTCCCCGGAGCGGGTCGCGCGGGTGCGCAGGGAGGCGGCGTCGGAGCCCGCGCTCGGCTCGGAGAGGCAGTAGGCGCCGAGGAGTCCGCCGCCGAGCATCGCGGGCAGGTGCTCGCTCTGCTGGGCCTTGGTGCCGTAGCCGGCGAGCGCGTGGCAGGCGAGGGTGTGCACGCTGACGCCGAGCCCCACCGTCAGCCGGGCGGCGGCGAGTTCCTCCAGGACCTGAAGGTAGACCGCGTACGGCTGGGCGCCGCCGCCGAACTCCTCGGCGTAGGGCAGCGCGAGCAGTCCGGAGGAGGACAGCAGCCGGAACAGCTCGCGCGGGAAGAGCCCGGCCTCCTCCTGCGCGGCCGCCTCCGGCTCGATCTCCCGGCGGACCAGGTCGCGGACGAGTTCGAGCAGATCGCGGGCCTCCTCGGTGGGCAGCTCTCGCTCCACCGGCTGCGGGCCGTGGTCGGTCATGGCGGCGCTCTCCTCCCTGTCGGGCGTGCGGCGGCAGTCCGCGCGGGGTGTGGCGGCCGCCGTCGGTGATGCCCAGCGCAATGATCTCCCGCCGGGTCTCGGCACCTGGTTGACCTGCGGCTGTGGCGGCTTGGAGTATGCCCGATCGGCGGCCGGACGTCACTGGTTGACAAACCCTCTAGGGATGTTGGGGGAGATTGGTCCAAACCATTGACGCTGCCCCGTGGCGCTTCTAGCGTTCCCTCAAGTTCACCGCGTTCATGCCAATCGACTGCCGTCGTGTCCATTGCGTGATTCTCAGCGATTCTCTCGCTGAGTCTCTTCCTGCTTCATCGACCGCTGCCAACTCCGCAGAGTGAGGTCTTACATGGGTCTCCACGAGGCGTTTTTCCTCTCCGGGGAACTTCCCGGCGAGGGTTCCGATGTCAGGCGTCCATGTCGGCGAGCATCGCCGTAAGAAGGTTGTCGGCTGCGTTCTCGTCCCGGTCGTGCAGGACCCCGCAGCCGGGGCACACCCAGACGCGGTCGGCGAGGACCAGGGCGCGGTTGATCCGTCCACAGTCTCCGCATGACTTGGACGAGGGGAACCAGCGGTCGGCCTTCCAGACGCGGGAGCCGTACCAGTCGGCCTTGTAGTCGAGCTGGCGCACGAACTCACCGAATCCGGCATCACTGACGGCGCGGGCGAGCCTGCGGTTTTTGACCATGCCCTTGACGTGCAGGGTCTCCACGGCGATGGCCGACTTGGTTCTCGTCAGCCTAGTTGTGGTCTGGTGCAGGAAGTCCCGGCGCCGGTCGGCTACCCGAAGGTGGAGCCGACCGACGCGCCACCTGGCTTTGGCGCGGTTCCTGGAACCCTCAGCGCTCCGGGCGAGCTTGCGGTTGGCGCGTTTCAGTGCACGCTGTGCGGCCTTGAGCGGCTTGGGGGCGTGGATCTCCTCCTTCGTGCCGTCGCTGTTCTTGACGACGGCGAAAGTCTTCAGGCCCAAGTCGATGCCGCATTTCCGGGCGTCATCGGAGACCTGGTGGCGCTTGTTGATGTCGCTCCGGTCAACCTCGACCTGGAAGGAGATCCACCAGCGTCCGGCCCGCTCCCGCACGGTGGCACCGAGTATCCGTGCCGACCCGTTCTCCATGCGGTCGGTGAGCCAGGACATGTCCTCCCGGACGTGCACGTCTCCGATGGCGGGCAGGCGCACGGTGCGGGAGTCGAGCGGTCTGGCGCGGTCGGCGTCGTAGCGGAAGCGGGAGCCATGCTTGCGTTTGCGCCACTTCGGGAAGCCCATCCGGGCGCCCTTGCGTTCGCCTTTCTTCGACTTGAGGTAGTTGGAGAACCCGGCCGCCCGCACCCGGCACGCCTCTTTGGGCACGCGGGAGGACATCCCGCCCTCGGTGAACCACGGGTAGCGCTCTGGATGAGCGGCCCGCCACTCGCGTTCGAGTGCGGGCGCGGACCAGGGCACCTTCGTCAGATCGTCGCCGGTGATGCCGTAGGACTCTTCCGCCTTGCGCTGGGACCACTTCTTCCGGACGGTCTCCAGGCAGAAGTTCTCCACCGCCCGCGACAGTCCGCAGTGACGCCCCATCAACACAACCTGCTCATCGTCGGGGGCAAGTTCGAAGCGGATCCCCTGCTTGTGGCTCATGCGTTCTCCTGCGCTGCCGCAAGGGCCTTCTTCGCCCGGTTGCGGGCAGCGCGTTTCCCGTACAGGCGGGCACAGAACGAGGTGGGCACGTCGGTCATGCCGCGCACCAAGTCGTCTCGCACTTCGCCTTCTTCGTCCACGACGCACACGGTACGGCCCTGCACTGACAGCACGGCCTCGGTGTACTCCACACCGAACCGGGCCACCCAGTGCCGGTGCTCCACTACGATCGCGGACACCCCGGGGTCGCCGAGGAGCCGCTCCCACCTCGGGCGAGCACCGTCGAGCGCGGAGCCGACTTCGGAGAGGACGCGGACACCATTCGGTGCGCGAAGCCGGTAGGTGTACCGGACGTGTCCCGGGTCCTCCGACTTCGATCCCGCCGCCATGAACACGAACCTACCTGAAAGGCAGGACAGTTGAGGCCGAATAGCCTTTACGGCGTCATTCGCCTGCGGAGCCAGTGGCCATCCGGCGGCGTGCAGAAGGCCGCCTGGCAGTACCGAAGCGTACAGGCGCCTGATCGGTGGCGACTACGCTGAGCGGGGCCGATCCCGCACCCGCGACGAGGAGTTGCCCGCATGCCCGCCCCGCACGTCCCGCTCGACCTGGACTTCTTCCGCCGCTTCCTGGACCGTGCCACGCGGGTCCTGACCGCCGCCGCCCCGCGCCTGACGGAGCTGGACGCGGCGATCGGCGACGCCGACCACGGGGTGAACCTCAAGCGCGGGTTCACCGCCGTCGCCCGGGCCGTCGAGGACGAACCCCCCGCCACGCCCGGGGCGTTGCTGACCGCCGCCGGGGAGCGGCTGACGAACACGGTGGGCGGGGCGTCCGGTCCGCTGTACGGGACGGTGCTGCGGCGCATGGGCAAGCTGCTGGGCGAGGAGGCGGTCGTCGAACCGGCGACGCTGGGGCGCGCCCTGGCGGCGGCGGTCGCGAGCGTACGGCGCCTGGGCGACTCCGCGCCCGGCGACAAGACCATGGTCGACGCGCTGCAGCCGGCGGCCGACGCCTACGCCGAGGCCCTGCCGGAGGGCGGCGTGGTGGCGGCGCTGGACGCGGCGGCGCGGGCCGCGCGCGCGGGCGCGGAGGCGACGGTTCCGCTGCGGGCCCGGCGCGGCCGCGCCAGCTACCTCGGCGAGCGCAGCATCGGCCACGAGGACCCGGGCGCCGCCTCCTCCGCCCTGCTGGTCACCGCGCTGTACGAGGCGACGGACCCCGAACTGTGCGCGGTCCCGCCGCAGGAGGAGGCCCCGGAGCCGGCCCGGGAGCCGGCCCCGGAGCCGGCGGGCCGGGTCGGGGTCGTCCTCGTCTCGCACAGCCGCGACGTGGCCCGCGCGACGGCCGCGCTGGCCAGGGCGCTCACCGGCACCGACGACCCGGCGCCGGTCGCCCCGGCGGGCGGCCTGCCGGACGGCGCGGTGGGCACGAGCGCGGACCTCGTCCGCCGCGCCGTCGCCGAGGCCGACCAGGGCAGGGGCGTCGTGGTGCTGTGCGACATGGGCAGCGCGGTCCTGACGGTCAAGGCGCTGCTCGCCGACGCCGCGCACGGATTCGGCGCGGACGCGGACGTACGCGTCGCGGACGCCCCGTTCGTGGAGGGCGCGGTGGGCGCCCTGGTCACGGCGACGGCGGGCGGCGAGGTGGGCGCGGTCCTCGCGGCGGCGGAGGACGCGCGCGCGTACCGCAAGCTCCCGTAGCCGTACGGCCGGTGACGGCCGTCACATCAGGACTTCACGACGGACACGTCACGACAAGCACTTCACGACAGCCGGGAACCCGGCGGGCGCGTCGTCCGACTACCTGGTCCGGGCCCGCAGCGGCGGGCCCGGTGCGTACGTCGAGTCTTGGAGTGTTTTCTGATGCGCCCTCGTGTGTGGTGCGGTCTGCTGGCCGCTGTGGCCCTGTCGGCGACGGCCTGCGGCTCCGGCGGTGGGGCGGGGAAGGCCGGGGGGACGGAGTCCGGGGCGGCCGCCGCCGGTTTCCCGGTGAGCGTGGCCGACTGCATGGGCGCGAAAACGACCTTCGACGCGGCGCCGAAGAAGATCGTCACCAGTAACGCGGCGAGCCTGGAACTGCTGCTGTGGCTGGGCGCGGGCGACAAGGTCGTGGGCACCGGCTTCCCGCCCGGCAAGGGCACGCTGCCGCAGCAGTTCGCGGAGCAGGCGGCGAAGGTGCCGGTGCTGGGGAGGATGACGATCCCCAAGGAGAAGCTGCTGGGCTCGGGCGCGGACGTGTACATCGACGCGTTCTCCTCGATGAAGAACATGGGCAAGGCCGTCGACGCGCCCACGCCCCAGGAGTTCGAGGCGGCCGGCATCAAGCACGTGTACCTGAAGTCGACGGCGTGCGCCGCGATGGCCAAGGGCCCGCGTACGGACCTGTCCGGCGTCGAGGCGGACATCGAGGAGCTCGGGAGGATCACCGGCACCTCGGAGCGGGCCGGCGAACTGGTCGCGCAGATGCGGCAGAAGACCGGCGCGGTGGGCGAGGCGCTCAAGGGCGTGCCGCAGGACAAGCGGCCGTCGTACTTCTTCTTCGACTACGACGCCGGCACCAAGCAGCCGATGGCGGTGTGCAACCGGCAGGTCGCCAACGCGGTGATCACGCAGGCGGGGGCGCGGAACGTCTTCGCCGGCTGCGACGGCGACTTCAAGCCCGTGGGCTGGGAGGACGTGGTGGCGAAGAACCCGGACTGGATCCAGCTGGGCGTACGCAACCGGGGCAGCCAGGAGGCGAACGACAAGGCCTTCGACGAGGCCGCGCAGTTCCTGAAGTCCTTCCCCGCGACGAAGGACCTGCCGGCCGTCAAGGAGGGCCGCTTCCTCAAGGTCGGCTCCGAGCGCACCACCATCGGCGGGGTGCGCAGCGCGGACACCGTCCGCGAGATCGCGCACACCCTCCACCCGGACCTGGTCAAGTAGATGGCGGCCCTGACCGCGGCCGCCGGGGGGCGGGAGCGTGGCGCGGGCGTGCGGGCCGGCTGGGCCGGCGCGGTGCTGGGCGCGGCCCTGCTGGCCGCGCTCGTCGCGTCCGTGTGTCTGGGCTCGTCGGGCGTACCGCTCGGCGAGGTGTGGTCGGCGGTGTCCCGGGGGCTGCGCGGCGCGCGGCCCGCGCCGGGCACGCACGACCTGATCGTGTGGCAGCTGCGGGTGCCGCGCGCGCTGCTGGCGGCCGTGGTGGGCGCGGGCCTGGGGCTGGTCGGCACGGCCGTGCAGGCCCTGGTCCGCAATCCGCTCGCGGACCCCTATCTGCTGGGGATCTCCAGCGGGGCGTCGCTGGGCGCGGTCGCGGCGATCGTGCTCGGGGCGGGCACGGGCGGACTGCTCGGACTCGGGCTGTCCACGGCGGCGTTCGCCGGGGCGCTGCTGTCCTTCGCGCTGGTGTGGACGCTGGCCCGGCGCGGCGGGGGGTTCTCGCCGTTGCGGCTGGTGCTGGCGGGGGTGGGCATCGGCCAGTTCCTGTCCGGCTTCACCCACTATCTGGTGCTGCGGGCCGGGGACGAGCAGCAGACCCACGGGGTGCTGTTCTGGCTGATGGGCTCGCTCGGCGGCGCGCAGTGGGCGACGCTGGCGGTGCCCGCCGCGGCCGTCGTCCTGGGGCTGCTGGTGCTGCTGGGCCGGGCGAGGGCGCTGGACGCGATGCTGCTGGGCGACGAGACCGCGGCCGGGCTCGGCGTGGAGGTGACACGGCTGCGGCGGGAGCTGTTCGTGGTGACGAGCGTGCTGACCGGGGTGCTGGTGTCGGTGTCGGGGGCGATCGGTTTCGTGGGGCTGATGGTGCCGCACGTGTGCCGGATGGTGGTGGGCGGCGCGCACCGCCGTCTGCTGCCGGTGGCCGCGCTGTTCGGTGCCGTCCTGCTGGTCGTGGTGGATCTGGTGGCCCGTACGGCCCTGCCGGACCAGGAGCTGCCGGTGGGTGTGGTGACCGCGCTGATCGGCGCGCCGACGCTGTTGTATCTGCTGGACCGGCGTCTGGAGAGGGGATAGCCGCGATGCGTGTCGCCGTCGAGGATCTCGAAGTCGCCCTGTCCGGGCGGACGGTGGTCTCGGGGATCGGTCTGGTCGCCGAGGAGGGGGAGATCGCGGGGCTGGTCGGGCCGAACGGCAGTGGCAAGTCGACCGTGCTGCGCACCGTCTACCGGTATCTGCGCCCGCATGCCGGGCGGGTGCTGCTGGACGGTACGGACATCCGGACGCTGACGGCCGCCGAGTCGGCGCGCCGGGTCGCGGCCCTGCCGCAGGAACGCGGCAGCGACTTCGAGCTGTCGGTGCGCGCGGTCGTCGCCATGGGCCGTACCCCCTACAAGCGGGCGTTCGCGGGCGAGGACCGGGCGGACGCCGAGCTGGTGGAGGCGGCGCTGGCGCGGGTGGGCATGGCGGGGGCCGCCGGGCGCCGGTTCTCCGCGCTGTCGGGCGGCGAGCGGCAGCGGGTGCTGCTGGCGCGGGCGCTGGCGCAGGACCCGAAGGTGCTGGTGCTGGACGAGCCGACGAACCATCTGGACGTGCGCCACCAGGTGGAACTGCTGGCCCTGCTGCGGGACATGGGGCGCACGACGCTGCTGTCGCTGCACGATCTGAACGCGGCGGCCTCGCTGTGCGACCGGCTGCACGTGCTGCACGAGGGCGCGGTGGTGGCGTCGGGGACTCCGCGTGAGGTCCTCACGCCCGGGCTGCTGGCGGAGGTCTTCGGGGTGCGGGCGGCGGTGGTCGAACACCCGCTGACCGGCGACCCGTTGATCGCTTTCGACCACCGGGCGCCGGTCGCACCGGTCGCGCAGGACGCCGCCGTCAGCTGAACGCGGCGTAGTGGCTGGGGCGGCCGTCGCGCAGCACGAGCCGTCCCAGCCTTTCGGCGTCGCTGCGCCGCCGCAGCTCGGCGGTGCCGTCGGGCCGCTGGAGGACCGCCGTGTGCCAGGGCGTGGCCCAGGCGTCGGTGGACTCCAGCAGGCGTATCCCGAACTTCCGCGATCCGGCGGGCTGCGGGTGGATGGACAGCCGCACCGCGCGCGGATGGTGCTCGGCGATCAGCTCGCCCCAGGCGCGGCTGCGGGCCATGACGCCGTAGGCGCGCCGCTTGCAGTCGCGCTGGAGGGCGGAGCGGGTGCCGGGGAAGCCGGCGGTGTCCTCGACGAGGAAGCGGGTGATGCCGAGGTAGAGCCGTCGGGTCTGCTCGTCCTCGCGGACGGCGGCGCGCAGCCGGTCCTCGGTGGGCGCGTACCGGGCGACGACGCGGGCGCGTTTGGTGTCGTAGTCCGCCTCCCCGTGGACCTCGCGCAGGTCGAAGGTGGACAGCCGGCTCAGCCCTTCCTTCCGGAGGAGGGCGCGCAGTGCGTCCCCGTAGGCGTCGATGTGCGCGTCGGGGACGCCGATGAGGTCGCCGAAGATGTGGCCGTCGGAGCAGATGACCATGCGGGCCCCGGGCTCGTAGATCTCGCCGATGCGGGCGCACAGGCGGTCCAGGAAGCGCAGCGAGAGCCGTTCGCCCTCGTCGGGGAGGCGGCCGAGGACCTTGGCGGGGTTGGGGGACTTGCAGGGGAAGCCCGGCAGGGTCAGGACGACGGGCTCGCCGGCGTCGGTGAACCGCTGTATCCGGCGCAGCTGTTCGGGGTGGTCGGCGGGGTCCGGACGGGCGGGCCCGGTGGTGCGGTGGTAGGGCAGCAGCAGGCCCAGGACGCGGGCGGCCACGGGGGTGCGGGTCAGGGTCGCGGAGTGCGGCACGGGGGTGTTCACCTGGGGGAGACGGGGCAGACGGGGGTGTCGAAGGCGACGGGCAGTTCGCTCACGCCGCGGCCGAGGACGGCCGGTATCCACGGCAGTTCGTCCTCGGGGACGGCCAGGCGCAGTCCGGGCAGCCGGGCCAGCAGGGCGCGCAGGGCGACCTGGAGCTCGATACGGGCGAGGGCGGCGCCGGGGCAGAAGTGGATGCCGTGGCCGAAGGCGAGGTGGGAGCCGTCGGCGCGGTCGAGGTCGAGGGTGTCGGGGTCGGGGAAGCGCTCCGGGTCGCGGTTGGCGGCGCACAGCGAGACGATCACGGAGTCCCCGGCCGGGACGCGCCGCCCGTGCAGGTCGGCGTCCTCGGCGAGGAAGCGCCAGGTGGTCAGCTCGAAGGCTGCGTCGTAGCGCAGGAGTTCCTCGACGGCCGCCGGCATCAGCTCCGGTTCGGCGCACAGCCGCTCCAGCGCCCGCGGGTGGCGGGCGAGGGCCACGAGGGCGGTGGTGATCTGGTTGGTGACGGGCTCCTGTCCGGCCACGAGCAGCTGGAAGACCATGGAGTCCAGCTCCTCCTGGGTCAGTTCGTCCGCGTCGCGGGCGGCGACCAGCCGGCTGAGGAGTCCGTCCCCGGGGTGGGCGCGCCGGTCGGCGACGACCTCGGCGATGTAGCCCTGGAGTTCGCGCAGCAGCGCCTCGTAGGCCGCCCGGCCGGGGTCGGCGGGGCCGACGGGTGCGACGACCCTGCCCCACTCGCGGCGGAAACGGTCCGCCAGGTACGGGGGCAGTCCGATGACCTCGGCGAGCGCCTGGAAGGGGAAGCGGGCCGCGAAGCAGGCGACGAGGTCGGCCCGGCGGGCGTCCTCGGGCAGGGCGTCGAGGAGTGCGTCCGCCAGTTCCGTCAGGCGTGGCCGCAGGGCCTCGACGCGGCGGGGCGCGAAGGCGTCGGTGATCAGCCGGCGCATGCGGGTGTGCTTCGGCGGGTCCTGGTGCAGCAGATGGACCTGGAGCTGGGAGTGCTGCGGCTCGGGCATGATCGAGGCGCGGGCGCGCCAGCCGTCGTTGCCGAGCGCGTGGTTCTTGCCCAGGCGCGGGTCGGCGAGGGTCTGCCGGGCGGCTTCGTGACCGGTGACCAGCCAGGCGGTGACCCCGCTGGGGAAGCGCACCCGGTGCACGGGCCCGGCCTCGCGCAGCTGCGCGTACAGCGGGTAGGGATCCCGCTTGTAGGCGGTTCCGGACAGCGGGATCGGCTCGGACGGCTTCACGGGGAACTCTCCTCACGGCTGGTGGACCCTGAGGAAGTCGTACGGAACGGGCGCCGGGTTCCCGGGAGTTCACGGCGGCGCGGCCCGCGCGCCGGTCCGTGATCTCTGGGTAGTCGGCCGGGCGGGCCCGCTGGTTCCCGCACGCGAAAGGGATAATCCTCACGTGCCGGGGAGCGGGCGAAGGCGCCTCGGCGCGGGGCGCGCCGTGTCACGATGCGGCGATGAGCGCACGTCAACCCCTCGGACCGTACGGACCCCTGCTCGGTTTCGTCCTGCTCCTGGCGGCCCTGTTCGGCATCGCGTACGCGGCCGGGGCGGCGGCCGGTCCTGCCGCGCCCGGCATCCACCGCTCCCCCGGCGGTTCCGGCTCCGGTGGTTCCGGCGGCGGCATGGGCGGGATGAGCGGGATGGACGGTATGCACGACATGGGGGCCCCGGGCCCGCGGGCGGTGCGGCGATGACCGCCACGGACACCGCGGCGGAGTCCGTGGACACGGCCACGACCGAGCTCCTCGTCGGCGGCATGACCTGTGCGGCGTGCGTGGCGCGCGTGGAGAAGAAGCTCGGCCGGGTGCCGGGGGTGAGCGCGAGCGTGAACCTGGCCACGGGCCGGGCCCGGGTCAGCCACCCGGCGCGGGTGAGCGCTGCCGAGCTGATGGCGGTGGTGGAGGGCGCGGGCTTCACGGCCGCGCTGCCCGAGCCGGAGCGCGGCGGGGAGCCGGAGGAGGGGGCGGAGGCCACCTCGCGGGCCGCGCTCGTGCGGCTGCTGGTCACGGCCGTGCTGTCGGTGCCGGTGCTCGTGGTCTCGATGGTTCCGGCCCTGCAGTTCGACTACTGGCAGTGGGTGTGCTTCGCGCTGGCCACGCCGGTGGCGGTGTGGGGCGCGTGGCCGTTCCACGACAAGGCGCTGCGCGGGCTGCGGGGCGCGACGGCGACCATGGACACGCTCGTCTCGCTGGGCGTGCTGGCCTCCTACGCGTGGTCGGCGTACGCGCTGTGCTTCGGCGGCGCGGGCCGGCCGGGCATGCGGATGCCGTTCGAGCTGCTGCCGTCCATGGGGGGCGGCACCGCCGACGTGTATCTCGAAGCGGTCGTGGGCGTGCCGCTGTTCGTGCTGCTCGGGCGGCTGCTGGAGGCGCGGGCGCGGCACGGCACGGGTTCGGCGCTGCGCGCGCTGGCCTCGCTGGCAGCCAAGGACGTCCTCGTCAGGGGTGCCGACGGCGGCGAACGCCGGGTGCCCGTCGCGGAGTTGCGGGCCGGGGACCGGTTCATGGTGCGGCCCGGGGAGCGGGTGGCGACCGACGGCGTCGTCGTCGCCGGCACCTCGGCGCTGGACCTGTCGCTGGTCACGGGCGAGAGCGCCCCGGTGGAGGCCGGGCCCGGCACGGCGGTCGTCGGCGGCGCCGTCAACTCCGGCGGCCTGCTGGAGGTACGGGCCACGGCGGTCGGCGCCGACACGCAACTCGCCCGGATCGCCCGGCTGGTGGAGGAGGCGCAGGCCGGGAAGGCACGGGTGCAGCGGGTCGCGGACGCGATCGCCGGGGTGTTCGTCCCGGCGGTGCTCGCGGTCGCCGTCACCGTGCTCGGCTTCTGGCTGGGCGCGGGCGCGACCTCCCAGGCGGCGGTCACGGCGGCCGTCGCGGTGCTCGTGGTCGCCTGCCCGTGCGCCCTGGGCCTGGCCACACCGACCGCGCTACTGGCCGCGACCGGCCGGGGTGCGGGCCTGGGCATCCTGGTCAGCGGCCCGCAGGCACTGGAGGGGCTGCGGCGCGTGGACACGGTCGTCCTCGACAAGACGGGCACGCTCACGACGGGTTCGATGACGGTAACCGGCATCGCGACCCGGCCCGGCGGCCCGGACGAGCGGGAGGCACTGCGACTGGCCGCCGCGGTAGAGGCCGGCTCGGAGCACCCGGTGGGCCGCGCGGTGTGCGAGCGGGCCCGGCAGGACGTGGCGGGTACGGCTGGGACGGGGCGGGACGTAGCCGGTACGGCCGGGGCCGAACAGGACGCGGCCGGTACGGCCAGGACCGAGCAGAACCGGACCGGCACGGCCGGGACGGGGCAGGACACGGCGGGGACAGCCAGGGCCGAGCAGAACCTGGTCGGCACCGCCGGGACGAGGCAGGACACGGCGGGTACAGCCGGGGCCGAGCAGAACCGTGCGGGCACGGCCGGAACGGGGCAGAACACGGCCGGTTCGGCCGAGGCCGGGCAGAACCTGGCCAGCACGGCCGGGACGGGGCAGGACGCGGCGCGTACGGCCGGGGCCGAGCAGGACATGGCGGGTACGGCCAGGACGGGGCAGGACACGGCGGGTACAGCCGGAACCGAGCAGGACCGCGCGGGCACAACCGGGGCCGAGCAGGACATGGCCGGCACCGCCGGGGCCGAGCAGAACCCGGCCGCCGGGGGGCGGCAGGCGGAAGTCGGCCCGACGGGTGCGCAGTCCCTTGCCGGGGTGCGGAGTCCGCGGTGTTCCGGGGCCGGGCCGGAAACGACCGCCGCGGAGCTGCCCGGTGTCACGGATTTCCGGGCCACGGCCGGGCACGGCGTGGCCGGTACGGTCGAGGGGCGGCGCGTGGAGGTCGTCCGCCCGGACGTCAAGTCCCCTGCGCGGAAGCGGACTTCGCAGCGGTCCGGGGCTCCCGGCGGGCTGCCTGCGGAGCTGGCCGCGGCGGTGGGCGACGCGGAGCGGGACGGCCGTACCGCCGTGCTGCTGCGCGTCGACGGCGTGAACGAGGCCGTGCTCGTCCTCGGGGACACCGTGCGCCCCGGCGCGTACCGCGCGGTCGACCACCTCAAGCGGCTCGGGCTGCGGCCCGTGCTGGCCACCGGCGACGGGGAGGGCGCGGCCCGCGCGGTCGCGGCGGAGCTCGGCATCGCCGAGGTCCACGCGCGGGCCACCCCCGAGGACAAGGCGGCGCTCGTGCGCGAGCTGCGCGAGCGGGGCCGCCGGGTCGCCGTCATCGGTGACGGCGTGAACGACACGGCCGCGCTGGCCGGCGCGGACCTGGGCATCGCGATGGGCGGCGGCACGGACGCGGCCATCGGCGCGGCCGATGTCACGCTGGTCCGCGAGGACATGGGCGCGCTCGCGGAGGCGGTGCGCCTGGCCCGCCGTACGTCGGCGACCGTACGCGCCAATCTGGCCTGGGCGTTCGGCTACAACCTGGTGACGCTGCCGCTGGCGGCCGTCGGCCTGCTGAGCCCGATGTTCGCGGCGGCCGCGATGTCGGTCAGCTCGGTACTGGTGGTGGGCAACAGCCTGCGGCTGCGCGGCTGGGACCCGCGCCCGGCGGCCCGGCAGCACGGCAGGCGGCGGCCGGTCCGGCGAGGTGAGGTGTGATGAAGCAGTCGGTGATCAGGGCCGCGCGCGCGGCCCTCGTGCCCGCTCTCGCCGGCGCGGTGGCCCTGGGCGGGCTGACCGCCTGGACGGCCTCGGGCGCGGCGGTGCGTCCGCCGACGGTGACGGTGGAGGACGCGCGCGTCCTGCTCCCGTTCGGCGGCGACGACACGGCCGCGTTCGTCCGGCTGCGCAACACCGGGGACGCGGACGACGAACTCCTGGGCGTGGACGTGCCGTCGGCGCGCGGTGCGATGCTCAGCCGCACGGTCACCCGGAGGAGCGCGAGCACCATGACGATGGTCGCCTCCGCGCCCGTCCCCGCCGGCGGCACGCTGGAGATGTCCCCGCACGGGCTGGACATCATGGTCACCGCCCCGCCGCCGCTGCGCGTGGGTGAGCGCCTCCCGCTCGTCCTGCGTTTCCGCGACAGCGGGACGGTCCGTACGGAGGCGCTGGTGGTGCGGCCCGGCACGTCGGGCTGAGGGCGCTCCGGGGCGCCGCAGTGCCACGGGCCGGGCAGCCGGGGCCAACCGCCCCGGCTGCCCGGCCCGTTGTCCGTCCCCGGCCCCGCGCTACGCGGCCACCGGCACCCGTATGCGGGCCGCCGCCGCGTCGCGTTCGGCCGTGCGCAGCTGGCCGATGAGCGATTCGCGGGCCCGCGCCACGCGCGAGCGCACCGTGCCGACCGGGCAGCCGGTGACGAGCGCGGCCTCGGCGTAGGGCAGTCCCAGCAGCTGGGTCAGTACGAACGCCTCGCGCCGCTCGCAGGGCAGCCGGTCGAGCAGCTGGGAGAGGGCCACGCCCTCGTCGAAGCCCGGCAGTTCGGCGGGCTGGGTGCGCTCCACCGCCGACTGCCAGTCGTCGGTGTCCGACAGCCGGGGCCGGGCGGCGTTGCGGCGCAGCCGGTCCACGACGGTGCGGCGGGCGATCGACAGCAGCCAGGTCCGGGCCGAGGAGCGGCCCTCGAAGCGCGGCAGGCCGTTCAGGGCCCGCAGATACGTCTCCTGCAGCAGGTCGTCCGCGCCCTGCGGGTCGCCGCTGAGCCGGGCGACATAGCGGCGGACGTCGTTCTGCGTGGCGCGGATGAAGCGGTCCACGGCGTCCGCGTCCCCGCCGCGGGCGGCCAGCGCCCAGGCGGTCACCGTCTCGTCGTCACGCATGGCGGACCCCCGCGCGGGGGCCGGTGTGCGCGACAGTGGCGCGGCCGGGGACCATGGCGGGGTGCACTGCGTGGATGTCCGTACCGCCCTGTCCGCCCGGATCGACGGCGAGGAGCCGCCGCCCGGGGTGACCGCCGCGGCGGTCGAGGCGCACCTGCGCGGGTGCGCCGAGTGCCGTGACTGGGGCGAGCGGGCGCGCCGGCTGCGGCTGCTCGCCGCCGGCCTGGACTGAGGTCCTCGCGCGGCGCGGACGGCGCGCGGGCGCGGTGGGTGGAATGAGTGCGCGGGCGTGCCGTACGGGCACGACCGGGATGCGGGCAGGGGTCATCGCCCTGGGTCCTTCCTGGAGTCCGGGCGGCCCGGAGTGCGGGCGGGCCCGGTGACGTGATCGGCGCGGGTGCGGCCGTCCGTCGTCAGCCGACGACGACGGCCCGCGCCGGCGGACCACGCCGGGCGAGGACATGGGCGTACAGCAGCTGCCGCAGCCGCTGCGCGGCGCGTGACCGGTCGGCGCGCAGGCGCGGCGGCCGGGCACGGGGCGGTACGTCCCGGAAGAGGACGAGCAGCGGCCGGAACAGCCGTGTGCGCAGGGTGCGGGCCAGCCGGAAGGCGGCCTGCTCGCCGCCGGAGAGCCAGATGCCGCAGACGGCGGCGACGAGGACGTGCGCGGACCACATGCCGAGCGCGCCGTGGCCGTGGTGCATGGCCATCGAGCCCATGGAGTGCATGGCGTGCGCGGCGTGGCCGGAGGCGGCGTCCAGGGAGGCGGCGGCGTCGGGCATCCCGCCCGTGGCCAGGGAGCCCGCCGCGTGGCCGGCGTGCCCGGACATCGCGCCCGCCGACATGCCCGGCATGCCCGCCATGCCCGTCGCGTCGTGCGCGGGCATCCCGGAACCACCGCCCGCGCCCGCCACCAGGCGTGCCGCGTTGGCGGCGGCGTTCTGCGCGACGTCCTGCGCGAAGGCGAAGAAGAAGTGCAGCCCCGTCTGGGCGCCGACCGTGGCGAGGGTGATCAGCAGCGGCCCGCGCTCGCGGCCGGCCGCCGCCCACGCCCCGCTGCCGGTGACCGTCAGCGCGACGGCGACGGCCCACCAGGGAACCGTCGTCGCGGACATCACCGCGTGGCCCAGGGCGGCGAGCAGCACGCAGACCACTGCGAACACCGCGGCTCGCAGCGCCCGGGGTCCCTGGTACGGCTGCCCTGCTCTCATGACGGGGACATCGTTGCACCCGCGCCGCGCGGCGCGACGGCGGGGTGGGCCGCGGGACCCGTACGACCGCCCGCTCGGGCGCATGGGTCCGCCCCGCACCGTCCGCCCGGCGGTGCGAGGCGGTGGGCCGCCGGCTCGGGGGAAAGACCGACGGCCCGGGTCCCGTCGCTCCAGTGGGACTCGCAAGAGCGAGTGAACCGCGCGGGGGCGCGCGGCGGGAGCGTGTGCGAGGGGGGAGCCGTGGGTGCGCCGCGCACACCCCGTGTGAAGGGGCTGCTTCCGGGGTATGCCTAGAATGATCGATCATCGATCAAACGACCGTCGCCGGCCTCGCGAAGGGGGATCCCCATGTCCCAGCCCGCCTCCCAGCTCGACCAGATCCCCGACCGGGACCCGTCCGAGACCGCCGAGTGGCGTGAGTCCCTGGACGCGGTCGTCCGCCAGGCCGGCCCGCAGCGGGCTGCGCGACTGCTGCAGCACCTGGCCGAGCACGCCTGCCGGGCCGGGCTCGACGTGCCGCCGCAGCTGTGGACGCCGTATCTGAACACGGTCCCGACCGCCGCCGAGCCCGCGTACCCGGGCGATCTCGATCTGGAGCGCAGGATCACCGCCTACAACCGGTGGAACGCGGCGGCCATGGTCAGCCGCGGCAATCAGCGCGCGGGCCTGGGCGGGCACATCGCGACCTACGCCTCGGCGGCCTGGCTCTACGAGACCGGCTTCCAGCACTTCTTCCGGGGCAAGGACTGGGGGTCCCCCCGGCCGGAGGCTGGGGGAGGTTCCGGTGACCAGCTCTTCGTGCAGGGCCATGCCTCCCCCGGCGTCTACGCGCGCGCCTTCCTCGAAGGACGGCTGACCGAGGGCCAGTTGGACCGCTTCCGCCAGGAGGCGGCCGGCGACGGACTGCCTTCGTACCCGCATCCGCGCCGGCTGCCGTGGCTGTGGGAGTTCCCCACCGTCTCGATGGGGCTCGGCCCGCTCTCCGCGATCTACCAGGCGCGCTTCAACCGCTATCTGGAGCACCGGGGCATCAAGGACACCTCGCGCTCGCGCGTGTGGGCGTTCCTCGGCGACGGCGAGATGGACGAGCCGGAGTCGACCGCCGCCCTCGCCCTGGCCGCCCGCGAGCGGCTGGACAATCTCACCTTCGTCATCAACTGCAACCTCCAGCGCCTCGACGGCCCCGTCCGCCCCAACTTCAAGATCGTGCAGGAGCTGGAGGCCCAGTTCCGGGCCGCCGGCTGGCACGTGGTGAAGTCCCTGTGGGGCGAGGCCTGGGACCCGGTGCTCGCGCGGGACACCGAGGGCGCGCTGACGCGGCGGCTCGGCGAGGTGCCGGACGCGCAGTTCCAGACGTACGCCACGCGCGACGCGGCCTACATCCGCGAGCACTTCTTCGGCGCGCCCGGCGCGGACCCCGCGCTGCGCGCGCTCGGCGCCTCGCTGGACGACGCGCGGCTGCTGGAGCTGTTCCACACCTCCCGCGCGGGCCACGAGCCGCGCAAGGTGTACGCGGCCTACCGCGCCGCCGTGGAGCACCGGGGCGCGCCGACCGTGATCCTCACGCAGACCGTCAAGGGCCACACCCTCGGCCCGGGCTTCGCCTCGCGCAACGCCAACCACCAGATGAAGAAGCTGACGGTCAAGGAGTTCCGCGCCCTGCGGGACCTGCTGGAACTCCCCGTCCCGGACAGCGCGTTCGACGGTGACCTCGTGCCGTACGCCCACCCCGGCCCCGACTCCCCCGAGGTACGCTACGTACGCGAGCGGCGCGCCGCGCTCGGCGGCCCGGCCCCGGCCCGCCGGGTGGCCGCCAAGCCGCTGCCCGCGCCCTCGGCGAAGCCCTTCGAGGCGCTGGCGAAGGGTTCGGGACAGCAGGAGATCGCCACGACCATGGCGTTCGTCCGCCTGGTGAAGGACCTGATGCGGGAGAAGGAGACGGGCAGGCGGTGGGTGCCCGTCGTGCCCGACGAGGCCCGCACCTTCGGCATGGAGTCGCTCTTCCCCTCGGCCGGGCTGTACTCGCCGACGGGCCAGACCTACGACCCGGTCGACCGCGACCAACTCCTGTACTACAAGGAGGCCAAGGACGGGCAGATCCTCAACGAGGGGATCACGGAGGCGGGTTCACTGGCGGACTTCACCGCGGCGGCCACCGCGTACGCCACGCACGGCGAGCCGATGATCCCCTTCTACATCTTCTACTCGATGTTCGGCTGGCAGCGCACGGCCGACCAGTTCTGGGCGCTCGCCGACCAGCTGGGCCGCGGCTTCGTCGTCGGCGCGACCGCGGGCCGGACGACCATGACCGGCGAGGGCCTGCAGCACGCCGACGGCCACTCGCACCTGATCGCCTCCACCAACCCCGCGGCCGTCTCCTACGACCCGGCCTTCGCCTACGAGGTCGGGGCGATCGTACGGGAGGGCCTGCGGCGGATGTACGGGCCGGACTCCGAGAACGTCTTCTACTACCTGACCGTCTACAACGAGCCCAAGGTCCAGCCGCCCATGCCGCAGGGCGTCGAGGAGGGCATCCTCAAGGGCCTGTACCGCTACCGGCAGGCGGCCGGCACGCCCGCCGACGCGCCCCGCCTGCAACTGCTGGCCTCCGGCACGGCCGTGCACTGGGCACTTGAGGCACAGCGACTGCTCGCCGAGGACTGGGGCGTCGCCGCCGACGTGTGGTCCGCGCCCTCCTGGACGGAGCTGCGCCGCGACGCCCTGGAGTGCGACGCGGCACGGCTGCGGGGCGAGGACCGCGTCCCGTACGTGACGCGGGCGCTGCACGGCGCGCCGGGCCCCGTACTGGCCGTCAGCGACTGGATGCGGGCGGTCCCGGACCAGATCGCGCCGTGGGTCGAGCAGGACTGGACGTCCCTGGGGACGGACGGCTTCGGGCTCTCGGACACGCGCGAGGCGGCACGGCGACACTTCGGCGTCGACGCGCCCTCGGTCGTACGGGCCGCGCTGGCGGTCCTGGCACGGCGCGGGGAGGTCAAGCCGGAGACCGTCCAGGAGGCGGCGGCACGCTACGGCCTGGACGCCTGACCGCACGTGGCGGCACGGGCTGGCCAACACACCGTCACGAACCCGCCCCCCGCCCGGCCTTGCGCCCCGAACGCGGCAACCAGGCCGCACTCCCCTTGTCGCCGAAGCGACTGCCGACCGCCCCCTTGATCACCGAGAGGGCGGCCGGCAGCGCGGCGATGGCGGCGGCCTTGAGCGCGGGGACACTGGTGAGGTCGAACCCGTCGGCCAGGATCAGGCCGAGGAAGGTGGTCACGTAGGCGGCCAGGGTGCGCTCGGCTATGTCGACGAGCACCTTCTTGTCCATAGAGGTTGGTCCTTAAGGAAGTTCGGGAGCGACAGGGACACGGATGCAGAGGAATGACGCAGAGGAACACGAACGCAGGCAGCGTCACCTGAGCGGCATGTTCACCGCAAGTCCCGGACGCCTCACGGGACACGCGCCGGCCGGGCCCGCCGCGTGTCCCGGGACAGCCCTGGCGCGCCCCGGAAGGCGCGGCTAACTTCCTTGGGACGCCGCCCGCTCACGAGTACGGGCGGCCGAATCGGAAGGCGGTCCGCCATGCCCCGTTACAGCAACCCCGGCTCCCCCGACGCGGTCGTCGCGTACAAGTCGCGGTACGACCACTGGATCGGCGGCGCGTACGTACCGCCCGTACGGGGCGGCTACTTCGAGAACCCGACGCCCGTCAACGGGCAGCCCTTCACCGAGATCGCCCGCGGGACGGCGGAGGACGTCGAGCGCGCCCTCGACGCCGCGCACGCCGCCGCCCCCGCGTGGGGCCGCACCGCGCCCGCCGAGCGCGCGGCGGTCCTGAACCGGATAGCCGACCGCATGGAGGAACACCTGGAGGCGCTCGCGGTCGCCGAGTCCTGGGAGAACGGCAAACCCGTCCGCGAGACCCTGGCCGCCGACATCCCGCTCGCCATCGACCACTTCCGCTACTTCGCGGGCGCGATCCGCGCCCAGGAGGGCAGCCTCTCCGAGCTCGACGAGGACACGGTCGCCTACCACTTCCACGAGCCGCTCGGCGTCGTCGCCCAGATCATCCCCTGGAACTTCCCCATCCTGATGGCCGCGTGGAAACTCGCCCCCGCGCTCGCCGCGGGCAACACGGTCGTCCTCAAACCGGCCGAGCAGACCCCGGCCTCCGTCCACGTCTGGCTGGAACTCGTCGCCGACCTCCTGCCGCCCGGCGTACTCAACATCGTCAACGGCTTCGGCGCCGAAGCCGGCAAACCGCTCGCCTCCAGCCCGCGCGTCGCCAAGATCGCCTTCACCGGCGAGACCACCACCGGCCGGCTCATCCTGCAGTACGCCTCGGAGAACCTGCGCCCCGTCACCCTCGAACTCGGCGGCAAGAGCCCCAACATCTTCTTCGACGACGTCTGGGCCGAGGACGACGACTTCCGCGACAAGGCGCTGGAGGGCTTCACCATGTTCGCCCTCAACCAGGGCGAGGTGTGCACCTGCCCCTCCCGCGCCCTGATCCAGCGCGGTCACTACGACGCCTTCCTCGAAGCGGCCATCACCCGCACCGAGGCCATCGTCCAGGGCCACCCCCTCGACACCGCCACGATGATCGGCGCCCAGGCCTCCAACGACCAGTTGGAGAAGATCCTCTCCTACCTCGACATCGGCCGCCAGGAAGGCGCCCGCATCCGCACCGGCGGCGCCCGCGCCGAACTCGACGGCGAACTCAAGGGCGGCTACTACGTACAGCCCACGATCTTCGAGGGCACCAACAGCATGCGGGTCTTCCAGGAGGAGATCTTCGGCCCCGTCGTGGCCGTCACCCCCTTCACCGACTTCGCCGAGGCCGTCACCCTCGCCAACGACACCCTCTACGGCCTCGGCGCCGGCGTCTGGACCCGCAACGGCACCACCGCCTACCGCACGGGCCGCGCCATCCAGGCCGGCCGCGTCTGGACCAACTGCTACCACGCCTACCCGGCGCATGCCGCCTTCGGCGGCTACAAGCAGTCGGGGATCGGGAGGGAGGGGCATCGGATGGTGCTGGATCACTACCAGCAGACCAAGAACCTGCTCGTGTCGTACTCGGCGAAGAAGCTGGGCTTCTTCTGACGGACGGAAAGGGGCCTCCGGCCTGCGGGTTCACGGGCCGGGGCCCCCCTTCGTGCGCGCACCGTTGTGCAACCGTTGCAACATCCGCCACTGGAGCGGGTGGCAGCCGTAGTACGGCCGGACGACACCGAGCCGTAGCCTCGACGACAGCAGCGCCGCGTCACACAGCCCGGTGCCGGGTCGCACGGCGGTCCCTGGGAACATGGCGCCATGGACGAGGAAGTCATCCCGATTCTGCACGTGACCGATGCCGCAGCAGCCGTCCTCTGGTACGAGCGCCTGGGCTTCGTCAAGCAGTGGGAACACCGCTTCGAGGACGGGCTGCCGGCCTTCGTCGAGATCGCGCGCGGCCGGGTCCGGCTGTTCTTGTCGGAGCACACCGGGGACGCCCGGCCGGACACCCTGGTCTACCTCCGCGTGACCGACGTCGAGGAGATCGCCTCCGAGTTCGGGGAACTGATCCAAAGTGCCCCCTGGGCACGCGAGATCGATCTGCGGGACCCCGATGGCAATCGCCTCCGCATCGGCACACCGACCGGGTAACAACGGGAAGGGGCCTGCGGGTTCGCGGGCCGCCGACCCCCGGTCACCGGCCCAACAGACCGACCGGGTCCGCCGGATCAGCGGGGAGGCGGAACCCGGCCCCCTGCCCGCATGCGGGGGATCTCCGTCTGTGCCCAGTACGAGACACGGCCGAGCCAGGCAGCGGCCGCTTCGATGTCTCCGTCGGCCGTGGGGCGTTCCGTCTGGCAGTCGAAACCCTGGAGCCCGGTGATGTCCTCGACGATGTCCGCGATGCGGTACGCCTCGGTGACGATGTGCCGTGCCGCCTCGCCCCAGTGGCGGTACGCGAACTCGATGTCGGCCGACGTCCCGTCATGGTCAAACGCTCACGCGGCGCACGATCTCTTCCCACGCGGCACGCTGAGCAGATGTCAGCTCCATGGGCTCCGGTTCGGCGTCCGGATCGTAGTCCTGGTTCCGGTGGTCGAGCGTCTCGACGAGGGTGCGGCCCGGGAGGCGTCGGATGAAGGTGATGTCGTAGGGCACCGGCGCAGCGTACCGACGTCCGGTTCGCGAACTCGAACCGCACCCAGGTGGTGCGATCCGGACAAGTTGCGTGCGGGGTCGACGCGGCGGTGGGGTGCGGCAGCCCGGGAACGGGCGCGGCCAGGGGGACTTGGGGCGGGCTGAAATCAGTGGGCCTTCACGTGTCGTTAACACAGCGTGCCCTGGTCGTACTTGACCGTAGTCGACCGACGACGATTGACTTCTGCTCGATTACGTCCAGCAGCGTCGCCCTCCGACCCACCCGACGCGCGAGCGCACCCCTGCCCCCGTGACCTCGGAGACCCCGTGACTCCTGAAGTGACCCCCGATGTGGCCCCTAAAGCGACCCCTGGCATAGCCCCTGATGTGGCCCCCGAACCGCTCTCCCCGCTCGACCTCGCCTTCTGGAACATCGAGTCCGCCGGCCACCCCCTGCACATGGGCGGGCTGTTCATCCTCGACGCCCACGCCCCGGACGCCGCCCAGCGTGCCGCCGGGCTGCTCGCCGCCCGTGCCGCCCGCATACCGGGCCTGAACACCCGTATCCGCCCCGTCCTGCTCCCCGTCGGCGCCGCCGCCCGCCAACCGGCGCCCGGCTACGACCCGTTGGAGCATGTGCACCTCGCCGCGCCCGTGCGGGACTTCCACGCTGCTGCCGGGGCCCTGATGCAGCAGCCCCTGGAGCGGGGGCGGCCGCCGTGGGCCGCGCATGTGCTGCCCGGTGCGGACGGCGCGTCCTTCGCCGTCCTGTTCACGTTCCATCACGCCCACGCGGACGGCATGCGCGCGGCGTCGTACGTCCTGTCGCTCCTGGACCCCGCCGACGGCGGCGGGGCTCCCGCCCCGGCCGGGGTGTCACGGCCGCGGAAGAGCGGGGCCGGGCTGCGCCTGCCCGATCCGCGCACGCTGCCCGGTCTGCTGCCCGGTCTGCTGCGCGGTGCCGTCAGCGACGCCGGACGGGCCCTGTCCATCGGTTCGGCCATGGCCCGCGCCGCGTGGGACGTGCACTCCTCGCCCGCCCTCGCCTCGCGCGCCACCGGCGCCCGCCGGGCCGACGGCGCGATCGTCGACCTGCGCGATGTGCACCGCGTCCGCGAGGCCACGGGCGGCACCGCCAACGACGTTCTCCTGGCCGTGGTCGCGGGCGGCCTGCGGCGCTGGCTCGACAAGCGCGGTGACGGCAGTGACGGCGTACGCCCCCGTGCCCTCGTCCCCGTGTCGCTGCGTGACCCGGGCGACCCGGGCGCCTCGGGGAACCGGCTCTCCGGCTACCTGGCCCGGCTCCCCGTCGACGAGGCCGAACCCCTCGCCCGCGTGCGCGCGGTACGCGAGGTCATGGAGCGCAACAAGCAGGCGGGGCCCGCCAGCGGACCGGGTGCCGTCGCGCTGCTCGCCGACCTCGTTCCGTCGCTCGGCCACCGCTTCGGCGGCGGTCTGATCGCCCGCTCGGGCCGTCTCTTCTACGATCTGCTCGTCTCCAGCGTCCCGTTGCGCGGCGCGCAGGGCCTCACGCTCGCGGACAGCCCCGTCCGCGAGGCGTACCCGCTCGCCCCGCTCGCGCCCGGGCAGTCCCTCGCCGTGGGGATCACCACGTACGAGGACCGCGTCTGCTTCGGCCTGCTCGCCGACGCGGTCGCCGTGCCCGACCTGGACCTGCTCGCCCGGTCGATCACGGAGGAGGCCGCCGAACTGGTCGCCGTCTGCGGCGCCTGAGCGGTTCCCTCTCCCCCGGACGCATGTCGATGTCGGGGGCGCGGCGCACCGTGCGCGCCGCGCCCCCGACCATCGCCCGTGAACGCGGGGTTACTTGCTGGTGATGATCTCGACCAGCGTGTGCGGGCGGCCCGCGGGGTCGGTGTTCTCGCCGACGCCCTTCCAGGAGTTCTTCGGGATGTCGAAGGACTTCTGCTCGCCGTCCACCGTCATGTTGACCTTGGCGTTGTAGTCGTTGCTCTGCACACCGCCGACGGAGGGCACCTCCAGCGAGAGGTAGCCGTTGTCGCCGGTGACCTTGAAGCAGAAGTCCGGCCGGTCACGGGCGATGAACTTCAGGAGGTTCGGCTCGCTGCCGCACTCGGCGAGGAGGATCTTGCCGTTGCCGCGCTTCAGCTTGAGGTTCTTCTCCTTGAGGATCTTGTCCGCGCCCGGGTACGAGAAGTCCTCGACGGCGGACGGGGGTTGCTCGTCCGAGACCTGGGCCGCGCGGGGTGCGTCGGGCTGGTTCGCCGCGTTGGCCGCTCCCGCGATCAGGAAGGCGCTGCCGACGAGGGCGCTGCCGGCCAGACCGACGGCCAGGAGGCGTGAGGGTATCCGCATCGATGACTCGCGTTTCAGTTGGTGAAGGCCATGAAGGGGCAAACCGCTCCCCCGGGAATGACTATCACTCGGTGTCAGGTCTTCTCAATACTTGACGTGTCGTTGACGCGGTCCGGCTGCCCTCGCACCGCCGACCGGCGCTCGGGCATCACGATGAATGCCGTCAAGTTTCCTTTGTATCAGGCGAGTTGATACTGCCGCGCGTCCGCCTTCCTCCGGCCGGCAGTGTTTAAGTCCTGCCTTAAATACCGCATTACACATGCTTTACATGTGTGATCATGCTTCCTTGGCGCGTGGCCACGCCCCTCAACCTCAGCAAGAGAGCACGATTGGGGAAGCACCTGACATGACACCGTCAAGAATGCCGCGTCAACTGCGGCATACACGCGGTAGATTCACTGCCCTGGCCGCGCTGACCACAGCGGCCGTCATCCTCGGTACGACCGTGGCCCAGGCACTCCCGGCGCAGGCCGGGGAAGCCCCGCTTCCGGACAACGCCCGAGCCCAGGCCGTGGAGGCCTGGAAGACCGGCGGCGTCGCGGCCAAGCGCGAGGCGGTCAAGGCCCTGACCGGGTCGGCCGCCGACATGAGCAAGTTCCTCGGCGGGGAGCTGTACCGGGCCCAGGTCGAGGACGCCCGGTACGCCATCCTCAAGACAATGTCGGGCGCCGGAAACGGCGTTGCCGCAGCAGCCGACAAGGCGCTGTCCGGTTCCGGCGAGGACGTCCTCGCATTCGTCAAGGACGGATACGAGAAACCGCTGCAGGACGACCGGCGCTTCGCGGTCCTGCGTGCGATGAACGCGGGCGGCAAGGCCGTCAACCGCGAGGGCCAGCGCGCCCTCGACGACGGAACGCCCGCGGCTTTGGACAAGTTCCTCCAGGAAGGCCTGGACAAGGCCACCAATGAGGACAACCGGTTCGAGGTCCTGAGCGTCGTCAACTCCGGTGGCCCCGCCGTGAAGCAGGCCGCCGAACGCGCCCTGAACGGGGATGACGGCGACCGGGCCGAGTTCCTGGAGCGCGGCCTGGATCTCGCCCGGGCGCGTGACCAGGAGACGATGACGGTCACGCAGTTGGCCCAGGCCGCCACCGAGGCCGGCAAGAAGGCCAAGGCGGAGACCGACGCCGCACTGGAGGCCTCCGCCGTCGCCGACAAGGCCGCGGCGAAGGCGAAGGAAGCCGCCGAGGAAGCGGCGCGGCAGACCGCCCTGGCCAAGTCCGACGCGGACAAGGCCGGCCGCTACGCCACGGATGCCGCCCAGGCCGCCGAAGGTGCCGCGGCGGCCGCCCGTACCGCCATCCGCGCCTCCAACAACGCGGTGTCGGCGGCCAATACGGCGGCCCGTGCCGCGTCCAACGCCGCCGCCGCGGCTGCCGCGGCCGGCCAGGCCGCGTCCCGCGCGTACCAGGCCGCGAACGCCGCCATGCAGGACGCCGGTCAGGCCGCGTCGGCACGCAAGGCGGCCGAGGCGGCCCGGGACGCGGCGGCGGGTGCCCGTACGGCCGCTGCCGCCGCCGACCAGGCCGCGAACGCGTCCGCCGCTGCGGGCCAGTCCGGTGCCGCGGCCGCCAACGCCGCCCGTAACGCCGCAGCCGCCGCCGAGGCGGCCGCGGAGTCGAGCGCTCAGGCCGGCATAGCCCAGGCCGAGGCGGCCCGCGCCAAGCGGGCGGCGGCCACGGCCCGTTACGAGGCCGACCGCGCGACCCGCGCGGCCAACTCCGCGGTGTCCCTGGCCAACCAGGCGGCGGAGGCCGCCCGTAAGACCCGCACGGCGGCCAACAGCGCGGCCACGCACGCGGACGCGGCCGCCAAGGCCGCCGACAAGGCCGCCGACGAGGCGGGCAAGGCCCAGGACGCCGCCAACAAGGCCAAGGCGCACGCCGCTGCCGCCGCCGACGCCGCCAAGGCGGCCGACGACGCGACCACGCAGGCGCAGACCGTCTTCAAGGTCGCCCGCGAGGCCGAGGAGCAGAAGCTTCAGGCGGATCTCGCCGCCGGCCTGGAGGACGCGCGGAACCGCAAGTCCTTCGAGGACGAGATGCAGTCCGTCGTCGTCAAGCAGCAGACCCAGGACGCCCAGACCGACGAGGCGACCAAGCAGCTGATCTCCGAGGCCGGCGCGAAGCTGGGCAAGGACGACCAGGGCGCGGCGAAGACCGCCCGCCAGGCGGCCGCCAACCTGCTGTCGAGCAGCGGTACGTGGACCCGGGCGGCTGCCGGGGACGCCCTGTCGGGCTCCGACGAGGACGTGCTGTCCTGGGTGAAGCAGGACCGGAGCAGGGCCGAGGACCTGGACGACCGTGACACGGCCGTCTTCTTCAGCCGGATCGGCTCCCCCAAGACCGCGGCGGCCGCCCAGGACGCCCTCGCCAAGAGCCCCGCCGACGTGCGGGAGTTCCTGACCAAGGGTGCCTTCGACGGTCAGCGCGAGGAGTACCGCTACCAGATCCTGCGGATCATCAACGACGGGGGCAAGGCCGTCAAGGACGCCGGTTCCAAGGCGCTCGACGACGGTTCCACCGAGGCACTGCGCTCGTTCCTGACCACGGGCTACGCCAAGGCGCGGGCCGAGGACGACCGCTTCCAGGCGCTGCGGCAGCTGGAGCAGGGCGGTCCGGCCATGAAGGCCGCCGCGCAGGTGGCGCTCGAGGGTACGGACGCGATGCGGCGTGCCTTCGTCGAGCGCGCCCAGTTCCGTGCCGCGCAGGCGGACCAGGACACCGCGGCCCACATCGCGGCGGTCCAGGCCCAGCTCAGCATCGCGGCCAAGGCCACGTCCGAGGCGTACGCGAACGCGGAGACCGCCGCCGAGGCCGCGGCCCACGCCCAGGGCAGGGCCGACGAGGCCAAGGCCAGTGCCGACCGGGCCAAGGCCAAGGCGAAGGAGGCCCAGGGCTACGCCGCCCAGGCGCGGAACTACGCCGACCAGGCCGACGCGTCGGCCGCCAGCGCGGCCGCCTCCGCCCAGAAGGCCAAGGAGGCCGCCGCCAAGGCGCGTGTCGCCAGCCGCCAGGCCAACTACTCGGCCACCCAGGCCGCTTCCTCCGCGCAGCAGGCGTCGGCCTCGGCGGCCAGCGCCCAGGCCTCGGCGAGCCGGGCCCAGCAGGCCGCGACCCAGGCCGGGCAGGACGCGGCGGCCGCCCGCCAGGCGGCGAGCCAGGCGAAGCAGATCGCGCAGGACAAGTACGAGGCCGAGCAGCGGGCGGCGGCGGAAGCCGCGCGCAAGCAGGCCGAGGAGGACGCGAAGAACAACCAGCGTCCGGAGAACGACTCCAAGAACGACGATGCCCGGCTGCCGGGCGGCGGTTCGGGCAGTGGTTCCGGCGGCGACTCCACCGCGGACAAGGTCGACAAGGTTGCCGGGGTGCTGGGTGACATCAGCACCTACACCGGTTACATCGCGGCAGGTGCGGCGCTCGTCGGCGCCGAGCCCGTCGCGGCGGTCTTCGGCGGTGTCTCCCTGTTCACCGGAACCGCGAGCGCGGTGCTGACCTTCGCCGTCCACGGCTGGAGCCCCGAGTTCGTCAGCTCCGCCATCGGCGTCGGTCTGAGCGTGGCCGGGATCCGGATGAACCGGGTCATCGACAGCGCTGCCCCGCTAGTAAAGTCGGTGGGCACGCGAGCGGCGAAGGCCGTGGGCGAAGCCGCCTCGTCGGTCTACTCGACAGTGTCGGGCTGGTTCGACTAGTCACCCTTCTCGTCACCCTTCTGTGAGCAGTTGAGCTGTGGTGCCCGCGCACGCGGGCACCACAGCGGTCAAGGAGAGCACGTTGCACCCTCCGGTCATCTCCACGGACACCTGGTGGATCCTCGCTGCCGTGTCGACGGCGCTGTACCTGGCCGTGTGCATACCCGTGATGCCGACGCAGAAGTACAGGATCCGCGCGGCGTGCCTCCCCCTGATCGGGCTGCTGTATCTGTCGGTGGCCGCCGCTCTGCGGGGGCACGACCTCGACAAGACGCTGTCCCTGCATGCCACGGTGATGCTCGCCTTCGTCTTCGGCCTCCTCGGTCGCGCCAAGGAGGTCAAGGAAGCGGCCGAGGCGCAGGAGAAGGCGATCGGCGGGCAGACCGCTCCGGCACCCCGCAGACTGACCGTCCAGCTCTCCGCCTCGGCCCTCGCGGGGCTCCTGCTGTGGCTGTGGCTCCGCTGGGGCTGACCCCGCCACCCAGCCGCTCCAACACCCCCTCCACACGCCCCCCGTCGCCCACCTGGCCCTGATTTCCTACCGTATGGAGCAATAGACCCACTGTGCGGATGCCCCTCCTGAAATGCCGGGTGAATCTCGGAGGCAAGGAGGTACATCCATGAAGTCCATACGTACCGCTCTCTGCGGCACCCTGACGGCCGTTGCCGTCTGCGCGGCTCCCGCCGCCTACGCCCTCAGCAGCTCCCCGGCCGGTCCGGCCGGCAGCCGTGTGGTCGCCAAGACCGACCACGACCACCGGGACGGCCATGGCCACGGTCGCTGGGACCACGGCCGGGAGGACTGCGACGACGACCACGGTGGCCGCTGGGACCACGGCCGTGACCACGACGGCGGCCGCGACCACGACGGCGGCTGGGACCACGACGGCGGCTGGGACCACGACGGCGGCCGCGACCACGACGGCGGCTGGGACCACGACGGTGGCTGGGACCACGGCCGTGACCACGACGGCGGCCGCGACCACCACGACGGGCGTCACGACGGTGGCCGTGACCACCACGACGGCGGGCGCGAGCACCACGAGGGCCGTGAGCACCACGACGGCCACGACGGCGGGCGCGAGCACCACGACGGTCGTCACGACGGGCACCGGCCGCACGGTCACGCCCACGCGGGTGGCGGTGCCACCGCGAACGTGGCCGCCGCCTCGGACGCCTCGGCGTTCGACGCCTCCGCGATCGCCCTCGCCGGGGTCGCCACCGCGGGTCTCGCCGGCGGGATGATCTGGTACCGCCGTCGCACCAGCCCGGCCAAGCGGTGACGGGAAGCGGACGGTGACATGTCAGATGTGCGCACAGGAGGCGTCCGCCGCCTCCTGCTGACAGGGGCGGCCTGGGCAGCACTGCTGCTGGCCCTGTGGCTGTGGGGCCGCGACGCCGTCGACGAGCCGGAGACCACGGCTCCGAAGGTGAACGTCGTCGCTCCCAGAAGCCAGGGCCGCCCTCCTGCGCCCGGCCTGCCCCCGGCACACGAACCGTTGCCGGGGGTGGGCCCCCAGAGTCTGGTCGTCAAGGCCATGAACATCAAGGCGCCGATCGAGGGGCACGGGCTCGACCCGCTGGGTACGGTCGAACTGCCCCCCTATGAGCGGCCGAACGCGGTGTCCTGGTATCAGGAAGGGCCGCAGCCGGGCAGTCCCGGGGCCGCCGTGCTCGTCGGTCACGTGGACACCAAGACCGCGCCGGCCGTCTTCTACGAACTCAGCAATATGAAGCGCGGTCAGGCGATCGGCGTGACCCGGTCCGACGGCTCGACAGCCGAGTTCACGGTCGAGGACGTCTCCGTCGTCCCCAACGACCGTTTCGACGACGCGAAGGTCTACGGGCCGCGCGACCCGGACCGCGCCGAGCTGCGGCTGATCACCTGCGGCGGCGACTACAACCGCGCCAAGCACGAGTACACGGCCAATGTGGTCGTCTCCGCCTACCTGACCGGGTTCGGCCCGCCGCCGCCCCCCGCGGTGAAGCCGGCCGCCCCGCCGGCCGCCCAGCCGCCGGCCTCGACTCCCGCCGCTCCGCGGCCTGTTGCCCCTCCCCCGCCGGCGCCGCGTCCCGGTACGGCACCGGTCGTGCCGCCCGCGCCGCCGCTGCCGCCTCCGGCCGCGGACGCCGGTTCCGACGGGGACGACAACGCGTCCTGACCGCGCGGACAGCGACACGCCGCGCTCCGGCGGGCCCTGGTGTCACGAGGCCCTCCGCCGGACGACGGCCACGGGCATCGGACGCAGCGTCAGGTGGGTGCCGGGCCGCCCGGGCCGTCGTCCGGTGACGACCGGGCGCAGTGCGGCCGGAGCGGCGGGCCGCCAGTTCCGGCCGTGCCGCTTCGCCGCGTACATCGCCTCGTCGGCGCCGCGCAGCAGCTCGGGCAGCTCCGCCCCGGGCCGCTGCGCGGCGCGGCATATGCCGATGGAGGCGCGGGGGCGCAGGGTGAGTCGGCCGGTGCCGGCGGTGACCGGCAGCGGTGTGGACAGCCGGGTGGTGAGTCCGCGGGTCAGCGCGTCGTCCAGGTCGGTGTCGGGGGCGAGGCGGACGACGGCCGTGAACTCGTCGCCGCCGAGCCGGGCCGCGAACCCGCCGTGCTCCCGGGACCAGAGCGACAGCCGGCGGCCCACCGCCGCGAGGACCTGGTCGCCGGCGGCGTGGCCGTGGGTGTCGTTGATCTGCTTGAAGCCGTTGAGGTCGAGCAACAGCACGGCGGCACAGGGGTGTTTGACGGCGCGGCGGGCCCGCGCGGTGAACTCTTCGCGGCACATCAGCCCCGTCAGCGGATCGGTGCGGGCGGTTCGCAGCCGGCGGAGGAGGACGAGGACGTGGGCCGCCCAGCCGAGGGTCGGTGCGGCTATCGGCAGTGCCTGGAGGAGCAGGTTCATCGGTCGCCTTCCTGTGGGTGGTCGGCGCGGGGGCCGACGGGTGGTCCACGGACGTACCGGGCCGGTCATGCTGGAGATCCCCCGTTTCCGTCGCCCCGCAGCGGCGGCCGCGCCGGAGCGCGGCCGTTCGTGAGCCGTGTCACGTCGGGGCGGGCAGTGGGCCGTTCCTCTGGCGGGCGGGGGCGCGGCGGTGCAGTCTGTGGGGATCGGAGATGTCCCGGTGGCCGCCCGCGCGGTGGCCGCGGCCCGGGGAGGGGTGGCCGGCATGAGCGGTGCGGACGGCACCGGCGGGACGCGGGCGCGCCCCTCGCGCGTCGCGCTCACGCCGCGCGCGGCCGGGCTGCTGCGTGAACTGCGGGGGAAGCACGGCCCGTTGATGTTCCATCAGTCGGGTGGCTGCTGCGACGGAAGCTCGCCCATGTGCTACCAGGACGGTGAGTTCCGTACGGGCGCCGCCGACGTGCTGCTCGCGGAGCTGGCCGTGGAGGGCGTGGCCGAGCCGGTGGGCTTTTGGATGTCGGCGGACCAGTACGAGCGCTGGCGGCACACGCATCTGACGGTGGACGTGGTGCCCGGGCGCGGCAGCGGTTTCTCGCTGGAGGCGCCGGAGGGGGTGCGTTTTCTGATCCGCTCGCGGCTGCTCACGGACGAGGAGGCGGCGGCCGGGGAGCCGGGGACGCGCGCTCCCGGGCCGCCGTGACGGGGCTGCGGCAGCCGTGACGAGGAGCCCGCTCGCCGGTTACGAGGCGGCGTCGACGAGCGAGAGCGTGCCCATGCGCTCCGGCGGGCCCGGCCGGGCGTAGTACCAGCCCTGGGCGGTGTCGCAGCCCAGCATGCGCAGGTGCTCGGCCTGGGTTCCGGTCTCCACGCCCTCGACGGTGACGGAGAGGTCGAGAGTGTGCGCGAGGGAGACGATCCCCTCGACGATCTTGACGTCGACGGGGTCGGCGGGCGCGCGCTGCATGCCGCGGGTGAAGGAGCGGTCGAGCTTGAGGGTGCTGACGGGCAGCCGGCGCAGATAGGAGAGGTTGGAGTAGCCGGTGCCGAAGTCGTCGAGTGCGATGTCCACGCCCATGTCGGCGAGTTGCCGCAAGGGGCGCAGTTCCTCCTCGTCGGCGCCGATGAGCGCGTTCTCGGTGACCTCCAGGCACAGCGCGGAGGGGGGCAGGCCGGCGTTCTCCAGCACCAGGACGGTGTCGGCGACGAGGGAGGGCCAACGCAGCTGGGTGGGCGAGAGGTTGACGTTGACGCGCAACGGGCCCCGGCACGGTCCTTCGCCGTACTGTGCCTCGCTGTGCCAGGCGCGGGCCTGGCGGGCCGCTTCCTGGAGCACCCAGCGGCCCAGCGGCACGATGAGTCCGGTGTTCTCCGCGAGGGGGATGAACTGGTCGGGTCCGAGCACGCCGTGCACCGGGTGCAGCCAGCGCACGAGGGCCTCCGCGCCGCGCACGGTGCCGTCGGTGAGCCGTACCAGCGGCTGGTACTCGATGAAGAACTCGCCGTTGTCGAGCGCGGCGGGCAGCCGGTTGGTGAGGCTGTGCCGGGCGATGGCGCGGGCGTCGGAGTCGGCGTCGGCGAGTTCGTAGCGGTTGCCGCCGGCGGCCTTGGCCCGGTACATGGTGATGTCGGCGCTGCGCAGCACCTCGGCGGCGCCGCTCTCGCCGGCCGCGCCCTCGACGATGCCGATGCTGGCCCGTACGGACAGGTCGCGCCCGTCGAGGCGGACGGGTTCGGCCAGCGCGGTGAGCATCCGGCGGGCGAGCGCGGTCGCGTCGCGCAGCGCGTGCTCGCCGGTGAGCAGGGCCACGAACTCGTCGCCGCCCAGGCGGGCGACGAGTTCGGCGGGGGCGGTGGCGCACGAGCGCAGCCGTTCGCCGACGGCGACGAGCAGGCGGTCGCCCACCGCGTGGCCGAGGCTGTCGTTGACGGCCTTGAAGCCGTCGAGGTCGAGGTAGCACAGGCCGAAGCGGACGTCGCCGGTGGCGGCGTCGAGGGCGCGGTCGAGGCGCTCGAAGAACAGGGTGCGGTTGGGCAGGCCGGTGAGGGCGTCGTGGGTGGCCTCGTAGCGCAGCCGCTCGTGCAGCAGGCGGCGTTCGGTGATGTCCTCCATGAGCGCGAGCTGGTACTGGGGCCGGCCCTGGGCGTCGCGCAGCAGGGCCACGGACAGGTCGGTCCACAGCACGCTGCCGTCGCCCCGGTAGTACGGCTTCTCGACCCGGTAGTAGTCGCGGTCGCCGCGGACCAGTTCCCGGTACAGGCCCCACACCTCGGGGGAGTCCTCGGGGTGCACGAGCTCGCCGACGTTGCGGCCCTTCACCTCGTGGGGGCCGGTGCCGAACATCCGGGACAGGGCCTCGTTGACGTCCATGATGCGGCCTTCGACGTCGGCGATGCCCACGCCGATGGCCGCCCCCTCGAACACCGCCCGGAACCGGGCCTCGCTGGTGTGCAGGGCCCGTTCGGTCTCGGCCTGCGCGGCCAGCGCGGCGCGGGAGAGGGCCTCCTGTTCGGCGAGGGTGCGCTCGCGCAGGGCGCAGGCGAAGCCGGCGGCGAGGGCGTGCTGGAGCCGGGAGCAGCGGGTACGTGCCTCCTCGGCGTCCAGCCCGTGGCCGGGCGGGCAGTGCGCGAGCAGGGAGGAGTCGACGACGCCGAGGACGGCGGTCAGGGCGCCGGGGTCGGCGCAGTGCGCGCGGGCGAGCTCGGCGCCGACCTCGCGGGCGGCCCCGGCGTCGAAGGGGTCGGCGGTCAGGGCGTCGCGGAGCCGGGCGGCGAGCGGGACGAGGCTGTCCTCGAACTCGGCGCGGGTCATGGCCGTCCGGCTCACCGGGTACACGGCCCGGCCCCACTCCTCGGCGAACCGCCGCACCCGCGGGTCGGTCGCGCCGTCGGCCCGGTTCCGGCACGCGCCGGCGGCGGGCGCGGGGGCCTCCCCCCGCGGTGCGGCCGGCTCGGCCGGCTCCCTTGCCGGCGGCGGCTCGTGCGCCTCGGGGGCGTCCTGGCCGCGCGCCGGCGGGGCTCCCGTGGGGCGTTCCCGGGGGCCGTCCTGCGGTCCGTGTCCGTCGCGTCGGTCGTGGCCGTCCCGTACGCAGAACCCGGCGGTCCTGCCCCTGGTCACGGCCGGCGCCGGTGCGCCACTCGCGATTCCCACCCCGGCTCCGCTTCCGCTTCCGTTGGTCGTGCTGTTCACAGGTGTGCCGATCCGCTCGCCCGGGCCCGTGTTCCCCGAGGTGGGCTCTGTGGAGTCCGGCCCGGCCGTCCTGCCGGTCGTCGGTCCGGGGGTTCCGCCTCCGGTTCCGCTCCGGGTCACGGCCGGTGCCCCGCTCCGGCGCGTCCGGCATACGTCGCGGGGCCGACGCCGAGCGGGGCCCGGGACGGGCGCTCCGTACGCTCCATCAGTTCGCCTCTCCAGCTCCTCGCGAGGGCATGTGAGCCGAGGCTACTGATCGTCCGTTCGATTGGAAGCCGGATGCGGACACCAGTCGTCCGGATGGGCCGCCGGGGCGCGGCCGCCTCCTGCGGGTGTGCTGTCCGACGCGCCGTCAAACCACCGGCGTACGTGAGATGCATCTCCCTCGGTTTCTCTCATCGCCGTCCCGTCGCTACTGTCGCGCCGGTGTCCCCCGGGCCCGGCGCGTCACCGATCCTGCCAGCTGATGGCCGGGAGAGGGCCGGGACGAGAGTGTCAATCGTGGACGGGTGGGAAACAGGCGGGAAAAGGGCCCCGGCGGCCGCCGGGGCCCGCGCCCGGATCCCGGGGCCGCGGGGTCAGGGCCGTGGCTCGCGCCACATGGGCCACAACGACGGTCCGCCGTCGGGCAGTTCGACGGGCGCGCCGGTGTCGGTGAAGCCGAGGCGTGCGTACAGGGCCCTGCTGCGCGCGCTGCTCGCCTCCAGATAGGCGGGCACGCCCTCGGCGTCGCAGCGGTCGAGCGTGGCGGTGAGCAGGGCCCGGCCGCGGCCGGCGCTCTGCCGGGCGGGGGCGGCCGCTATGGCGGGCAGGTAGTAGTGGGAGCGGTCCGTGGGGTGGATGCGGCCCATCAACTCCACGACGGTCCGGGCGCGTTCGTTGCCGGCGTCGGCGCGGGCCAGGCGCTCCCCCATGTCGTCGCCGGACGCGTGGTCGCCCTCGGGGGCGTCCACGGTGACGGGCAGCCACACCGCCACGGCCGACAGGTCGTCGGTCACGTCGACCCAGCCGTGGCGCAGTCCGGCGTCGAGGAAGACCCCGAAGAAGTCCGGCTGGACGGCGCGGCGGCGGTCGGCGTCGGGGAAGACCCAGGCGCTGACCGGGTCCTCGAAGAACGCCTCGCCGATGAGCCGGCCGATGGCGTCCCGCTCCTCCTGCCGGGCCCGGCGGATCCCCGGCACGGCGGCGGCTGCCTGATGCACAGTCATATCCCCTCTCGCATGTGCGCGAACACCGGCGGCGCGGGCCGTCCCGGTGGGTCGGGGCGGGTGCTCGCGCTCCGTCGGCGCCGATGGTACGGACCGCGCCGCCGGTGCCCGGGGGCGGTACAGACCGCGCTACGAGCGCACGCCCACCGCCGCGAGGGCCTCCCGCTGGGCGGGGGTGGGCCGCAGCGGGAAGTAGAGGTAACACACGCCGCCCGTACCGCTCTTGACCTGGCCCTGGGCGTTGTAGCGCCTGGTGCGCAGCCAGATGTTCTCGAACTGCCCGCGCCGGTAGATCCGGCGGACGGCCGGGTCCGAGGGGCTGTTGGGGTCGTTGGCGATCACATCGCCGGCCGCGGTGAAGCCGACGACGCACATCAGGTGCCCGGCGGTGCCGTAGCCGGCGCCGTCGAGTTCGCTCGCGAGGAAGGACTGCGAGGTGATGACGGGGATGTTGGCCCGCACGAGGCGTTCGGCGTCGGTGAGCGAGCGGAGCCGGGTGACGACGGCCTGCAGGTCGCGGTAGGTGGCGGCGTAGGCGGCGTTGAAGGGCCAGTTGCCGCAGCCGCCGTACTGGTGGTCGTAGGTGAAGCGGGCGGCGTGGCAGACCTGGGGGTCGGCGTAGTGCGGGTCGACCCAGGAGAGGTCCCGGCGGCTGGGGCGGCGTCCCCAGTACTCGATGGCCATCTGGGAGGAGGTGGGACTGCACCAGGCCTCGCCGCCGTTGTTGTACTGGGGGTACTGCCCCTTGTGGATCTCCTGGGAGTAGCGGGGCACGGGCAGTTCGCGCCCGGTCGCGGGGCCCGGCTTCGAGGGCGGCACCGTGAACCGGTCGGGGAGGTCGGAGGCCATGGCGGAGAGCCGCCACACGGTGGGGGTGAGGTCGGTGCCGGGTCTGCGGTGGAGGGTCAGGCGCAGGGTGCAGGAGGCGAGGCGGAGCCCGGTGTCGGGGTGGTCGACGGCGAGGGTGTCGGTGGAGACGCTGCTCCTGCCGTCGCCCTGGCCGTCGACGGAGGTGCGCCGGATGTCGCCGTCGGCGTCGGAGGAGGTCCAGCGGCCCAGTACGTACCAGGGGGTGGCACTGCCGTCGGTGTACCTGCCGCGGACCTCGGTCTGGATCCAGGTGCCGGCGGGGGTGCGGGCGTTCCAGGAGGCGACGAGTTCGCTCGCGGGGGTCGGCAGTCTGCGCTCGGGGGCGGTCCAGGTGGCGTACTCCCAGGTCGTGGTGGTGTGCGTGTGCGGGTCCGGGTAGTCGAGGGTGCCGGCCGGGCGGGCGATGACGAGACCGGGGCGGGGGCCGCCCGCGGCGCGGGTGCCGTGGGCGGTGCCGTGCCGCCAGTCGGCGAGGGTGAACCAGTCGTGGTGGTCGACGCGTCCGGCGGGGCCGCCGGTCCCGCCGCCGCCCTCGGGACCGGGGCGGGGGCCGGTTCCGGGGCCGCCGCCGAAGCCGCCGGCGGCCGGGGCGGCGAAGGCGAGCGGGGTGGCGGCCGCGAGGGATCCGGCCGCGGCGGCGCCGAGGGCCACGGCGAGGACGGTGCGGCGCGGGGTGGGTCGGTCGGTCATGTTCTCCCCCAGTCGTCTGCGGGTGGGGTCGGGCACGGGGGCCGTGCGCGTATGCGGCCACGGACACCGGCCGGACCACTATCGCGGTTCCCGGTGGCGGCGGCCAGTGACCGCGCGGGGGCCGTCCGCCGGCGGCGTCGTCCGTGCGCGCCGCGCCGTAGGGTGACCGGGTGAACGACGCCTTCCGCTCCCCGACCGGCCCCCGTGACGCGGTCGCCGCGCTCGCGCTCCGGCTGCGCGCGCTGCCGCCGTCGCTCGGGCCGGTGCGGCTCGTGGCCGTGGACGGGCACGCCGGTTCGGGCAAGACCACCTTCAGCGCGCGCCTCGCGGCGGCGCTCGGCGGCGCGCCCGTACTGCACCTCGACGATCTCGCCACGCACGAGGAGCTGTTCGCGTGGCCGGAGCGGCTGCGCGCGCAGGTCCTCGAACCGCTCGCGCGCGGGGAGAGCGCGCGGTACCGCGTGTACGACTGGGTGGCGCGGTGCTTCGCCGAGGAGCGGGTGCTGCCCGCGGCGCCCGTCGTCCTCGTGGAGGGGGTCGGTGCGGGCCGCCGGGCCCTACGGCCCCGGCTCGCGTGTCTGCTGTGGATGGAGTTGCCGTATGAGCACTCCTGGGAAAGGGGTCAACTCCGTGACGGTGCAGGGCTGTCGGAATTCTGGAACGGCTGGAAGCTTGCGGAGCGCGAGCACTTCGCGGCGGACCCGACCCGCCCGTACGCCGAATTCCTGATTCTGCAGAGAGAGGAGGGGTACGAGGTGCTGCCGGGGCCCGGGAAGCGCCCCTGAACCACCCCCGGCCTCACGCTGAGTGACGAACGGCCGTCAACTCACCCGCCACCGTCGGCCGATCCCCGCCGACTCCGCCAACTCGGCTTGACCGAGGGGCCGTACAGGACTTACGTTCTCATTGAGCGGCCGAGGAAGGCTGCTTGCGGACGCGAAGCCCCCGGTTGTTCCCCCGTGATCGGGGGCTTCGTACCCCCTCCGGAACCCCTTTTCGGGCGCTTTGCGCAGCGCCTGCCCTCACCCTGGGTGACCATTTTCCGGACCTCTTCCGGCCCGTACCGGGAATGTTTTTCCGCCGCGAACAGCCCTGCGGCACCCTTCGGCCGACGCCAAGCGCGCAGGTACGATGCGAGGCGGTGCACCTGCCGGCGGGTGCGCCGGCAACCACTGGTCAACTCCCGTCCACAGCACAGCGGTTCGAAGAGGGGTGCCAGGCACTCGCCCGGCAGCACGCTACGGGGGCACGGTTCGTGGGGGACGAGATGGAACTCGGCACGCAGGGCCCGCCCGCCCCGGCCGACCTCGCCTGGCTGCGCGCCATCGACGCCTACACCATGGGCGCCTACGCCCAGGCCGAGGAGGAGTTCCGCACCGCGGTCCGCGCCGACCCCGGGATGGCCGACGCCTGGCTCGGGCTGCACGCGCTGCGCGCCGACACCACCACCGCGCTGCTGCGCATGTACCGCCACCGGGACCGCTTCGGCGAGCAGCGCGCCCGCCACAGGCGCACCCTCAACTCCTGGTACTGGCTGGGCTGGTGGGTGCAGCCGGTGCTGGAGACCGGCCGCGATCTGCTGCTCGCCCACGCCTCGCACTGGCTCGACGGCCGCCACGTCCCCGAGCTGGACCGGGCGCTGGCCGTCTGCCCGCCCCCCGGGGCCGATCCGCAGGCCCGCTTCCTGCACGCCTGCCGCGCCTATCTGGTCAAGGACTGGGAGCAGCTCGTGCGCCACACCGAGCCGCTGCTCGACGACCCGGTGCTCGGCATCGAGGCGGGCCTGTTCGGCGGCATGGCCCGGGTCCGGCTGGAGATGTACGGGCAGGCCGAACCGCTGCTCGCCGCCGCGCTGATGCGCTGCCGCAGTGAGCAGCCGCAGCGCAAGGAGCTGCGCTACTGGCTGGCCCGGGCGCACGAGGGGACGGGCCGCAGCGCCGCGGCGCTCCCCCTGTACCGGGCCGTGCACCGGGTCGACGCCACGTTCATGGACACCTCCGCGCGGCTCACCGCGATCGCCGACGGGGACGGCCTGGACGACGTGGGCGGCCTCGGCGCGACGGACCCCCACGGCGCCGGCCCGGCCGGTGCGACGGGCCCCGCCGGGCAGCCGGTGGCCGCCGCCCCGGCCGCCTCCGCCCCGGTCCCTCCGGCGGATCCCGCGGACCCGCCGGA